>JBDUES010000028.1:0-18022 GCA_040297625.1 Candidatus Nitrosocosmicus sp. | reverse complement strand
GCTCTATCACTATTCTCTTTTTAGAGTGAAATTTGTTATACTCTTTTTCTTCTTGGGATAGATCCTGTTGATTCTTTTTCTTTTTATAAGGTAACGCGGATAATTGTTCTGGGAAATCCGTTTCTACTCCAAGATATCCAAGGTCAAGCACATTAACAACCTGTTTTGGGGTTACAGGATGGTTATTCTTATATTTTTAAACATCATAATCATGTTTACGTCCTTTTTTATGGGATGCCTTATGAAGGATATAACCACGATTGTTAACCATAAGCTGATTTTTGATATTACTTGTTTACTATCGTCTTTACATTACTTACACGTTAGCTGGCTTTCTCTTTGATTTGGATCAGAGCAACATATGCAGAGATATTCAAAAGATTGAATATTGAATATGATAAGGCAATGCCTACCTATCCCTCAGAAGATATACAACATAACAAAAAGGTTGAAAACCCCAGAGGAAGTTGAACAATATTTTCCCGGCTTTATGACTTTCATAGATTCCACCACCGGACAGCCGATTCAAAGACCTGGGGTAGATAAGGATAGAAGAAAAATATTCTATTCAGGCAAGAAGAAAAGACACACTGTAAAGAACCAGCTTATGGTTAACAATCGTGGTTATATCCTTCATAAGGCCGCCCATAAAAAAGGAAAAAGACATGATTATATCTTTAAAAATATAAGAATAACCATCCTGTCACCCCCAAACGAGTTGTGGTAAATGTAGTTGATCTTGGATATCTTGGTGTAGAAAAGGATTTCCCAGAACAATTATCCGCCTTTCCGTATAAAAAGAAAAGAAACCAAGAAGAGTTGTCCCAAGAAGAAAAAGAGTACAACAGAATTCATTCTAAAAAGAGAATAGTGATAGAGCATACCATCTGCAGATTGAAAAAATACAGGATAATGAATGATGTATTTAGAAATAGGTTAAGAAAATACAACAGGATATCAGACATAGTATCGGGTCTGGTAAACTATAAAATGATTAACCAGTCTCGGTAAAAACAGATACACCATCCATACTTGAAAGTGTAGATTGTTTCTAATTATGCAAGAGATCTAATATCTAGAATATGTTCAGGGGATGGAGGGATAATAGTATTAGGTAAAGAAGATAAAGTAGGAGGTGGGGAATGTGAAGGAAAGCTTATCCGCTCTTCTATGCGGATACAGCTTCCCTTGTATGGTAATAATTTGCTATAAACTTGATAAACCCTATCCAGATGTCTAACCTTTAGACATCCATCAAACAACCGCGATATTGTAAAGGTGCCTTCGGAAGAATATGACTTTGAGTCGTCAAATTGAGACACAGGAATATCATAATTAATATATATTTGTTTTACAATCCAGTCTGATGCAGAAGGATGTATTAATGGCTAAATAGATAAAGAGTCTTTAATTCTTTGATGGATCGACCCACATATCTCTATTAGTTGTATCCAGTCTTCTCGTGAATACCATTTGAAGGGATGAAGAGTAGCCTTAATCGTTATCATAACTGCACCATTGGGATAAACCATTATTGTATATTTTCTATGTCTAGAGATAGGATATTCGAAGGTTTTTCCTTTATTTTCTATTGAATGTATACCCCAGCAAAGACGTTTATAATCATCTGTATACTTTAACCGTGTTTCTAAAGAAACGTGATGGAATTCAGGATTTAATTTGTTACTTAGTAATTGGATAAGTAGCGAGTTTATAATAGTATCACTATTATTATTCATCATATCATCGTTGTTCTCCTTGTTATCTGTTACTTTTATTATATCCTGCATGTTAGCCAAGACATATTGATATTCATGTCCTATTTTCTCAGGATGAATGCAAACCAAACCTTCTTTACACGCCCTTTGCAATATTTTCTTTAGATTTTCATCTGATATTTTCAAGTGTTTTGATATTTCTTTTTGTGTAGGGCATTGACCTTTTAAATTAAATTTGGCTATATATTCAAATACATCTCTTTTGATACCCTTTATTTTTATTTCATGTAGTTCTTCTTCCAATTCACTTACCATATGATAGGCATTTTCATAGGATGGTTTTGAACTAGAGGATGGTAACTTTGTTTGTATAGATAAGTTTTGAGATAAATGTTCCTCTATCGGGTCATGAATAGTGGGTTTTTGTTGGGCTTGGACCTCCTCGACCTTTGAGGGGACAAATTCAGTAGCATAAGAATTATCTTCAGACTTCAGATTCCACTTTGTAAATAAAGAATTGAAAATATCAAGTCAGATAGAGAACATCTTTCGTTAAATACTGTGATAAATGTATATTTGTTTGAGTGTGCTACAAAGACAGAAAATATTTTTAATGTAGCAATATCTTTTTTAACTAAAATTATATGTTTACCATGTCCCCTCTTCAAACAGGGGACATTTTGTTTTTTATTGTAATATTGAAATATGTATTCACCTTGTTGGTAACATAGTTTAATAGTGATAGATAAAACAGATGAGAAACAATAAAGATAATAATTGGATAGGGTTAGTATCTATTGGTAGTCAACTTTTTTTCTCTCTATTTCATTCTCTGTTGGTTTTGTCCTTCTTTTCTATTATTATAATGTTCTTCAAGCAGTGACAATACGACGCTATCAAATGACTGATTTTTTCTCCCTATTGCAATGAGTTTATTTTTTGTAATAAAGCTGATTCTAATTGTTGTTGTAACAATAGATGTTACCATTTACTAAAGATTAGGTAGATATAGTTAATAAAGTAATCCTTATAGATTACAGTCATATTTGACCATATACAAGATTCAAATTTGTTTATGGGACTTTGTATATTTTATATTTATTATATAGCATCATCCGATGAAGGAATCTGTATACCGTGTTTGTAAAGTATTTCCTCAATAATCTTTCTATCTGCAGGATTTTTATCGATAAATTCTTTTATCAACAGGGTGGACTTGTCATAAGATTTTATTATGGAATGGATTTCTCAAGAGATTGAAGCAAATGGTTTTTAAAATCTGACATATCTTTGTTCATTTTTATCATCTTTTCTTCTATAGTAGTCAGCTGTTGTATCCAGTTATTGGATACCTCTTTTTGTTTTTCATTTTGTTCAAATGTTATTGCCTGTTGTTTTTGTATGGATGTAGCAAGATCATTAATTTGAGATTCATATTTTTCATGAACTGCATTTATTTCTGTTCTATGTCTTTCGTCCATTTCCTTTAATGATTTTTGCAGGTATTCACTTTGTTTTTTTATACTTTTATTGATAAGAACAACATTTTGGTTGATAGTAAGATATTCAATTGCTTGTATATAATCCTCTAGCATCTGATCCTCTGTAAACCTCACATAAGAGTCAGATACTCCTAAGCTGTGCCCCATATACATTTCTATTTTAATTGAAGGAACTCTTGCTTGCTCTGATTGTGTTTTAAAGTATTTTCTAAATCCATGAGCTGTTTTAAATTCATGTCTTTTTTCTCCTTGTGGTAGTTTTATTCTAACCTTTTGGGCTTGCCATGCTCTATTTAATAGCCGAGTTATAGCAAATGAATTTAATGGTTTGGGGTTGGCTGCTCCTTCTAAATCGTCCATTTGCCATATGTCTCTCATAATAAAACTTTCCTTGGTTATAATTTCACTACATGCAGAGCGATAATCCATCCATTCTATTAATGCATTGTATGCTTCAGGAGTTAAAAAAGAATAATATTGTTCTCTGTCTCCAGGATATGCTATGATTTTTGCTGCAATTATTTCAGTTGAATCCTTTTGATACATAGGAGTTATATGTTTCCACTTTAGTGTTTCAAATGCACCTATTCTAATACCTGAGGATACCAAGGTTAATACTAACGGTTTTATTCTCCTATCGGGGAATTCGAGTAACTTTTGAATTTCTTCCAAAGTTGGCGCTCTGTCATCCGATGCCTTTAATCCTCTAGGCATAGCCTTTGAAATGTTTTTCCATTCTATGTTCTTAGAAAGACGATTAGCCTGACAGAATACTTTTATTGCCTTAAAATAATTTGGAACTGTTAATGGCGATATCTCTTTTTTGTCTACTCTTTCTTTTTGATATCTTGCAAACATGAGTAACTGTTTTTCAAGCTCTTCACCATCGTTATCTTCATATTTGGATTGATTAACGAATGATAGACTTTGGTTTTTTATATCTCCTTGTAGTCCTAGAAAGTTAAAGAAATTCTGCAATCTTTTAGGATACTGTCTTTTTGATTCAGGAGAATTTATCATAGAAAGAAATAAAGATAATGGATGGTCATCTCTTATGTTTGTAATCGATTCATTTGGCAACAGATTGATATAAAATGAACCCTATATATAGTCAAATTTAATGCGGGCCCAGAGGGATTTGAACCCTCGACCAACTACTCCGCAGGCAGCCATTCTATCCAAACTGAACTATGGGCCCCAAATTTTTTTTAAACTTTTTTCTATAAATCTCTTTGTAATTTAACAATTTTTTTAAAGAAATATAAATAAATTCAATAACTATATACATATCAAGTCGTGATTTCCTTTCTTGAAGATTTAAACAAAAAAATATTACTGTTTGATGGAGCAATGGGTACAGAGATCCAACATTATCAACCTAAACAAAATGATTATCTGGATAGTAAAGAAGGTTTCAATGATAGTCTCAATTTTACTAGACCTGAATGGATTAAAAATATCCATAAAAACTATATCAAATCAGGATCTGACTGTATTGAAACAAATACCTTTGGTAGTAATAAACTTAAATTAGATGAATTTGGATTTGGGCATAAAACTATAGAGTTTAATATGGAGGCTATAAAAATTGCAAAACAAGCAGGTTTGGAATTGCAAAAAAAAGTATACATCGTAGGGTCAATGGGTCCATCAGGTTTTCTGCCTAGCTCCAATGATCCTGACCTTGGTAATATTTCTTTAAATGAAATAGAAGAGGCATATTATCTCCAAGCTCAAGGATTAATACAGGGAGGAGCCGATGTTTTATTAATAGAAACGGGTCAAGATATCCTTGAAATTAAATTGGCAATCGAAGGTTGTTTTAGGGCAATGAAAAAATTAGAAAAAAACCTTCCATTGATTTCAAATGTTACTTTAGATCAATATGGAAAAATGCTTTTAGGTTCGAATATTCAAGCAGCCTATGTTACCCTTAGTAATTTAGATATTGATGTATTTGGACTAAATTGCTCTACCGGTCCTGTTGAAATGACTTCCAGTATTCAATGGCTTTGTGAACAAAATGAGTTACCAATTTTGGTAATGCCAAATGCAGGCATGCCAATAAATGAAAATGGACAGGCAAAATATTTAATGTCACCTAAAGAAATAACTGAAAAATTATCCGAATTTATAAAAAGATACGACAAAATAAGGTTAATCGGTGGTTGTTGTGGAACCACTCCTGAACATATTGTCACTTTACGTCAGATGCTGGATACTAGGTCATTTTTATATACAATAGATAAAAAAAATTAAATAAAGAAATCATTTAAATGATTTTAAAATTAAATTGTTGGATAGTCAGTTTTTATGAAAAAAATTTATAATGATAATCCTAAAGTTTCTTCTGCTATAACCTCCGTAGATCTTTTTCAAGAACCCCGTCCCCTTATTATTGGTGAAAGATTAAATTCTCAGGGTTCAAAAAAGGCAAAAAAAATGGTTTTGGAAAATGACTTTGATGGATTAATTGATATAGCAAGAGCACAAGTTGAGGATGGCGCCCATTGTATTGATGTCTGTGTTGCAACAACTGAGCGTTCAGATGAATTGGAATTTATGCAAAGATTAGTAAAACGACTTAGTCTTGAAATTGAATCACCTCTTGTAATAGATTCTACGGATACCAAAGTTGTTCATGCTGCATTAAAGCAAATTCCAGGAATCCCTATCGTAAATTCAATTAACCTAGAAGGTGATGGTAGTAGATTTTATGACATTATTCCGATGATGAAAAAATTTGGAGCCCCTGCAATATCGATGTGTATTGGTCCTATAGGAATGGCCAAAACAAGCGATGAAAAATTGCAGGTTGCGAAATTATTATATGACAAATCAATAGATTACACACTCAAACCATGGCAATTAATTTTTGATGTTCTAACATTTACTCTTGCTACTGGAGAAAAAGAGTATTCCGATTCTGCGGTAAATACTCTTGATGGAATTAAACTGGTAAAAGAAAATTATCCCAAAGCTTTAACAACCCTTGGACTTAGCAATGTTAGTTTCGGACTTCCAGCTTTAGCGAGGAAATTTTTAAATTCTGTATTTTTATATCATGCTTTAAAAAATGGACTTGATACGGTTATCATTAATCCAAAAGATATAATTCCATATCCGCAAGTAAGTGCGAATGAAAAAAAAATATGCGAAGACTTGATATTTAATACAAAAGATAATGCGCTTTCAGAATTGATATCATATTTTAATTCAAAATTATCCAACTCATCATCATCATCTTTTCAAAAACAAAACATTATGGAAATAGATAAGAATTGGGCTTCAAGTAAAAAATGTTATTTTAGAATAGTAAATAGATTAAAAGATGGTATTGAAAATGATGTAGTTTTTGCTATTGCAGAAAAAATTTCAGACCAAATAAACAAGAAAATAATAGAAATAAAAAATAAAGACAATGTCACTTCATCATACAAACTAGAATCTACAAAGGAAAATTTACACAATGCGGCAGTTGAAACGTTGAATGAAGTTTTACTTCCGGCAATGAAAGAAGTAGGAGACAAATTTGGTTCAGGCGAGTTAATCCTACCTTTTGTTCTAAAATCCGCTGAATGTATGAAAGCGGCGGTTATAGAGTTAGAAAAATATTTAATAAAACAAGATGGAATGAGTAAAGGAAAGTTGGTGTTATGTACTGTTTATGGGGATGTTCATGATATTGGTAAAAACCTGGTTAAAACAATACTATCTAATAATGGATACGAAGTTTATGATCTAGGAAAACAGGTCCCTATACCCACGATTGTAAATAAAATAAAAGAGATAAAAGCAGATGTAGTAGGTCTTTCTGCATTATTGGTTTCGACTTCAAAACAAATGCAGTATTTTGCTGATTTTGCACGAGAAAATAAGATAGACATACCTGTCATATGCGGGGGTGCAGCAATAAATAGTGACTACATTAACAGGATTGCAAAAGGAGATGGAGATATCTACAAATCAGGAATTTTTTACTGCAAGACAGCTTTTGATGGTTTAAAAATAATGAACAATATAATGTCAGATGGGAAAAGTCAATTTATTGAAGATTGGAAAAAAAAAATACAAAATTGGAATGAAAGAAAATATGATGACAAAACTAACATCAATGCAGGTCAAGTCTTATCTAGTAGTGTAGAACCAGTTAAAAATAAACCAATTCCCACTAAATTGAATTTTCAATATAGGTTTTCAAAAAAAGATATTCCATTAGAAGAGATATGGAAATTTTTAAATAAAAAATCATTATTCGTATTGTCATGGGGTTTGAGAGGAAAAAGTGCTCCTAATCTGCAGAATGAATTTGATAATTTATTAGATGAATGGAAGGCAAAAGTAATTAAAGAAAATTTATTTGAACCTCAAGCAGTTTATGGTTATTTTAATTGCAGAAAAGTTGAACAAAATAATCTTGCAGTAAAGTATTTAGACAAAGAGGAAAAAAAATCAGAAATTATTTTTGAATTTCCTCGTTCATCATTACAAAAACATTTATGCCTTTCGGATTATTTTGATGCCAGATCTGATGATATAGTAGCGTTCCAAGCAGTAACAATGGGAAACAAAGTTGCAGAGATAATAGAAAAATGGAATAATGAGAATAGGTACTCAGATGCCTATTATCTGCACGGGCTTGCTGTTGAGACTACTGAAGCACTTGCAGATTGGATAAATTTACGCATTAAAAAAGATTTAAAACTGGAAGAAAAAGGAGGAGGAGGAGGGGCAGGACTACGATATAGCTGGGGATATCCTAGCTGCCCTGATGTTTCACAGCATTTTTTAGTTTGGAAGCTCTTAAATCCAGATTTAAATGGAATGACCCTTACAGATAGCGGACAAATCAATCCCGAATACTCAACAGCAGCAATTGTAATTCATAATCCAGTAGCAGAATACTATACCTTATAATATTTTTATTCTCAACTTTTTTATATGACATTTACTTTTGCAATTTAATGGGTAAGGTAGAGAAAGGCATAACCTGTAGTGTTTTAAAATGTGATAAATCAGCAGGCAGATCTGTGGGTCCTGTTAACTTAAGCCTCAACCACCTCCCTTTATACAAATCCATACAAATTAATCCATTTTGTAATATGGATTAATCTTCACTTTTTCTTCTTCTTCTTTTTAATACAAGGAAAATAGTCATCGAAACTCTAAGTATTGTCCTTATATATATTTTGGAAGGCATTTTGTTTCATAGCGTTCTATGATAATTTTAAAATCATCAAATTTTCTGTTGACGTCTTCAATGATTCGAGTTTTAGATAGATGGTCATCTAACCATCAACTACCTTTTTATGTTTGCAGATCAGATTCTATTTTAAACATTTTATTTAAAAAAATATTGTGTTACAATTAAGGGTTTTACCAAATGGTCTAATAAAGTATTCAAATTTAAAATATAAAGGTTAGTTGGCAGCTTTAATAAAAATTTATAGAATGTTAAAAAAACGAAATAGAAATTAATATCTAGGTCCAATACAGTAACGTTTGTATTGGAATTGAGGATGTAAAAGTCGAACTAGTTGATTTCCTATTAATTCAAATACTGACTCAATATAGGTGAAGGCTGATTCATAAAAATTAAAGATGATGAAACATAAAATAACGCAATGAATGTCCAACACCATCTCTTCGATGTGGTACCTATATCATTCTATGTATAAAGAATTGGTTTTTTCATCATATGCAAGATTAGCAAAAGTTATTGCTCTAAAGCCATTATCATGCAAATATTTCATTTCTTCATTAAACAGATTTATAGTAGTGGCAGAAGTTACAGTAGTATCACTCGCATCTGGAATTGGAACAATATCATGATAGCCTATTATAGGAATTGCATTTATACTTCCCTTTTGGTTGAATTTATTTTGACTGTTAATCTCTGCAACGAATTTTTCAAACATTTGAGCATCGTTAAATGAATTTCCATGTCCAATGTGTTGCATACTCCACTCTCTAATAGAATACCTATTTGCAAACGTCAAGGTACCGTTATCAAAGTATGTTCTACAATCAGTCTGACTCGAATCTTGTTTCCATCCATCACAGTGAAGATACATTAGATTAGAATGACCGTTTATGGCTAGATCATAATATCTAGCAACTGTATTTACTACAGTTGCATTATTAGACGCTAGATTTTTAGGAACAGCAAAAAATGTGGTGCTTATTCCATGATCTAAAAGACATTGTTTTGATTGACCCACTTCAAATTCTAAATCTCTAGCAGACAAATGATTTAGATCTTTATTTTGTATGGCTTTAGTTCCATAGTCCACTGTTTTAGACCCTATAATGTTACCCTCTTTATACAATTGCTCTATCTCTTGCCAAGTCAACCTGGAATTCACCCCTACCTTATTACATGTTACAAAAAAGTTGGCTTTAAAACCATACTTGTCTAAAACTGGTTTGGCATAGGTGTATTGACTAGCATATCCATCTCCAAAAGTTATAATTACTACTTTAGAATTATTTATACCACTTGAAACGGTACTTTGGTTAAATTGAGATAGTAGTGTTTTTGACTTTTGTTGCGGCTCCAAATTAGAAATAAGTGGATTTGGACTTTGAGCCATAATGGGCCAGAATTCGCCTAAAAAATATACAGAAAATATTACAATAATAAGAATAATATCAGGAGTAGCAAAATTACCTGTATTTTTTAGCATTGTAATTGTTATCATTTATTAGATGGGATAATAAATCTGTAGCGAACATAGCTGATTCATGTTACCATTATGAAAAATATTAATTATATTTATTTATAAACAAGATACGTATGTTTTAATAATTAAAGTTGATTGTATTGATAGATTATCAACATTTATAGATATTAAATATAAAAGAAGTAAAACAACCGTATATACTTGACACTAAAAAACGCTATCATTGTTTTTATAGACTTGTTTAAAGCTATAAATGAAGAAGTGTATAGTGTTGTAATTTAACTGTGTATCTGCTTTGCAGTCATAACATTTTTAGCTTACTCTTTTAAATTATTGTTGAGGATACTTTCATCAGAATACTTCTGCAGATAAAAAGAATGATTTACATCGATCCTTGAAGACACAGAAACAGGATTTCGTTTAATAAAAAAGCGGATAATCTTTCGGATGTTTTTCTCAATGAAAGGCTGGAAAAATAAAATATAATCCATAACCAAAATATCTATAAATATATTCTGAAGGCGTTTTGTTTCTTTTAATCCCACCAAACGAGCCTGAATATTTTCAGCTATAATATTTTCATTAAGTGAAGATCTAGGTTTTAATTCTCAACTTTTTTATATGACATTTGCTTTTGCAATTTAGTGGGTAAAGTAGAGAAAGGCATCACCTGTAGTGTTTTAAAATGTGATGAATCGGCAGATAGATCTATGAGTTTAACAAAGGCAAAAATGTCTCAGGATTTAGATTTTGATAACTCTAAAAAGAGGGTATACTTATGCAAAGGGCATTATAAAGACTGGAAAAAATCCTCAAAGACCGACCGAGAAACCGAACGTATGCGCTGGGATTGATTATATGACTATCAATCTCCATTTTTGATATTAAATAAATCAAACAACTTAAAGATAGTACTAGCAGAGTTTAGCTGAAAAAATCACAAAAAAATTGTGAATAACATACAAAGAAGTGATTTTACAACAAAGGTAATAAATCCCTTAATTGAAAGTAAATTGTTGGCGGGTTGTTCTAAAATTGGCTTTGTATAATGTACCACAATATTTTAAACTAAAGGAAATAGACAACAAAAGATGGTTTGTTAGAATTTTAATTCTTATTTCAGTATTTACAATTTTGATAATAAAAATTTACTTGGCCACTTATGTTATTGATAGGGCTGTAGGATTATACAGCGTGTTAACATCATTTATTTTATTCAATATCTTGTTTATAACATATTTTAGGTATCGGGACCCATATGTGGATGCATATGATAAAAAAATACCCGATGATCAATTACCTCTGATTTCAATTGTAGTTCCAGTAAAGAATGAAGAAGAAATAATTGAAACCTGTGTTCTATCCTGTTTAAATCAAACATATGAAAAAAAAGAGGTAATTGTAATTAATGACGGAAGTACTGATAATACAACAGATATTTTAAATAAATTAAAACATGAATATGGAAAAGCGAATTTTAATATAATCCACATTAAAAATAGTGTTGGAAAAAAGAAAGCAGTGGAAGTAGCAAGCAAGGTTGCAAAGGGACAGATATATGCATTTATGGATAGTGATTGTGAAATGGGTCTGGACTCTACAGAAAAAGCTGTAAAAATTTTTTGTTCAGATCCTCAATTAGGTGCATTGACTGGTCATGGAAGAGTAAAAAATAATCATACCGGGGGACCGTTCGATCATTTTCTAGAAAAACTACAAGATGTTTATGCAGATGGATCCTGTCGGGCCCAAAAGGGTATGGAGAGTTCTTTTTCTTCCGTTACATGTTGTGCAGGTTCATTAAGTTTTTACAGGCGAGAAGCAATCCAAGATTTTATCCATGAATGGGCTCATGACAGGTTTTTAGGTATGGAGTTTAAATTTTGCACTGATAGACGAATGACTGCACATGTTCTGTCGACAAAACCTCCATCAATCAACAAACTCGAGAAAATTAACATTGATGAGGGTTTAGTAAAGGATAAAACTCAACAAAAAAATGCTAAATCAAAAGAACACGTAAATGGATATTGGAAAATTAAATATTCACAGCACATTCGAGTAACTATCGGAGTCCCATCAACACTTGTATCACTTGTAAAACAGCAAATTAGATGGAGAAAAAGTTTTATCAGAAGTCTCTTCTCTACAGGAGGTATTTTCTGGAAAAGGCCTTTCTATGCGACTCTGCTATATTATTTGCAAACATCAATGAGATTCTTTAGACCATACATTGTTGCAAAAACTGTTTTTTTTATGCCGTTTTTCGGGGATTATCTTACTCCAATTGTATGGTTTTCAGGTATATTATTTACTGGAATGATATATGCAGTAGATTTTAGATTGAGAAATCCCGGTGATAAAAATTGGATATATCGTCCATTTTTTTCAATGCTATCCACATTCATTTATACATGGCTAATTTTTTACGCGGCAGTTACAATAAAAAAAACTGGCTGGAGATAATTAAATCACACCTACAATCACTATAATAAAACAGGTAATTAAAGCATGAATAGTAGAATTGACATTATTATTGTTACAGCTGGCATGATAATAGGATTCAGTGTAATTTTGATGCATTTGACCAGTATGTGGCCATGTACTATAATTACTAAATTGGATAAATTATTTTTAACAAATAATTCTAATTCTCTATCATTGACACCATCCCAAGGATTAACAGGAGAATGGACTTTTCAAAATTTTATTAAAGAATTACATTACTTGTTAACAAATCTCTTCCGTTGTAAATAGAATTATTTTTTTCATCTATAATAATTTCTTCAAAATATCTCAATATCGTAATTTCAGATACAGTTGGGATCTTTATTTTTTTACCTTCAATTATATCTATAATCATTTTTGGGAAATTCGCACCCGCTAGTGTAGTAAACATAGTTCCTCCACCTAGACGGGGATTGATTTCCACCAGTTTAAAGTTATTATTCTTATCTTTTTTTACCTGGATACAAGAGGGTCCAACTATTTTGAGAAATTTAACTATTTTAAATGATTGCTCAATTAGTTCTTTGTCTAAAATGATTTTACCTTTTGTTGATATACCACCTCTTGTTTGCAGTCTTATCCTTGGAACAGATATTAATGGATTTGAATTCATGTCTGATAAAACATCTATAGTGAATTCTTCACCAGGCAGATATTCTTGATAGATCATGCTAGAATATTTTGAAGAAATGTAATCTAATTCCTTGAGATCATTTATTTTGATAATATCCCTACTGCCTTTTCCAAACCTCGGTTTTGCTATTAATGGAAATTCATTTATTTTATTCTTATCTTCAGTAGTAAAAGGTAAATTAAAGTAATTATTTAAATGATTATAGGTAAGAATTTTATCTCGGCATATCTCTAAAACATTTCGATCACTTATTACAGGAACTGCACCCATTTTTATTAATTTCTCTTTGTTTTCGCTAAAAGGATAAATATCATATCCTGAAGAAGGCATTAATATATTGACATTGTACTTGTCAATTATATTGAATAGGACATTCAAATAATTTTTATTCTCAGTTTCTGGAATTATTTCTTTATAATCTGATAAATAAAAACCAGCGGATAATTCATTTGAATCAGTAGATAGAATCTTACCTTTGAAATCGGATAATTTCAGAGATTTTATTGTATTAATTCCTGCAGGAGCAGAAGCACCGGGAACTAAAACATTTGATACTGTTCTACGCAATCAACATTCGCTTTGAATTAGTTGTTTTCATTTATGATATAAATATTATTGAATTGAATATAAAAAAAATTTATAAATCAATTTAATACTACTTTTTTTGTTAAAAATTTAGTGTTAAATATTAAAGAAGATTATCACATTCATTGTAATTATAATGATCATTCCAGTAATGATTTATCCGTTGAGAATGTAATAGAAAAGGCGAAAGATTTACATTTGCAAACAATTGCATTTACTGAACACGTTCGAAGTAATTCTGATTGGACAGAAAAATATTTACGGGAAATAAATTCTTTTGAGGATAGGACCACTATTAAAATTTTAAAGGGATTTGAAGCCAAGATACTTCCGGATGGGAGTATAGATTGTCCCGAAATTTATTTAAATGATGAATATTTTATTATAGCAAGTTTTCACACAAAATATCAAGAGAAAGAAAAATGGTATAATGCATTGTTAGGAGCTATAAGAAATAAAAATGTAAATGTAATTGGACACTTAGCACCTGATGCTGGTATTTCATTGACCAATCTGGAAATAAAAAGACTTGGTGAAGAAATATTATCTAATAATAAAATAGTTGAAATAAATGCCAAGTATAAAAGACCACCATTAGAATTACTCAAAGTTTTTAAAGATCTTGATATTCAATTTCATTTGGGTAGTGACGCCCATTCTCTGGATGATATAGGCAATTTTGAAAGAATAAATGAGTTGATCAATTTTATAGAACAAAGAGGGGAATAGTTAAAAAAGAAACTTTTATACCTAAAGTTTGATTAAATGGATTGGGACGTATAGTGGCTACTGCTATGGACGAACATATTCGTTTTAAATCGCTTTTTTCCAAATATCTCAAGTTAGGTAATCCAAATCTAAACAATTTCATTCTGTCCATACCTTCAAAATTTGACAATGCAGTAAAAATACTAAATGAAAATCCAAGTCCAGAACTAGATGAGAATATAACGATCAATAGAAAAAATCTTAAAAATGCTATATCTAATTTTCATCAAAAATCTAGAACTTTAACTTCCACAGTAAAATCACAAATCGATTTACTGGAAGAAAAAAAATTAAAAATTGTAGTTGCTATTCATCAACCAAATTTATTTGCATTTAGCGGCGTATATAAAAAGATTATTTTGTTAGAAACCCTTTCTAAATATTTGGTTAACTCTAATAATTTCATATTACCTCTATTTTTAATTATAGATCATGATTTCATGGATGATAGCTGGGTGCATGTTGCAAAACTGCCAAGTGTGAGAAATGCTTCAGGGATTTTAGACATACGATATCCTATGAATAATTCCAAAAGATGGAAGATTATATGCAGAACAGATCCTCCAACTCACTCACTGGTTAGATGCTGGGAAAATCAAATATATAGTTGGATAAAAAATGATAAATCCCTAACTAAAGAACAAGTCAGGCTGCTGTTCAGTAATTTAGAAAAGCTTTGGAACATTGTCGAGGATTCTTTATCATTATCCAATAACTACTCTGAGTTCAATTCGATTATAATGTCTAAAATAGTAAATACTGTGTGGAATTATAGAACATTATTTGTTAATTTATCAGATTTATATCATACTTTTAATCAAGGTTATAATTTTTTACTATCAAATCATGAAACATATTTAAACTCGCTTGAAAGCTCAGAATTGTTCTTTAAAAAACATGGAATTTCCAAAGGCATCAGTTCAAATTCTGGTAAATACTCTCCATTATGGCTACATTGTTCTTGCGGTAGTAAAGGGTATTCTATTGTAAATATAAACAGCAATGGAGAACTTGAACTTTTGGGTAAATGCATTTCATGTAAAAGAAAACTTGAGTTAAATGTGGGTAAACAAAATAGTATCAATATCCCAAAAGACAAATTGAGTGAAGTTTCACCCAGAGCTATACCAATATTATTATTGTTATCAAGGGAACTGCGGATTTCCGGTTATATCACAGGAACTGGTGGAAGTTTGGGCTATACTATGATAGGAAAAAAAGTATTCGATGATTTAAAAATAAAAATGCCAGTACTGTTATTATGGGCCGCAAATGATATCTATACAGGCTTTGCTCAAAAAGAAGCTTTGGATTTACTTCAAGAAAATAATATAAAAGATATTTCAAAATTTTTATTTGATGCCCATAAGAAGAGTACTGATTATCAAAACCAAATAAAACCTTTAATTTCAAAAAGAAATCGGGTTTATAAAGATGGAAGCAACAACAGCCTGTCTAATTTATTGAATGAATTATTTTATTATAAAAATGAGCAAAGAAAATTAAAAACTATTATTAAAACTGTAGAAAAATCAAATAACGCTCTGACGTTAAAAGCTTGTATTATAGATTATATAGTCAACTTTGGTATGGAAAACCTGGCCGGTAAATGGTCCAGTAATCTTATAAAAAACAATGATTTTACATCCCCTTTAATAATGACCTCATATCATCAGGATGAAAAAAATTAATGTATTAATTACCTCAGTTGGTGGTATAGTTGCACAAGGTATAATCAAATCTTTAAAATATCACAACAAATATTCAAAAAATAAAACATACCACTATAATATTTATGGTACTGATATAATTTACGATTCGTCTGGGCTATATAGAGTCGATAAATTTTCAATTATAGATAAACCGGGAGATGAAAAATATGTTGAATCCATAATTAATATATGCAATACAAATGATATTGACATAGTTTTTATCGGTTCTGATGTAGAATTATCTACATTTAGTAATAATAAAAAGACAATTGAGAGTAAAACATCTGCAAAAATTTTATCAAACCCTCACAATGTGATAGAAATTTGTAGAGATAAATATAAAACATTTGAATATTTAAAAAAGAACAATCTTAATTATATTCCATCCTGTTTAGTTGAAAATTCGGAAGAATTTATTAAAGAAAATAAATTTCCATTGATAGTAAAGCCTTGTGAAGGTTTTGGGTCAAAATTTTTCAACATTGTGAATGACATTAAAGAATTGAATTATGCTATCTCAACAATTGAAAAATTTGGGTGGAGGCCATTAATTCAAAAATATTTGAAAGATGACAATAAAGAATTTACAACAGGAATTACTATAAACAAGAACGGAAAAGGTATAATGTCGTCAATAGTATTAAAAAAAATATTGAAACATGGTCAAACATATAAAGCTATAATAGACAAGTATCCGGAAATAAAAGAAATATCTGAGATAACTGCTAAAAAAATGGGCGGAATTGGAGCAATAAACATTCAGTTGCGAATAGATGATGATGATAATGATGCAAAAATAATTGAAATTAACCCCCGATTCTCTGCTTCCTGCCCTATGAGAACTGTAGCAGGCATAAATGAACCTGACATAGTAATAAGAAATACACTATATAACGAAGATATCAAAATAACCGATTATCAATCTCTGTTATGCCTCAGATATTGGAATGAAACTTATTTAGATTTAGAAAAGTTTAAAGAAATAAACTCTTCAAAAGAGGGAATAAAACAAATGAAATCGTTTACTATTGACTATTTTTAATTTTTCTTCTTCTTCTTCTTCTTCAATCACCATTTAGTTATCCTAACTACTTCAAAACATTCAGCATATTTGCAGTTCATCTGGTACCCCCTATAGACTGCTCTACCATTTATTGCATCTAACCATAGTGGTCCACATCTTAATTCTTGAGACTGAAAACATTGTAGTGCAGATGTTTTAACATCTATAAAATCGGATATATCAATAAATAATTGAGATCTGAAAGACCGTTCTGTAATTCCTCCCGGTATAGTTGTTTCATACATATATAGATCAGTTGTGTCTCGGCTTCCTGAAATAACAGATTCAGTAAGAATACGATGATCCTGATGTGAATCACCTATCCATTGAGTAAAGACTGCTTTTGGTTTATAATTGGAAATATATTTGTCAATTATTCCAACTAGTTTTCTACTGTGAATCATTTCATTAGGAGATAGATCAAGAAAATCCGGTTCAGCGCATCCCATAACTTTGGATGACATTGTAGATTCCAATTTTCTTTCTTCTTTTTTATCATTTTGTGTAAAATTAGGCAAAACCGCTATTACCAATTTAATTTCGTAACCCATACTGGATAACTTTGCAACAGTTCCGGCCATTCCGATCTCTATATCATCAGGGTGGGCACCAAAAACTAGAATGGACCCTAGGCCTGATTTTTCATTTACTGACATTTATTTTATCTTCGTAGTGCATTTATAATATTACAGTCTGTTTCAGAACACGATGAAACATATTTTTCTCTACTTTGAATGTATTCTCTATAGTTTTCATCTATTTCTATTGCTGCCTGCAGTATTTTGCTATTTATTGTATTGGATGAGTTGATAAACATTTTTGTATCTTTTGGCAGGCAGTGTCCTCCTA
>JBDUES010000027.1:0-2868 GCA_040297625.1 Candidatus Nitrosocosmicus sp. | reverse complement strand
ATAAATAGAGTATTTACAGGGATAGTAAAAATGTTTATGTATTAATTTGAAATATATCGAATAGGAAAAAAGGGGTCTGTGGTTATATTGACGTACGAATTGGAGGATTTATTTCAATGGCTTTATCATAGCATTCAATAGCTTTATTATGATGTCCAAGGTAATGTAACGATAATCCTTTTTTATAATAGGCATCAGCATTTTGAGGATTTATTTCAATGGCTTTATCATAGCATTCAATAGCTTCAGTATATTTTTCAATGATGGATAGTGACAGGCCTTTTTTATAATAGGCATCAGCATTTTGAATATCTAATTCAGGTGATGTATCATAGCAGGCAATAGATTTATTATTATATTCACTAGTGGT
Source organism: Candidatus Nitrosocosmicus sp. (assembly GCA_040297625.1). Lineage (GTDB taxonomy): Archaea > Thermoproteota > Nitrososphaeria > Nitrososphaerales > Nitrososphaeraceae > Nitrosocosmicus. Next base: position 2,498 of record JBDUES010000027.1, on the reverse strand, counting down.
ATTTGTAGAATCTGTAAAAAGATCATTCTGTACTTTTTTGTAAAAAGGAATATTCTTGATCTCTCCGACTATTCCTTCTATTTGCTTTTCCAATTGTTGTTTTAGATCGCTTGATATAGGTATATCGTTTAAATGACCATTTAATACTTTTATAAAACCTTCAATGGAACTCCTAAATTTGGGATCAAGTTCATCTAAATAATGTTTATTGATATTTAAGATGTTTTTAATAGTAATGTTATTTAGATTTGAATCTCCTATTTTATTTTTATCAATTTCATCAGCATTATCTTGATTATCAGACAAACTAATCGTATGGTCATTATCCATTTATTGTCATTGTATGTAAATATCAACAAATATTTAACTATTATAAATATATATGTACAATGATTAAATTGTTTTGTAATTGTAATGAATTATTTAATAAATCTAATAACAAATTGTAAATCATGCAATTTAAAAGTATTTACTATACTGACTTACATAAATTCATAGATAGATTTTTAGCTAACCTACCGCTATACTTTATTGTTTCTAGTTGAAATCTACAGTACTAGACAAAGCATACAGGGATGAACATGATGCTGATGTAAAAGAAAGGATTCTTCTTATAAGACGTATACTATCAGACCAACAGCATATCGAATCGGTTGCTCAAGAACTACATAAATCAAGAGCATAGGCTTACAAATGGTATAAAAGATACACGGATGAAGGATTGGACGGGCTAAAGGATAAACCAAGGAGCGGAAGACCGCCTTTAGTAAACAATGATTTGATGATAAAAATAAGAAAAGAATTATCAGATAGTAACTTCGGTTGGGATTTCAGACAGGTAATGGACATTATTCAAAAGAGAACAGGAGTAAAATACCATGAAGTACATATCTACAGGCTGCTTCATAAATGGGGGTTTATATCAAAGGTTCCGCTGAAGAAACTCGTAAGAACAGCTAACTCTGGAAGAGAAAAAGGGTACAAAAGGCACTGATCGCTCTTAAAGATGATTGGAATTTCCTGGTAGAGGATGAATCAATATTTGTACATGATTCACACGTAAGAAGAAAGTGGATTGTAAGACAAAAAAGACCGATAGTTACAGTCACAGGTCCTCACAGTAAAACCATTATCTTTGGGGTACTATCAAATGATGGTAAACAACTATTCAGACAGCAGTATGACAAATTTAACGGCCATTCCTTTATCAGATACCTTGAAAAGATAAGAAAGAAATTTAAAAAATTTGTTATATTCGTATACAGAGCAACCCAGCATAGATCCAAATTAGTACAGCAGTATTTACAGATAAATAGAGATAATGTGAAAATAGAGTATTTTCCTGTTGGTTCACCCGAATTCAATGCAGTGGAAGAATGCTGGAGACAAGGAAAGTACAATATATTATCTGATTACTATCCAAACTTTCAATCGCTTAAGCATATGATTGCTCGATATTATAGAACAAGGCGATTCAACTTGGATATTAAAAAGTATCTATCAAGATCCACGAATTAATGTTATTGAGTATACCTGATGAGATGGTGAGAATAAATATGAATGAATTAAAATTATTATCAACTTTATTATTTATTCTTTTTAACGATTTATTAACTAAAAAAAGTGAATTCAAATGAAAATTAGATATTACTACATATAGAATGATGCAGATGAAAATTCGATTAAATCTTGCTGCGGCATCCATGCTATGGCAATATAAATTCTGTTGCAATAATGTGCTTGCATTTTACATTTCTAAATATAAAATCAGAACAAGTACATGTTTTATTTTCTACATTTACTTCATAGAATTTGTTGTCGTGTTTTTCACTCTTAATCATGTAGATTTTTGTTTTTCTTTTTATATTGTGGATATTGTTATCCACTAATTCTTTATTTTTCTCATCATCATCATCCTTCTGTTCCACAATAAAAGATCCTTTGAGGCTTGATTCCACTATGTTGTATGCTCTTTCAACACGCCTATCAAATCCAGCCTTTTCAGCGGCCGTATTTTTTTTTATCTTTTTCTTTTTGTTTGATTGAATATCAGGAAAAGTTGTATTCTGTTTTTCTGTTATTTTTACTAACTGCTCTTTACTTTGTCCTTCTTCTTTTTTACCTACTTTAATTTCAATATCCGAGTCATTCTTTATTGCTTTTTTTACTACTTCAACAACATTGTCGTCTTTGGTATCTGAAACATAAATTACATAAATTAACGCCACATCCTTTCCTTCATGTTTTCTTAATACTCTACCTATTCTCTGAATTACTTGATTTATATTTGAAGTTGTAGCCAGGATAATCTCTATTCTTACCTGAGGAACATCATATCCTATTTCCAATGTATGTATTGATAAGAGTACATTAAAATTAATACCCCATTTATCTAGTATCTTTTGCCTTTCTGTAGTTTTTACCTTGGCATCAATAATCTTTGAATTTATTTGACGAAGTTCCAAGATGTCTCGTAGTTTTTCAATAGATTCTATGGT
>JBDUES010000026.1:0-4316 GCA_040297625.1 Candidatus Nitrosocosmicus sp. | reverse complement strand
CATAGCTGAACGGTTTATTTCAAAATTAGTGAAGGATTATGGACCACATCCAGTTTCAACAGACGGTGGAAGGAAGATGGTATCCACAAGCATGTAGATTTTTGAGATTAAAACATCATATTTATTCTTCCTATGAGAAAAGCATTATCGAAAGGACAATGCAATACATAAAGGACAGGACAGAAAGCTTTGATGATTATTTTCCTTGCAATAGAAAAAAGAAAGAATGCAAACTAATGCATGTAAGGAATTGGTTGAACCTCTGCGGATTTCTATAATAAGGAATTAAGCCTTAAGTGAACAGAGCCCCATTATCTATATGTCTTAATAAAGCATACAACTCCAACTCTGTAAAAAAAGAAATTATCAAACGAGGATATGTGCCTCATATTATTTATAAAAGAAAAAGAGGAGAAAAAACCAAGACAGAAACAGATGACATGTGTCGCCAAAAACGATATCCTGCAAGAAGATGGTTGTAGAGAGAACAAATTCATGATCGCATAACAGATTCAGAAAACTGTTTACTCGTTATGAAAAGAAGGCAACGGAGAATTATCTTGGCTTGGTACAACTATCCTGAGTATCATCATCTATAGGAAAATATTTTTGGGATAGGCTCTAAAGAAATTATTTAAATTCCTTCAAGAGGCTCTACGAATTAATCATAAGCAAATATCGAGAGATTTTATTATTTTTTATAAATAGGTTTATAAATTATTTCTCCTGAATTCATAACTGTGCCAGTAGGTATAGACGACTTGGCCATCTATATTCCGAAACTTTATATCGATTACAAAGACTTTGCTGAAGCAAGAGGCATCGATCCTCAAAAATTAGAATATGGGATTGGAATCAAAAAGATGGCTTTGGCCGACGCTAATCAGGATCCTGCATGTATGGCTGCAAATGCATGTATGAGATTAATGAAAAAAAATGATTTAAATCCGCAAGATATTGGTAGGATTTATGTTGCAACAGAATCATCTCTAGATGAATCAAAAGCCATGAATTCATTTGTAATCGGAATGCTAGAACAAGTTTATGGTGAAGACTCTTTGGAGCATGCAGGTGGCATAGAATGCAAGTTTGCATGTGTTAGCGGTTCTTATGCCCTTTATGATAATGCAAACTGGATCAGGGCAGGTGAAAATAATGATAAATATGCAATAGTAATTGTAAGCGATATAGCTAAATATGACATTGGGTCCGCAGGTGAATATACTCAAGGGGCTGGTGCTGTAGCTTTACTTATTAAAGATAATCCAAGATTATTATCTTTTGATGAAAAAGTCACATCAACAATAATAAAAAATGAATATGATTTCTATAGACCTTTTGGAAAGGTTACTCCACTTGTAAATGGAATTTATTCAAATTTACTTTATCTTATTCAGGTGAGAAAAGCACTGGAAGCATATAAAGAAAAGGCCATAAAACTAGGATATATAAAACTCAAGGATGGTGAATCCATTACTGATCATATTGATTACATAAATGTACACATACCATATAGAAGAATGGGTGAAAAAGCATTAGCATATTTGTTAAGACATGAATGGCGACATTTACCTCGATGGAATGACATAATCTCTCAAATAAAATTAAACGAACCAGTACCTAAAGATCCGCGAGGAACTATAGAATCATTAATAGCGGATACAGAATTCATGAAAGCAGATGAAAAATTCAGAAGAGAATTTATGAAAACTAATTATTATAAAGAAATTTTTGATAAAAAAATGTCATCGTCATTAGAAGCATCTGCCATTATTGGAAATCTTTACACAGCTTCAATGTATATGGGATTGAGAAGTTTAGTAGAATTTGAAAACAATAAAGGAATAGATCTTTTTAACAAGAGAGTTGGATTTGGATCTTATGGAAGTGGATGCAGTGCCATGGTTTTCTCAGGAGTTTTCCAAGAAGACTATAAAGAGATAGCAAACAAAATGGATTTGGATAAAGAAGTAGGACCTAGGACAAAAATATCCATTAATGATTATGAAAAGTTACATAATAATACTAAAAAGTTTAATGAATCATTTTTAAATGGAGAAAATGAATTTATTCTCGTAAGCATAGGTGGAATAACAGCAGACAGAGCGGGTTTCAGAGAATATTGCTTTGCATCATAGTCACACCATTACAAATGTATTAATCAAGCATTGTAAGCCAGTCCAATACAAAATAAAAAAAACACCTGATTTTTAATTTTTTGTTAAAATTTTTTTCTATTCAACAATTTTAAAATTAATTTTTTGTTTTTTAAACAACTCCACTAATAAATTTGATTGATCTCTATTTTCAAACTCCAAACTCAAATAAACACCAGCAGTCCCAGCAGGGATGTTTGAACTAAGTCTATCATGGACAACCTCTACTATATTTACATGAGCCTTTGAAATTTCATCTACAATATTTTTCAAAGCTCCAGGTTTATCCAGAAGGTCTACAAATACCTTTAATAATCGTCCCGTTTGCATCAATCCCTTTGCAACTACCTGTCCTAAAAGATACATATCAACATTCCCGCCTGAGATTATAGAGACGATATTTTTATCTCTTTGTTTACTCTTTTCATCAGAAATAAGATATGCTAGTGATGCAGCTCCAGCAGGCTCTGCTACAATTTTTGATCTTTCCATTAACAAAAACATTGTTTTTACAATCGATAGATCATCAACTAAAACAATATCATCCACATATTTTTTTACAATTTCAAATGTTAGTTCCCCAGGAGTTTTAACAGAAATTCCATCTGCAATGGTGTATCCGGTTTGAAGTTTAGTTATTTTATTTTCTTGTATGGATTTTTTCATTGTGGGAAAAGCGGCAGACTCAACTCCAATAATTTTTATATCCGGTTTAAGGGACTTTAAAACCACGGCAACACCTGCAATTAAACCCCCACCCCCAACAGGAATATAAATTTCGTCGATTTGTTTTAATTCTTCAATTATTTCTAAACCAATTGTACCTTGACCCGAAATAACGTCGTGGTCTTCAAATGCAGGTATAATCGTTTTATTTTCTTTTTCTGCTATTTCTTTTATATATGATGATGATTCATCGTAATCCTTTCCATACAATATCACTTTTGCACCATATGATTTGGTAGCGGATATTTTGGCTGGAGATGCATTTTGTGGCATCACTATGGTACAGGGAATATCATTCATAGAAGAAGCATAAGCTACTCCTTGAGCATGATTTCCTGCAGATGCAGCTATTACTCCATTTTTTTTTATATCATTAGGCAAATTATTTATTTTTGTAATTGCTCCTCTCACTTTGAAAGATCCAGTTTTTTGCAGACATTCAAGTTTTAGAAAAATATTATTTCCACAAATATTAGAAAATGTATTTGATTTTAGCATGTCGGTTTTCCTAATATTTGACTGTGACAATATTTTTTGAGCTTCTTTTATATTTTTTAGATCTATAATGGAAATTTCTTTTCCCAAATTAAAAAAAGATTCAAGGTTTATATAAGTTTAGTTGTTAAATCAATACAAAGCCTATAATTCTCCTATAAAAAGGGATAAAAAGAATCATCCATTCATTGAAACAACAACAACCTACTCATATCAATAGAGTAGACAACTAGTCTGAGGATCAAATACCTGAAATAGAATAAATTTCTAATATACACAATAATTCTGAGTAATATAAATAAAATATTAAATCAGACTTTTAAAAAATAGAATTAAGATTAGAATACATATAGTTTGAATTTTCCATAGGAAGATGTATTAAGGTATATCACCTTTTTTATTGAGTTATAGAAAAAATCACAATCAGGACAATGAATTAAGGGTATAATTTTTTTCAGTTGCATAAGATAAACCACAATGTTGCATGTGACAATCTTCACAAAGAATATTGAATTCAAATTCGTCTTGTCTTTTATCAACTACAACCTTACAGCCATTCTCACAATTGTAAACATGGATAGTCTGGTACCTTTCTCTCTAATCTAAGGCTTTTTGTAAATACGATAAACTTTATCTTTTGAAATAATAATTCGGAATCTAATTTTTGCTTGGTCAGTTCTTTCACTATAAATCTATTGAATGTTTTATCAATACTTGTATTTTTATATTGATAGCCGATACAATTCAGGGTGTTTTGAAAAGTCGAGTTTTGAGTTATGGTTTAGTATATAAACGAGACATTCATAATTCCAGGCTCTGTTAACAGTTGTGTAAATACATGATTAATCCTTAATGTAAAGAGAGAGTGCTTGTTTAGATTCGTTGATTTCTAAAACTTTGAATATGAATTAAAAAATATAACAATAATTTTGTTGATGA
>JBDUES010000025.1:0-15876 GCA_040297625.1 Candidatus Nitrosocosmicus sp. | reverse complement strand
CGTTTTGATTGAATATGTGTCTTGAATTATCTTTTGCTTGCTCTAATCCTGATTTCCATGAATCAAGGTTTGAGAATACCATGTTTTTGGTTAGTCTCATTGCTGATACTGCATTATCTGCAAAATTGCTAACACATCTAGTATATGCTTTTACTATAGAATCGGGTGATGCAAAGCTAGTAACCATCCCATTGTAGCTCTCATTGTATGGTTTCCATGCTGATGAAAGTGAATTAATTATTGATTTTTGAGATTCGATATATTCATCTGAAATCTCTTTTGCAGTTTGTAATGATTGTTCTTGATAGTTATTTACAATGGTATTATAACGTGGAATCTGATTTTTTGATTCGTCTATTGATCTTTTTATGTTATCTTTGGTTTCATCAAGTGATCTGTTAACTGATTCTTTAAAATCATGATTATTTTGGTTATTGGTATTAGTATTATATGAATATTCAGTGTGACTAGTATTATTATTTTCTGGAGTTTCAATTTTCTTTGACATCATTATCTATTAGATAACATGGTATATAATTATGGTTATTTAGGGATTTTATTTCCAAATAAAACCTTTAAAAAGATTAGATTATTTTACCATTTTGGGGAATAGAGCTAGTCTGTTCAATATAAAAAATACTAAAATAGGCCTAAAGATAGGCTTGATCTTGTATGCTTTTATGAATCGGTATTGGGACACGCTATCTATGATCATAGATGAATATTTATAGAGCCATTGATAGAGCATATAAAATCTGTGTTGAATAGACCCATTAACAGTACGTGGATTTCATACAGTATCTGCAATTGTACTTTTATTTGTCTCATTCTATCAGATATGGTATACTATAACTGAAAAGTAGCAAAACCAATCCAAATTCAATAAATATACGTGTATTTTGTGAACTGCTACTGCTACAATGCTGAGCCTCCAATTGTAGACTAGTTACCCCCGTTCATCTATAAAATAAATATCAGACCTGTTATAATCAGGTTCATTGTATCTTTGCATTGATGTCCCTTGTATATCAGTGCGAAAGCCATATTCTACCATTTTGTGATAAGATTCATGGCGTCCTGCATTGATACCCTCCACAAGTCTAGACATCCTCCCTGCTGTTCTGCTATCTAGCCAGTTCTTCAAATATATCTAGTAGAAGGTCAAAGGGTTTACCTGTATTATGTTCCGGGTTGGACTGCGCCGACCTTGATATCGCATGTGTTGCTTCCTGTCTCAGGACCAGTTCAGCAGGGACATACATCCAGACCTAGCAATCTTCTTCCACTTATCATTTGCTCTTCCAATACATCATTATCATCATCATCTCTGTCCCACAGAAATACAGTATCGCCACGCTCCTATGTCTTTACATTGCTTTGTTGCATGATTCGAAAAACAGTTAAAACTATACTATATTTTTAACAAATCATATTCGATTATGACTATTTACATCCTGTCATTAATACTAAATCGTTAGTAAAAAACGATTTACAATAATCATGCAACAAAGCATCTTTACATCACTTATTTCCTATTTTATTCGATTTGGGAGAACTAATATTTGTAAATGCACCTAAAACATGTGTTTGTATCATCAAAAAGAGTATATGTGAACAACTGCCAAATCTACCTGGTTAGTTCTTATACCTCTCAAATCCCACCTTCACAGATCTACATTCTTTAGAAAAAAGACATTACATCTTTTTCTAGATCATTATTCTTGTCCAAATTGGTTAATCTATTCGCGCCTTCATTAGTATATATGTAGTTTGAGTATCCTGCGGCTTGCAGATGACAAAGTCATCACTATTCATAAACAAACCTATATCGATAAAAAATCGTTATACAATCATTACATGCAAATAATCATCTACATTCGTGCCATTAGCAATAGTTGTAGACTGAAAGAACCTATTGGTTGACCTTGTGATGCATAGAGAACCTTGGGATATCCAGCATCTACTATGATCATATGTCCTGTCTGATCTTGGGCATTCACTACAAAGAAAGTGTATACTAAATATCCTTGCACGACTTCCAAGTGACCTCCCACTATTGTACTATTGGTGATTTGCTTTGCCGCAATTTCGGACGCTTGTAGAAAAGATACCTTTAGGTTATCCTTGATAACATTTTCCACTGTCTGTTCGGCATGTACTGAACCGGTAATTTTTGGCAGTTGTGTATAGCCTGCTGCTGCACTATTTGTGGTTTGGTTTAATGCAGCAGCTTTTGCTTGAGGTAGTCCCCATATTATCAGGCTAAATGCTACAGCTGCTATGATTATGGGCATCAAGACTTTCTTGTTAAAAATCTTTGAATTTATTGTCATCATAAGATAACGAGTCTGGATGTTTTTATCATTATTGCAAATGGAATTGCACATTCCGGCCCGATGATTTCTATACTTTATCTTGATTATTTTAATATCCTGTAAAGATATGCAACAATATTTGATAGACAAAAAAGATGTGCAAATTATCAGGATGCTTGCAAAGGATTGTAGACTATCTTATAGGAACATGGCTTTGACACTAGGTGTGACTAATAATACTGTCAAACTAAGATTACAAAGACTTATTGCTAATAATATGATTGAAAAGTTCATCGTAAACACAAGTTTTGCATTATTTGATGATGACTTGATTTGGTGTATACTAAATTATGCGATGTAAAAGTCCTGAAGACATAAATCAACAGCTTAGCCTTTTAGGTAATTTATTTTCGCATGTCGAACGTATGGGTGGAGTTTCGGTAATTCATTTGACAATAAAAAAGGAAAAGGAAAAGGAAATGAGATTATTTGCTAAAGCTTTAAAAAATGCACAGCTGCGCAATATCTTTATTATTAAACTCGTTGCTCCACAAATCATTAGTTTCAATCAAACAGACCTGAAGATAATAAAGTGTCTTGTACTAGAACCTGGAATGAAAATATTGAATGTTGCAAAAGCAATCTCACTTTCGGAAAAGACTGTTCGAAAAAGACTTGATAGGATGGCGATACATCATATTCTAGATTTTACATTAACTCTCAATCCCTCAGCAATAAGAGGCTATGTTTTTTTTGGAATGATAATAAGAGTTGAAAGTTATCGATCTCAATCAATTATAGAATATATTTATTCAAAGTTTGAAGAGTTTTTACTTCGTCCTCCTCCTCCTATAATTAATCATGGAGTAATAATACTTGTATTATATACATCGAATTTCTGTGTTATAGAACAAATACTGAAGAAAGTTGAGTCTCTTGAAGGGGTGAAAGAAATAGAAGTATTCCATGCTATTCGGATACGAAATTCGCAGGAGTAACTAATAAGGGAAATTGACAAGAATCTTGCAGGAGAAATAACACTTACAACAAATATTATCCGCAAGACCTAACGCTAAAAGTATAAATAAATTATGATAATCATAAATAAGATTCTATAAAGTGTAGTGATATATCTTATGCGGGTTAGATCATGAGTACCGATCTTTTAATTCTGTCTTGGCACTATAGTCAAACTAATAGATCAGTCTTAGCATATCAAAAAGAAAATAATTTTGTTGGTCTTATTCTATAACGATTGATGATTTGCTTCTAGCATTACGATGGGATTTACTATAGATTACTCGACAGTTGTCGGGAGGATAGGAAATATTTATCTATTGAAATGATGTTGTTATCATGAATAATATTGATACTGGGTATTATTAAACAATAATACCAATAATTTGAAATAAATATCTGTTGTTCAGAGAATAGTGATACAATATCATCAAATAAACTAATCTTAGCAATATTTTTTATTTATATTTATCGAAAAATTAATTTAGAATTAATAAAAATCGGATTATTCAAGCGGATTTAAATTATTACATATAAAACTTATTTCTAACGGATTGAAGCGAGGGTTTGATAAAATAGCTGTTTCATGGATCATTATATGTTGTTCACATTTAACAACACCTCCTGTTAAGCTATTAATGGATCCGTTAACAGATAACAAATCAACACAAAGTTGTTTAATATTGTGAGAGGGTATAGGTACAGAAACTCCCAACGTAGATTGAGGCGGATTATGAATAAAATAATATTTGCAATCAACGATATTTACAAATAGGGCATTCGCTTTTTGAATAAAAACCATCCCAGATACAGATGATATTGTAAGGAATATCATAATTAGAAAAATAGTTACAATTACTTTCATGCATTAGAATAGAAAATATCAATTTAAAAACATTGACTATTAGAAAATATTATCTTTATTTGCATGCAAAAATATGTATATTCTTACTTTTATATGACTTTTATATAACAATAGGACAATTATGATTTGTATATTTTGTATCTATAAAATCATGAATATGCGGATTAATTAATTTCCATGATCAAAATATAAACAAATTTGTAATTATTTCCATCGAACGCGTTACAGATTAAAAAATAGATAACTCTTGATCAAGGTGCGATGACTTGTTATCTAAATCATTACGGTATGAATGAATTTTAAAATTTTTGTATTAATGATATATCACATAATTACTATTTACTTTTTTGTTTCTGGCTAGACCTTAATAATATTATACCAATTATTAACATTATAGTCCCAACAAGTATAAAGACAATACCTGTGATCAGAAAATCTGATATCTTATTACATGCATTAGCATTCAATTGATTGAAGGCACCTGGAAGTGAATTACATAATTGGATATTTTTTATTTGACTGTAATAGGCCAATAAACCATAGCCTGCTCCACCTAAACCGAGTAAAATCAAGGAAATTCCCAATACAATCTTTCCTGTCCATGACATTTAATTCAACCAATAAATTCATCCTATAATGCTATAAACGTATATGATGATTTAAAGTTGTATTATGTCTTGTTATTAGACATCTTTAATTTTACCTATAAACAAAAATTTAATTTTTATACTATCAAAAAAATTTATTTCAATGAAATGCTGTGCTGGCTTGTTAACAGCAGGCTGAGTATAATCTTTCCTTTCATCTCTTTTCCTTTCTCTACTAGTCAATAGCTACTCGACAATATTTCTAACAACTGGTAAAACAAAACAAATAATTACTTTATTCTCTGAATTCTGCTATCATTCCTTTATCTATAGATTTATGACAATATTTTTCATCTATACAATGACATAGAAGTATAGCAATCTTGTATTTCATGCCAATATGATATTGACTGTGTTGCGGAGTCAGCCAATGCCTCGGTCTTGGACCATTCTCATTATTGTTATAGACAAAAGAAGATAATATTAATAATGCTTTTACCGCTTCAGAATTATTCCTGATATCGTATATAAACCGATTTACATATTCTGATCAGGCTATTTTTTTATCTTTAAGATAATCTTTCCAAAGAGTTCTACTTGGAGATAGGTCTTTCCACCATTCATTCCAGTTCTCTTTGTATTTTGGGAGATATCTGAGTCTATGGCGATCTATTAGTATTCTAAGACCATCTGATTTTTCGGTGGGGTTCTTTCAACGATAAGAGTTTATTGAATTTCTCATGAATAGCATCCAATTATTAAAATCTAGCAGATCAATTGCCTTCCTATGGCTTCTATCGGGTAAGGTGGTACTGTTAAATCAAGACTATTGCAAACCATTTATCTATTTAATTTCTTTATAATAAATAATTGTAAAGATCGCGCAATAGTTCTTTTAAAACATGCTTTTGTATTCGTGAAATACAATCTACAATGAAGTATCTTTAAATATGACCTATACTATACCGCACATAAATAACTATATTATATTAAGATATTGTAGTTATCCTGCATAACCATTGTTATTTCCGCTAATTGTGCTACTTTTTATTATTATATAATTATTAAATAAAATATTTTGTTTAAAGACATAAATGAGTTAAATGGTCTTTTCAAGACTTTTCTCAACTGACAATACCTTGATCTATAAATACCATAAATTCAAAGTTAATTTTTGGGTTTATGACTATATCGAGTTACGCACTACTTTACAAATCTATTAAAATTTAAACATTAAAACATTAAATAAATTTTGCCAAGATTAGGACTAGATTGGTGATTTATATTTCTATCTAAAAAAATAAAAAGCAAAGAAATCCATGCGGACTTACTTAAAAAAAATATAATAGTTATTCTAATGTATTACTAGTATGGCTTTTTTTAAAATTTTTGCATTTAATAGTAAAACAATATTTACAACAACAGCAATACTTGTTATAATCCTGGCAATAACCTGCTTATTATCAAATACTGCATTGGTCTATTCACAGTCTCCAGCAGATATACAAAAAGGATATGATGATTTTTTAAAAGGCGAAACTGATATATATGATGACATGGTCTCTGCAGTACAATATATTATACAAAGCGTCGATAACTCAACTAAATAATAAATTTGATGCATTTGTTCACTCAAGCAAATATGATAGGATACACTATTTACAACACCAATCTAAAAACTGGTTTGGCATGAAATACGAATATATGTATATGACTAGTTAAATTACAAGTTTAACCACCGGAATTATAAATATTATGGTGAGGAAGCCTCCAATCAACCATGCTAAGGGATAATCAAAATATTTTACAATAATTGAGAATACAAATGGTACCCAAAATGCGCCAAACAATGATATCCCATTAATAAAACTCACCGCAAGAGTTTCATAATGACGTTGATCCAATATTATTGTTGCTATCTCTCTTGCTTTGGTGTATGGAACAACAAAACCTCCCGATACAAAAATGCCGATTTGTATAATTGAAAAAACTATAATATATATATTCTCAAAAGAAAAAAACGCAATATTAATTGAAATAATTGTGCCGCATATAATTAGTAATAGTACTCCATGATTACTATTTTGTTTTTTTGTTGTTCTATCGTAAATCCTTCCAAAAATAGGGGCAAATATAACATTAAATATCATTGCAAGACCGCCCACTAAACCTGCAAAGGCGGGATTAGTATGCAAGTCATTTTTTAAATATAGCACAATAAATGTGGAGACTAAATTCCAGCCTATTTGTATTCCAAGTAATGATAAACCTATAATGATCATTGATTTGTTGATTAAGACTATCTTTAAATCAGAAAGTTTTATCTTAAAATTTAATTGTGGTGTTTTTTGTTCTTTATTATTTTTGTGTCGAGGGGATTTATTATTGGTTTTATTCTGATCATGTTGTGGTGTTTTTTGTCTTGACCCATAAATTAAAAATAACCCACTTATGACTCCCAATATACCACTAATTATTAAACTTGCTCTCCAACCAATATTCTGTGCAATTATTATCCAACCAAATAAACCAATTATTCCTCCCAATGAATGAGCTGAGTTTAATATGCCTATGCCTAGGCCGTCTGATCCTTTGCCTAAATATGCTGAAATTAAAATAACACTAGGTCCAAAGAAAAATGCCATCCCTACACCCACCAGAAATCTTAGAATTACCATTTGAAATAATTCTGTAGTTAGACCCGAAAGAAGAGAAGATATCGATAATATCATTATTCCAGAAAATGCAATTTTTATTGGACTATATTTTGCAGCAAGTATTCCCGCCGGGACCTGAAAGAGGCCTATGCCTATAAGAAAACTGGCTGTTATTATCCCTAGCATAGAAACATCCTCTTTAAAGTCAATTAATATTAAATAAAAAATTGAAGAGATGTTAAACCAGTTTATTGCATACAATACTCTTGAAAATATTAAGGAGAGCACAGGTGGAGAAAGGACCTTGATAAACGATGACAATTAGAAGAGAATGGTATTTAAAATGTATTATTATTGTTATCTTCTAAGATATGTTTAAAATTATTAATTAATATTTCTTAAATTTATATCTCAGGTTGTCTCTAATACACCAAATCCACAATCTAATAGATAACCTGTTAACAAATACTGCTGATGCTGGTTAACAACATATTATATAATATTGGATATCTAGGATTTAATAGAATCAGTGCTTTTTATTTTTTATACATCTTTATTTTATGGTGAATAAAAATGTTATTAAAAAGCGATGCCGATGTTCAAACCAAACCACACCAATTGGATTATTCCTTATAGAAATGGTCAACTGCCAACCATCTGTTTATCTATATGGAGTTGAACATTTATCTTAGTAATTTATATATCAAGTATGATTACCCAAATTATTTAAAGCAATACCTTTGTTAGTCAATGCAATTATATCGTTTGGATTTATAGCTAAAACCTGATCATAGTAATTTATAGCTCCTGTATGATTGCCCAAATTATTTAAAGCAACACCTTTGTTAGTCAAGACATTTGTATCATACGAGTCTATATCCAAAGCTTTATCATAGTAATTTATAGCTCCTGTATGATTGCCTAATTTATCCAGAGCAACACCTTTGTTATCCAAGGCATTTATATTATTGGGATTTATAGCCAACGATTTATCATAGTAATTTATAGCCCCGGTATAATTGCCTAATTTATCCAGAGCAACACCTTTGTTATCCAAAGCATTTATATAATTGGGATTTATAACCAAAGCTTTATCATAGTATTTTATAGCTCCGGTATGATTACCTAAACTATCCTGAGTAACACCTTTGTTAAACAAAAGATACATATTTGACGTATTTTGTGCTAGTAAAGTAGGAAACTGAAGTAAACTAACTATTACTGATGATAAAAAAATAATTAAAATCGGCATATCTATTCTACAAAACCCGAATTTAAATTCATATATGACATTACTTTTCATTAAAGGTTAGAGTATATTTATT
Organism: Candidatus Nitrosocosmicus sp.; assembly: GCA_040297625.1. GTDB lineage: Archaea > Thermoproteota > Nitrososphaeria > Nitrososphaerales > Nitrososphaeraceae > Nitrosocosmicus. The sequence continues at coordinate 7,110 of JBDUES010000025.1, read as the reverse complement.
GAATATTTAAGCAATTGCTTTTTCTTAATAAAATTTCAAGACCATTGATATCTTCATAATAAGAATAATGATAATAATCGTAAATAAAAAAAGATATTTCTAATTAACTATCAACATCTGTTTTAGTTTGCCATGCACCAAAACAAAAGGGATTTTGCGACTTGTATGTTAAAAACTTTGATAGAATCAGAACAAAATCCTTATCCTGTACCCTTGCTGCTTTTGCACCCCTGTATCCAACTTTGCACCTTATCTACATACAAAATGAACAGATGGCGACAGAGAAAAGTAGGACAATAGTCTTTTATTTTGTATCCTATTTTCAACCTTAGATACCCCTTCTATATATCTCGAGATGTTAATCTGATCTTTTATGATTTAATAGTAACAACACCAAATATTGAAAATACAAGTATACTTCATCTTAGGCTCAATTCAATTCTGTTCAATATTGAAACACATACTTTCAAATACACTATATTTTTTTACTTATTAATATTTTAAAAAAGGTGTAGAAAAAAAATATTTATTCTAATGGGATATAACCTATTTTTAATATTTTATCCGGTAAACAAAAAATATTCTAATTATTGCAATCATCAATAAAGCGATACAGTCGATATCTTGCATAATTATAAGCCTAGATTTTTCTAGTTAAAGTATGTTACCTTTTCGAACTTCTTATTCTTTCAATCTAATTGTTTATTGTTGATTGATAACGAAAAGTGGCCAAAATATTCAAAAATTATTAGTATATCTAATTACGCAAGATATCTATTTGATATACTATTTGGTATTGAAATTATGGTTATGAGATACGAGCGAAATTAGTAATATCTCAAGAACAATGAATCTATAACTTGATTTTACTATGCATTGTTGTCATATTTTGTCCGATTTTTAATGATCGTATAAAAAGCTAGAGAAAGGGATTTATCAAAGAATTAAAACTATAATAAGATTATATCGATCATCTAAATTTATGACCTTGAAATAATCTTTGATTATATTTGGTCACTAATTCCGGCGTGTGAACTAGTCATTTTTTCACCTGTAGAAGCTGTATTGCCTGATATCGTGGACGTCACATTTTTACTATGATCATTTATAGAGAATATACTGTGTGTATTTGGGGCAAATATTTGAATTCTATTATTTCCTACGTCAGTAACATATACATAACCAGAGGAGTTTATCGCGATACCGCCGGATCCGATAAATTGCCCATTACATGTGCCATAAGAACCCCATTTTGTAATTAGCTTACCATTGCTATCAAACTTTAATATGCCATTGTAATCAGTTACATAAACATTATGAGACGAATCAATAGCAATGTCTTCTGGATTAGTAGTTCTCCATTTTGTAATTAGCTTACCATTGCTATCAAACTTTGCTATACTGTTGCTGTTATAATCAGTTACATAAACATTATGAGACGAATCTACTGCAATGCCTTCGGGTTTATCCCCTTGTCCAATATCTGAACCCTTGGATCCCCATTTTGTAATAAAATTTCCATTGCTATCAAACTTTTGTATACGGCTATTTCCATTGTCAGAGATATATATACTACCAGACGAATCTACTGCAATACCTTCTGGACCCACAAATTGTCCATTGTCTGGACCTTTGGAACCCCATTTTTTAATCAAATTGCCATTAATATCCAATTTTAATATATCACTCGTGTAGTAATCATCTATATACACGCTTCCAGAGTGGTCTACTGCAATACCTTCAGGACGAATAATATGTCCAGGATCAGGGCTATCAAGATCCCATTTTGTAATAAAATTTCCATTGCTATCAAACTTTTGTATACGGCTATTTCCATTGTCAGTTACATACACATTATTAGAGGAGTCTATAACAATGCCTGACGGATACAAGAATTGACCGAATTCTGAACCTTTGGAACCCCATTTATTTGCATATTGATACGAGACAGAAGGCGATAGTGTTGCTGTTTGTGCTATAGCTTCAATCGGTGTATTAATCAATAGAGTAACGTATGTCAACGAAACTAATATTATCAGAATAGAAATGGATAAATTTAGATTTTGTTTTTGTATTTTACCATAAATAGATAAATAATAAAAATAGTTTAAAATATATAACGAATTGTTACTCAATACTTTGTAAATATATCCAATATTAATAAATATACCTTCAAAAATACTATAGAACACTATTTACATTTATTATAATATATTACAATAAATATAAAAATATTGGAATATAAACAAAGAATCTTGTAACAACAACTACACACTACTGATAAAAAGACAACCGAGAAGTCGTAAGATGTGTAAACAATTCATCAAAATCTTAATTATCCTTTACGATCTTGTATCCAAAATATATCTATATTAGTATCAGTTATAACAATAATATTTACTATCAAAAATTATCGTATATTGAGAAAAACAAACCAAATTAAAATTGCCTGTTATATCTTATAAATACGTTAAATTGAAAAAGTAAAGTGTCAAACTGCAGGATGAGGAAATATCTCTCTTCTAGAAAGAAAGGTTGGGCTTCATGATATGTTAATATGCCAAAATGATTTTTATTTCTTGTAACTTTAAAGATAAACTTCAATCGTTACTCTTTTTGTTAACTGTAATTATCGGCAAAAACTACCTAACATCACCACATATAGATTTTTTATAGTCTTATTGTAAGCAAATTTTGCATTTTGAACAACCAATCTACAATCTTTCTTGTATTGTTGATTATTTATCAATAAAATAAATAAATGTTATATATATATAACAATAATATCTTTATTAAATTTGAACTATTTATTATATTTCTATAGAAATCTGGTAATGAACATATTTTTTTGAATAATTCATAAATAAATTAACCTTCTTTTAATTATTGATGATTAGTATTAAAATTCTTACCATAATTATATTGATCTTATTTTCTGTATCTGTAAGCATAAGAACATCATATGCACAGATGTCTGTTGTCTCAAACCCGTCTTCCAATATTGCACTATCTCCAACAGCAACAGCAAATAAATTACTCACGCCAAACCCAATACAAAGCAATAGTCCGTTCCTTGGAAATTCGCAGAACCTTCCATCAAACAATACATCTTATTCATCATTGACACCAAATAAATTACTCCCACTTACACCAAATAAATTACTCACGCCAAACCCAATACAAAGCAATAGTCCGTTCCTTGGAAATTCGCAGAACCTTCCATCAAACAATACTCTTGTGAGTGGTAAACACATTAGTACAGTCGACATTTCATCTCAAACCCCATCTAATGATTCGGTTCTATCAAATTTATACAATTTGACAGCAAATTCTGTAGTAGAAATTACTGCATTTAACATCAAAAATCATTCAATATTTAAAACAGGATCAGGTTTTATTTATAATTCTAATGGGACATCCTCCATAATAACTGCAAGTAACCTTGTAGTTGGAGATAATGATATTACGGTTACTTTACCAGATGGCTCTTCATATGATAGCAAACTAATTGGATATGATCCTCTTACCACAATTGCTGTATTATCTACTCAAAATATCTCCCAAACTAAACTTGTTCCATTATCTCTGGCAAACTCCACAGACCTGAAAGTAGGACAAATAGTAACAACAATTGGTAATACGATGGGTTTCACGAACCTATATACCACTGGCATAATAAATGGTCTTGGGAAATCTGTCCCATCATTTGGACAAAATATATCTATCTCTACTGCGAAAATCCCAAACAGTATTACTACTAACCTTAACCTCGGTACAGGCTATGGTGGAAGTCCATTACTTGATAATAAAGGTCAAGTTATAGGAATGAATATTGGAAACTATTCATCTACAATTAGTCAATCAAAAAATACGGGAATTTCTTATGCTGTTCCATCAAATTCAGTAAGTAAAATTATTTCATCATTATTAAGTAAAGGATTCTACTCACATCCGTGGCTAGGAGCTTATGGTGTAGATGTAGATCTGGATATAGCAAAAGCACTAAATCTAACTGATTCGAAGGGGTTCTTGGTAATTGCAGTTGCTAATTCAAGTCCAGCTAAGAAAGCGGGAATAATGGGAGGAGACAATACAACTAGTATAAATGGTCGCAAAATAACACTGGGTGGAGATATTATACTAAAGGTGGATAATAAGTATATCCAAAACATTCAGGATATGTCAGGTTATATTGAGGGTAAAAAGAACATCGGTGATAGTATAAAAGTTACCCTTCTTAGAAATGGGGTGCTTCAATTAATAAATGTCCGACTTGAAGCAAATCCAAATTACTTCCTTCCATTGAAATAAGTCAAATAATTATGTTTTATAAAAAGATGACCGAAATCTACCGAGGTACTAGCAAGGAGGGAAATTTGTTCTAACAACAATTAGTAAGAAATCATGACGATTCATATACTCAAAATAGAAATAAAATTTTCTATTTAGGGTACTAGAGTCCTTGTCCTATTCCATTATTTTTTTCGTCTTTTATTTTAATCCATTCGTTATCCAAAAAATTTGTATCATTGTAATTGGGATTTATAGCCAAAGCTTTATCATGGTATTTTATAGGCTAAACCTAATTGCCTATATTACTTAGGTCAAAATCTTTGTTATTCAAAGCATCTGTATCACTAGGATTTATAGCCAAAGCTTTATCATAGTATTTTATAGCTCCTGTATGATTTCCTAAACTATCCAGAGCGGCCCCCTTGTTATTCAAAGTGTTGATATCACTAGGATTTATAGCCAAAGCTTTATCATAGTATTTTATAGCTCCTGTATAATTTCCAGAGTTAAATAGAGAAACACCCTTGTTATACAAATTATAAATATCAACTGATGTATGTTGTGCAATTGCAATGGGAAACTGAAGTAAACAAACTATTACTGATGATGCAAAAATAATTAGAATTGATGTATATATTAAATATGGACCGAATTTAAATTCATATGCGGTATTACTTTTCAATAAACTCAAATTACATTTACCACCTATTAAGAAGTTGCTTTAAAAGTGTTTACGTGAATATGTCCTACTATATCGAATAACATGAATCTATAGACATGCTTACTTTTGGTAGCATTAGGTGACTATATATTATATATTATACTGTGGGATTTTTTGGACTTTTTAAAAATTAATGGCATTCTATCCTTATTCTTTCCTTCAAATCCTATTCAATCTTTCTTTACTATGATCTCATCATTATCTTGGTGTTATTCGTGTTAGGGCTATTATTCCTAAAGTTTGAATATGGTAAGTTAAGTTTTTAGTTAAAAGATTTTTGATTTGCCTTGTTTGTATATGGTTTTTGACCCGTATTATTATTCATAGCGAGTTTGTATTTGTGGGTTATGTTTGGTTTGGTTTGGTTTGATTTAATACATTGATTATACAACCTTTTGATCCACCATAATCAGATAGTTATGATGATTTGTAATAAGGAAAGGTGTTTAACAGAATGTTAAAATAATGACAAGCCTTTTACTATTAAGTAGTCTTTGAACGGCACTGTAAAGTTAAGACATTCAATGAGTATTTTTAATCGATATATGTAGTTTTTTAAATATATACATTAAATTTTAAAGTTGAATGCAAATTCCGATTACCCCGTCCAATAATTTGTTTGACTACATAGATAAAATATTTAAAACAAGATATTTTTTTCTTAATTTTAGATCTCATTGTTTGAATCAATTCTAAACCTTCATCATATCCTTACGACAAAGCATATTAAAATTACTGTTGGTGAAGAATATCCATATGGTCTATCACGACGATGTCGTTCCTTATTTGTAGTACTGGACCAGCAAGGTATTCAACCTATTAGATGCAGGAATGTTAAGAAGTTGGGTTCTTTTATTCTTTCAGGGACTAACCTTTGGGTCGGTGTATTTCAAAATCATATTCCACGGGTTATCTTTAAGATATTGTAAAAATATATTAAAAGGTGGATTTGAATTATGACCATGCCTCAAACAACTGCTAGTCTTTCAATGCTGTTAGTAGAACATCTATAATTAATATAGTAAATAAAATTATAAACTATCAGAAACTCTTAATAATTACTTTTTAATATGATATTGCTTTGTCGCATGATTTGAAAATTAGATAAAACTATTCCATATTTCTATGAAATTGTATTAAATTACGACCGTTTACTGTATAATTACAATACAATATTAAAACGTTAACCAAAAACGATTTTTAAGAATCATGCAACAAAGCAAATGGTATTATACCATTTAGCAAAAGTACACTAAATAATTCTGATTATCAGATAAGGGTTATGACAAAAAAGGTCTACTGCTAAGAGATATTTTCTTTAATATGTTTATTACTTTATGTATATTAATTTAGCGAACTTATACTAATTGGTATATATAGTAACTTCTATATGATTTATGTTGTTTGATATTTAACATGAATAAAAACACTTTTGCCGTGCCTATGATAACACTATTTTTAATAATTATATTATCAACAACAGTGGTAGAAGTAATGGTTGGGATATATTCAATCACATATACATTATCTCAAACTGTTGCGGCTTTATCACAACAGCCACAACAACTCTCGGGCACTACTATATCCAATTTACAAAGTCATTTTCTAAATTCGATATTTAATCAAACAGAGAATTCTGTAGTCCAAATTACAAGTAAGGTGCCTGTATCTTCATCATCCTCAAATCCATCTAATCCTGATAACGAACAAAATGCTACTGCATTGGGTTCTGGTTTTGTATATGATACTAAAGGACATATCATTACCAATAATCATGTAGTTAGTAATGCTAAAATCGTTGATGTTACATTTATAAGATCTCTTGCATAATTAGATGCAAACAGCTTTATGATCATTAGTTCCTCATCAACCTGTTCTTTAGTTGCTTTCCTATGATAGGTTATCCAAAAAACCAATACTTTTCAAATCGTTCACCGGCATTACAATACAAGAATTTTATAGTATTTACGATAAAGAGATAGCAAAAAAATATGAAAAATATGAGATCAAGCGGTTATCTAAAAGTAAAGACCGAGAACGAAAGTTTGGTGCTGGGAGACCTTTCAAACTGGATGTAAAAAATAGGTTTCTTATGC
>JBDUES010000024.1:0-3387 GCA_040297625.1 Candidatus Nitrosocosmicus sp. | reverse complement strand
TAAACAAGTTGTTAATGTGCTTGATCTCGGATATCTTGGTGTAGAAAAAGATTTCCCAGAACAACTATCTGCCTTACCATGCAAAAAGAAAATAAACCAAGATCTATCCCAAGAAGAAAAATATTACCACACTATTCATTCAAAAAAGAGAATAGTAGTGGAACACACCATCTGCAGATTGAAAAAGTATAGGATAATGAGCGATATTTTCAGAAACAAATTGAGAAAGTATAACAAGATATCCGATATAGTCGCAGGTCTGATAAATTATAGAATAATGAACCAGTGTTTATAGAAACGGAATACCTATCGTATCAGAAAATATAGATTGTTTCTAATTATGCAAGAGATCTAATATAGACATAATTGAAAATATAGAATAATCAATACCTTTTATAATTAATTACCATTAATTTTGAAATTGAGTTAAAAAGAAATCAAAAAGATTAATTTTGAAATTGATGTAATTTGGAACTGGATATGTTTATTTATCGTTTAAAATAAATATTTTATTTTTAACATCTGTTGTATATTTATTAGCATATATTATCGACGTCTTGTAACAAATAGTTTCTCATATTAAGATTGAATCTTTTTGTTCTGAAATATCATGATATCTTATTATTAAAATCTGCAAATGATGGATAATATTTCAGGACCAGTAGATCTCGTTTGGCTATATTCCAGCAGACCGCTTCTATTACCATAAACTTTGGTGATGCAGTTGTTGGGAAAAAGGTATCTAGGAATTAATGTATCCTTGTTTTCCTCATCATACACTTTCTTACCTTCTTTGATTTGTAGTGTGTGTGGTGACGTCTTATCCATAAACAAATAACATTTTGGAAATTTATAGTGGATTATCTTTGGGAACTCTAGGAATGTATCTCCATGGAATTTGTCGTCCTGTTTGAATAGTTGTTTTCCTTCTATGTTGATGGCACCAAAAATACATGGATTCTTGAGACCCGGTCACTCGGACTATCGGTCTATTATTCTCGTCAATCCAAACCCTTCTTCCAGAATATCATAAAAGAAGAATGATTCGTCCAATGATACTACGGTAAAGCCTTTTTCTTCTTCTTCTTGCTTATCCGCAAGTATTTCTGTGACCTTTTTTGAAATCATCTTTTCCTCTAGGAATGCGGTATAAACATGTACTTTTCCTGGTACCTTCTGTTTAAAGCCCCATTTACGAAGAATACGAAATATGTGAGTGTAGTGGTATTTTATACCGCATTTCTTTACGATTAACTCTTCAACCTGTTTTGTGGTCCATCTCCTCCTACCACTTTCTTTTAGTTCTTTCTTTATCATGTAACTGACCCCTTTCGATAGTTCAACTGGTGGTCTGCTGCTTTTAGGTCTATTTTTTAATCCATCTATACCATCTTTATAAAACCTTTTAGCCATTTTAGGTCCAAGCCTTATTTCTGTGATCTCTGGCTACCTGTGTGCGGCAATAATACCATGATGTACCACGTTGAGAACTGGTAGCATTCTTTCCTTTGTTTTCACATCCTGTTCATGTTTGTAGATTTTTTTCAAACGATTCTCTGGTAAGAGTCAAATGAATAAAATGATAATGAAATTAACTTAGATATACGCATTTATTAAAAATAAACAGTTGAAAAAAGTGCAGTTTGTGTATTTATGCTAAATGGTATACCATCACAAAATTACAAAACAATTATGAGCCGCAATGAGAATATATGGAAAAAAGGTCAATCCAATAGCATTCTGAAGATCTAAATTATTAGAATGGATAGGATAGGAGTTTATGTTCCCATTGTTATTGAAAATGGCTCGGTTTTGATGTTATTTGCTTTGTTGCTAAACTAAATCTATTTGGATGGGATTAGAACAACCTAAAAATTGTGACCGATTGATGGACTTGTAATAAAACGTTGATAAGACATGGAGATCCTTACTTCAATATGATTTTCTTGATGTATGGGATAAGAACTAAAAAAGATGAATGAAAATAAAAATGGAAGGTCGTATTTCTATCCAGATTCATTTATTCTTATCCTTGGTTATAGCACGATTTATCTCCAATTACCCTATAGCCAAACACAGAGGGAATAATAAAACCACAAGAAACAATCGACAATACCCACCATGTTATTTGCAGATTAGTAGAAGATTAAACAAGATTGACATTTATAATAGTGTTAGTAATAGGAGTAGGATGGATGAGGATGATAGAAACATTATCATTGCAATAAGTAGTATGGGAATCAAGGTAACAAACAGAGGCTAGTGACTAAGACTATATACAAGATAATCCGTCAATAAAAAGGTTAATAATTTCTTTTAGACAATAATCATAATGACATCTGGAAAGTATTTCAACAAAGGTGTAAAAACCCTTGATGAACCTAATGTTGGTTTTGTTGCAAGGGAAGCACCTGATAAAATTGTAATATTTGGAGAAAAAAATGAAAGATATGATGTACCAATTGCAGAAATTCAACAGGTAGGAGCAAATGTTTTATTGGGTCTTACCATCTCAGATCTACAAAAATACCATGTTCCGAGAAATGCTCCTCTGCCTACAAGCAGAAGAGATCCATGGGAAGAACATAATACACATGTTGATTTGGCAAGTTATGAAGGTAAATATCCAAACGCTCTATTCAATAAAGGTGTTAGAGCAAAAAATGAAGATGATGTGGGACACATATTCAAAGAGACACTGGATAAAATAGTGGTATTTGGTCCATACAATAGAAGGTATGATATTCCTAAAGATGAAATTTATCAAGTTGGTATGAATGTTATTTTAAACAAAGATTTTCCTGAATTGCGGAAATATGAAGTTAATAAGGATAATCCACTGCCAACTGGTGAACCTGTAAATGTAATCGATAAGGAAGCATATCCTGAACATCATAAGGATAATCAGGAATAAAAAAATAATTATTAGAATATACGCATAAAAAATAATATATATATTTAAATAATATTTTTATTTTTTTATTTTTAAGAAAATCTCGGGATTTTATCTAAATTATTAATAAAATAATAATATCTATATCAGAATACCCATATTAAATACCCAATCTCATTTTGGGTTAAATCCAAAATTTTTTCTTCAAAATTGTTCTTAATTTCCTTTATATTTTCAATATTTTTTACCTTCAGATACATTACACAGAAAATGATGTTTAGGATATAGGCTATATCTTACGCTCAATTCTCATCCGTCATCCGCTTTGGAATTTTTTTTTCGATTACGGAACGAGTTAGTAATATTGTTTAAAATGAATAATAGATCTCTTGTATAATTAGAACAATCTAGACTATTCTTTCTGGATTCTAGGTGGATTCCTAGTTCTGATGATTTAATATTCTATAGTTTATCAAGCCTGCAACTATGTCTGA
>JBDUES010000023.1:0-13639 GCA_040297625.1 Candidatus Nitrosocosmicus sp. | reverse complement strand
ACACCATAATTTGATTCAGCTACTTGCATAGCTTTTTCGTTTATATCGTATCCGTAGGCATCAAAGCCCTTTTCTTTTACAAATTTTGCTACTGGAAGTCCTAATTGACCTAGTCCAATAACAACTACTTTGTTGCCCACGATTTCAGTAAAATTATTTCTATTTTTATTTATTTCTGCAGACAAATATATTTATTGACGGATTATAACATATTAAAGAATTAAGAAACAATCACAAATAATTTAATATCTCAATATTATTATATTTATTAAATTAATTTCTATGTAATCTACTTTTTTTTCTTTATTTATATACTATATTAGTAAAAGGTTATATATCACGGCTAAGGTCAAATTATATCGTGCTTAATAATTTAAGGAATAAATTTGATCCATTACTTGAAAAAGTAGGTATAGGGTTTGCAAGTTTAGGATTTGGACCTAATTTTTGGACATGGATAGGTTTAATTTTATCTATAATATCTGCTATTATGTTTTCATTACATTCCATAGGAGCCAATTGGTATACTGCCACATTTCTTGGGGGCTTATTTTTACTAATTGCAGGTTTTTTTGATCTGGTAGATGGTGCGGTTGCAAGAGTTACCAAAAAAACCTCAACACTGGGCTCATTTTTAGATTCAATAATAGACAAAGTTTCTGAAATAGTTGTATTTATAGGTATTTTAATAGGTAATTTTACAAATCCGGTTTTGGTCCTTGTTACGTTATCCCTTTCAATTCTGGTAAGTTATACTAGAGCAAAAGGTGACGCCTTGGGTATAGATCTCAAAGGAAAAGGAATTGCAGAGAGAGCTGAAAGAATATTAATAATATCAATTTTAGCATTTATTCCTTTTCAAGCTAACATATCAGTGGCATTGTGGATAGTTTCCATATTGGCAATAATAACGGTACTTGAAAGATTAAAAATTGTATCAGAGATATTTGGTGTCCCACTTTTCTCAGTTCAAACAATCTATCAAATGTTTAAAAGAGAAGATATGACAAACCACGATTATTCAACATCAAAAATCAATTCAGAATCAACCAAATACAATAATGGTGATCAATCAACCACATCAAAAGTCAATGCAAATGTTAGAGATCGTTTAGACGGCGCAGATAACAAAAGGGATACACGACCATCAGAAGTCGAATTTAAATCAAACAATGCACCAAAAGCCAGCTATTTAGATACAACAGATCCAAATGAGACGGGCAGAAATACAGCACAACTTATTTCTGAGCAAGAAAATGAAGATAAAAAAGTATTAGGTAAAACAACCTCATCTTCGACATCAGATGCCAAAAAAGATAATAAAGAAAAAACAACATCAACAAACTCAACCTCACCACCGCCACCATCTTCAGAAACATCAGATGTCAAAAAAGACACTAAATAAAAAATAGTTATCCGGATACACCAAATACATTTAATAACTATAATATACGCATTATCTTTTTTTTACTTGTATTTTATAATAAAAATATATATATAAAATTTTTAGACTTTTTAAAGACTTTAGGAATAAGCAAATAAATAAATTAAATATAAAATGATTAAATTGTTATAAAATAAGTAAACTAACCTAATTTCCCTGAATTTCTTCTTTCGCTTTCCGAACGTACTTTTACTATACCTCTATGTACTGCACAAGAAACACAATAAAATTTTACATCAGTCGATGGTGCAATATATGCCCCTTGTTGTTTTAATTCCTTTGCAAGAGTCGGTTCCACTAATGTAATTCTCCCAGTAATTTTCTTTGCTTTATCCCTAGGTACCATTGCGCCGCATTGACTACAATGTACCGTCCCTGAACTTCCTTTTCCACCCTTGGTTCTACCCCTACTAGTTCTTTTTTTAGGCATCTATTAATTTTGAAACTAATTCTCATCTTTAAATCTTATGATAACCTTATTATGTTGATCTGAAATTGTTTTCAAGTAATCGGATTAAATTATGAAAATTGGTATTGCCTCGCATATTGTTTTAGATTCAATACAAGATATTGAAGGATCAGAAACTGAAAGTCTAGGTGGACCGGCATGTTATGGATCAATAATTGCAAAAACTTTTAATTTTGATAAAATATTATATACAAAAGTAGGCTATGACTTTGAAAAATTAGAACTTTTAAAACTAGATAACATTTTTTTGAGGGGTGATCAAATTGATGAAAAAAATCCAACAACTCGATTCAGAATAATTTTAAATAAAGATGGATGTAGAAGTCTTTTTCTCTTGGCTAAATGTTCCCCGATTGATAATACTTTTCAAAATTTTGATAATCTGGATGGGATTGTATTAAGTCCTGTAATGGACGAAATTACAAATGAAGTTTTTCAAAACTTTTCCAAAACAAAAAAAGATAAATTCATCATGTTAGACCCACAAGGATTTCTACGTGATTGGAATACAGAAACATTGTCGGTATCTTATAGGAACCAAGTCGAACTTGATCTAAATGGTATAACAGCTATTAAAATAGATGAAGAAGAACTTTCTGCTCTTACTAAAGGAATTACAGCAGTCGAAGGAATGAAATTGTTGAAGAAAAAATTTTCCCTGGAATTTGTCATTTTAACATGTATTAATCAAATATTACTTTTACATAAAAACATTTTATATTCTCTACCTATTAAAAAAAAACCTAATTTAGATAATACTGGATTAGGGGATATACTTTCTACGGCATTTTCTTGTTCATATTTAAAAGAAAAAGATCCATTATGGGCGTTTTGTTTTGGTGTAGGATCTGTTATTGCAGCATTGGATTCAAATAAAAAAGGCTTGGAAAAGGTTCCAAGAAAAATAAATCTAATTGAAAGAAACGCCTCATATTTCTATAATATGATTAAATTTAAAATTTTAGATTAACTATAAATTATATAGTAAAAAAACAAACTTTATTAAATTACCTTAATTTAACAGAGATTTACATAATGCGAATTGCTTTATCAGGATTTACAGGAAAAGATTCAACAATTTTATCTCAATTGATCAAATCACTAGAGGAATCTCATATTCAAACATTAATGATGAACAATTCTAATCAAGAAATTGCAAAGGATGTTGATCTTGTATTAGTTCCTGGTGGTGACAGAGGAATTTTAAATTATTTTCATAAAATTGTAGTTGAATCTGCTCCTGTTTTAGGTATCTATGAATCAAATTCCACCGGTTTTCTTGCTCAAATTGATGTAAAAGGAATTGAGTTAATTAAAGATAAATTAAAATCAGGAAATTATGACGTAAGAGAAGAAGAGAGATTAGCTGTAAATGTCGATGACAAGGATGTAGAACCTGTATTAAATGATGTAGCAATTTTCTCAAATAAAAGTGCTATTTTGATGGAACATTTTTTACGAATAAATAATAAAGATATTTGGCATGATAACAGTGATGGGGTTATTATTGCAACACCTATCGGTTCAACTGCATATGCAATGTCCGCTGGAGGGCCAATCGTGCTGCAGAATTCGCATGTTTTTGTTGCTATTTCTGTGAATTCTTTAGATAATACCAGAAGACCACTTATTGTTTCTAGCGATAGTCATATTGAAATAGCTGATATTACATCGAGCCATCATTGTGAAGTAATTTTAGATGGTACTTTTAGGATAAAAATCACAGATAAATTACAGTGTCACAAGCATGAATTTCCTGCCAAACTAGTTACTTTGAATAATAATTATTCGGCCACAAATATCATTGAAAAGAAAGTAAAATATGCCGAAGATCTCTTAAAAATGCCTCCAAGTGCAAAGTTAATTTTAAAAACCCTGGAATACGAAGGTACAATGACACAAAAAGACCTAATAAATAAAACAATGTTGCCAGAGAGAACAATCCGGTTATCGTTATCACATCTACTTAATCGAGGATATGTCAAAAAAAAAATATCTTTAAGAGATGCAAGACAAAAAATTTACGAATTAAAAATTTAATTCAATTATTTTTTCTTTTATTTTTTATTGAAGACCTGATGAAATGTTCAAAAGACGGTTCAGGCTTTCCGGGTCTGCTATGAAATTCTCCATGATATTGAATTCCAAAATAAAAAATATGATCAGGTATTTCTAATATTTCAATTCTTTTTTTGTTGTCCGATGATCCTGTAAATCTCATGCCATATCTCTCTAAAGTTTCTTTATAATTTTGATTAAATTCATATCTATGTCTGTGTCTTCGGTTAATTGTATTATTATTATAAATATTAAATGCAATGGAATTTGGTTCCAATTCGATTTTATGGGAACCTAATCGCATCGTCCCTCCATAATTTTTTATTTGTTGTTGTTCCGGCATGTATATTACTACGGGATTGTTTGTATTTTGATTTATTTCAGTCGTGTTTGCATCAGGTAATTTACAATTGCTTCTTGCAAATGCAATTATTGCTAATTGAAAACCAAAACATATTCCTAAATATGGAATATTGTTTTCCCGCGCATGATTTGATGCATTAATTATTCCCTCGCTACCTCGGCTTCCAAAACCTCCCGGCACTAAGATACCATCATAGATATCAAGTGATTTTAATTTTTTATCCAGCATATCAGAATTCAGTATTTTATCATTTTGAATTTCAAATCGTTCGGAATCTATCCAATCGACTTCTATTTTTGTGCCAATTTTTGCACCTGAATGCAATAAAGCTTGATAAACACTAACATAGCTATCTTTTAGATCAACATATTTTCCGATTATCGCAATTTTTACACCCTCATTAAAGGTAGTATAAGTCTTGGAAATTTTTTTCCAATTTGAAATATCTATTTCCTTTGATAAATTTAATTTTTTCAAAATTACTTTGGTAAGTCCCTGATCATACAGGATTTCTGGAACAGAATAAATAGATGAAACATCATGACAAGACATCACAGAGTCAGATGAAATATTTGCAAAAAGAGATATTTTTCGTATTGTTTCCCTGGTTAGTTGTGTTTTACATCTAACGGCTAAAAGATCGGGCTGAATACCAATTCTACGTAATTCTTGAACACTATGTTGTGTAGGTTTAGTTTTTTGATCTCCTACAGTATCCAAGATAGGTGCCAAAGTTACATGGATGAAAAAAGTATCAGAATTTTCATCTTCTAATTTCATCTGTCTTAGTGCTTCTAAAAAAGGCAAACTTTCAATATCGCCAACTGTGCCTCCACATTCTACAACTAGAATATCAAGGTGTTCTTTTGCAGATACTTCCCTTAGTTGATATTTGATTTCATCAGTTATATGTGGAATTATTTGAACACATTGACCTAAATATTTTCCTTCTCTTTCGGATTTAATCACATTTGAAAAAATTCTACCAGTAGTAATGTTGTGCTCTAATGTTAAATTTAAATCTAAAAAACGCTCATAATTTCCAACATCCATATCACATTCACCGCCATCTCCAGTAACAAATACTTCCCCATGAGTAAGAGGATTCATTGTTCCAGCGTCATAATTCAGATATGGATCAATTTTGATGCAAGATACATTTAGTCCACCTAGTTCTAATAATTTTGCAGTAGATGAAGTTACAATTCCTTTCCCTAAGCCTGACATCACACCACCTGTAACAAATATAAATTTGGGAGGAATAACCATAACTTTATAGAAAAGTTAAATCCTTTAATCTATAATTAAGTGTTTATTAACTCCTTTGTTACGTAACTATCAAACCTATTATTTGACTATCTGCTTTATATTATTACAATATGAATACAGGATTATTAGTTATTAGATCAAATCAAATACAAATAAAAAATACGAATAATTGAGTTATGCAACAAAGCATTTAGTCATATGTTTATCCTTTTTCTGCTGCTGTTGCTGCTGTTGCTGCTGTTGCTGCTGTTGCTGCTGTTGCTGCTGTTGCTGCTGTTGCTGCTGTTGCTGCTGATAGGTACAGGGTACATTTTAATAATGCTAGGAATAATCTATATTTCTATCGATTTTTGGGATAGGCTCAACAAAAACATTATCTACCATATAAAGTTCTAGTTAAGTTAATTTGCCGCTATTTTATTCCTCTTCAGATGATATTTGATAAGATACTATCTATATTATGAATATTGATTAAAAATTTAAGACATGTTATTAAGAATTCTCAGCAGTAGTAGTAAATTAATTTGATATTTGGATATTCATATTCTTTATATGCCCATATACGATGAGCATCCAGGAAACAGGAAAATATATCTGTTAAAATGAGGTAATAAAGAAAATTTTATAATTCAAATAAATCATAATAAACTATGGTTGAATCTAATATGGATTTTGTAAGAATCGATATTAATGTCAAAATGTTGAATAGATATTAAACCTGTAGTAATAGATATTGCTAAACTAGATATTATTTATTGATTGAAATTATTCATATTATAAAAAAAGTTTTTGATAAATGCACATTTGCTTTTTTAGATGGTTTTATAATTTGACAGCAAGCAACAAACATATTTTGAAAATTGTTATAACTAACCTCTTTCCAACCTTATACACAATAAACTATTACAGACAGAACTTTTATTATACCAAAAAAATTTTCTTCCTAAACTATTACCATAAAGAGAGCGAGCGAGGGCTAAGGCATCATTACAAACCATGACCATAAATTCTTGAGGGTAAAACAAAGACTATTTTAAAGTGAAAAGTTTTTGTATCGGGTTTTACCTATAATTAATATTCTTATAATGGATTCTTTTAAAGTTGATGATAATAGTTCAAACAAAAATGATGATAACACATTGAAAGGAAAAAATGCAATAGACATATTACACAAAGACATTTCAAAGGATAATGAAAAAAATATCAATTTGAAAATCTCAGATATTTATGGAGTGGAGTTTGATGAAGCAAATGAAATTCATATGAATTATCATACACTCCGAATAAAAAACCTAATTAAAAAATCAGATATTTTGTATAAGATGAGTTCAATGCTAGAAAACTATTTTGATATTACGACTCTATCTTCAAAGGTCGTTACTGGTGAAATCACAGAAAACAGTTGTTTGGACATTTTAATAAATGCGGTAAAGAATCAGGCACAATATCCGAAAAAAGATAGGTACATTAATTTTTATAATTAATAAGTATATAGGATGAAGTATATCAATAACAAGTTAGTCAATTTAAATAAATTATTCAATCATGGCATCTAATAATTTAAAATTCTTTGGGAATGAATCCTGGTTAAAAACCCTAGTCAACAATTCGTTTAAAGCTATAGATGAGGGTGCTTATGAAATAAAAAATGATGACATTATTTTTGATAATCATACAAATATCAACATAAAAAAAAATTTAATAAATTGCAACCATGTTCCTTTAATAACTGAATTAAAATTTGCATCTCCTTCAAAAGGTACAATTCTGAATGTCAATAATGTTAATTTGGAAACAATAATAACAGAAATGGAAAAAGCACATTCTTCTGGAATTTCGATATTAACCCAACCTTTTCTTTTTAAAGGATCTATAGATTATATTTTAAAAGCTAGAAAAAAAACTAGATTGCCAATATTAATGAAAGACATTATCGTAAGTGACATTCAAATCAAAACAGCCAAGAAAATCGGAGCAGATTGTATTCTTTTAATTAAGACACTTTTTGACAAGAACATGGCAGAAGGTAGTTTAGAAAAATTTAGCGAATATGCAAAAAAACTAGGATTGCAGGTAATTGTTGAAACTCATTTTCAATCTGAATTTGAAGAGGTAATACGACTAAATAAAAACAGCGATCGATTATGTGAGATCATTGGAATTAATAATAGAAATTTGAATACACTCGATATGGATTTGGATGTAACAAAAAAAATTCTATTATCTTGCAATAAATACAATAATCTTGTTTTATCCGAAAGTGGAATCCATTCAAAAGATGATATTAGGTATTTGAAGGGTTTTGGAGCAGATGCATTTTTAATCGGAACGAGCCTGATGGAAAATGTTAATACTTTGGGAACAGAAATTAATGAATTATATCTGACTTTTTGAAAATAATGGGTAGGTAAAGTATTAAGTAATGGTAATTAATTTTATTTAATCTATCTAATGAAACAGAGTAATATAGGAAAATTTGGTATTTTTGGAGGAAGACATGTTCCCGAAACTTTAATTCCTGCTTTAGACGAGTTAGACTATAATTATCAAAAATTAAAGAAAAATAAACAATTTCAAAAAGAATTGACTAATCTGTTACAAAATTATGCTGGAAGGCCAACCCCTTTATATTATGCCAAAAATTTAACTAATTATATAAAAGGTCCAAAGATTTTTTTAAAAAGAGAGGATCTGCTGCATAGTGGAGCTCATAAAATCAACAATACAATTGGTCAGGGTTTGCTTGCTCATAAAATGGGGAAAAAAAGAATTATTGCAGAAACAGGTGCTGGGCAGCATGGTGTGGCAACTGCGATGGCCTCGGTAGTATTTGGTTTAGAAACAGAGATCTATATGGGAGCAAAGGATGTTGAAAGACAACAATCAAATGTTTTTAGGATGAACTTACTCAATGCAAAAGTTCATCCCGTTATTTCAGGTTCAATGACATTAAAAGATGCGGTAAATGAAGCATTGCGAGATTGGATAACAAATGTAAAGACCACCCATTATTTAATAGGAACCGTTATGGGACCTCATCCATTCCCTACCATGGTAAGGGATTTTCAAAGTATTATAGGTAGAGAAATAAAATCACAAATAATTCAAGAAACAGGGTCGTTACCAGATACGGTAATAGCATGTGTAGGTGGCGGAAGTAATGCAATAGGTACTTTTTTTCCATTTTTAAATGATGACAAAGTAGAACTTTATGGGGTGGAAGCCGGTGGTAAGGGAATGATGTCAGGCCATCATGCAGCAACACTATCTAAAGGCAAAATTGGGATACTTCACGGTATGAAGAGTTATTTTCTTCAGGATAATGATGGACAAATAAAAGAAGCCCACAGTATCTCTGCAGGACTGGATTACCCTGGTGTAGGACCTGAACATGCATATCTTAAAGATAACAAAAGAGTAAAATATTCTGTTGTCACTGATGAGGAAGCAATTAAAGCTTTTCTACTTTTATCTAAATTGGAAGGAATAATACCTGCTTTAGAATCATCTCATGCAGTAGCTTATTTGATTAAAAATTCAAAAAAGTTTTCCAGAGATACTACTGTTGTCGTTACCATATCAGGAAGAGGGGACAAGGATCTACAAATAGTAAGGGAAAATATTGAGGAAAAAAATAATGGAAAATTGGATTCCGAAAAAAAAGCACTAGATAATGAAACAATGATGAATTAAAAATGATTAATGAAGAAGAAGAAAAAAATAAAGTAAATCTCTTATTTGACAATCTTGTTGAAAAAGGTGAAAAAGCGTTAATCTGTTATGTTGTGGGTGGATACCCAGATCAAGAAGCATCTAAAGAGATAATTAAAACACTGATAGATTCAGGTGCAGATATTATTGAAATAGGTATACCATTTTCTGATCCTATGGCAGACGGGCCAACTATTCAAAATGCATCATTGAAAGCACTGGCAAAAGGAATAACACCGTTAAAATGCTTTAGCATTGTAAATGATATGAAGAAAATTTACAATAATACCCCATTTCTTTTTATGACATATTCTAATATTGTTTTTTCCAACAATTTAAAAAATTTTTTAACAGCAGCAAAAAAAAATAATATAGATGGGTTTATTATACCTGATTTAAACATTGACGAATCTCAAGAATATGTTGAGTTGGCAAGAAAGTTGGGGTTAGCGACTGTATTTTTATCTGCTCCCAACACCAGCAAAAAAAGATTGATTGAAATAGCATCTGTCTCTACCGGATTTGTTTATATGGTTTCGGTTTTTGGTATTACTGGTTCAAGATTTAATTTTGAGAAATATACTTTTGATGCTGTATCTAAAACTAAGGAAATTATTAATAGATATAAAATTCCATTGGCTGTTGGCTTTGGAATAAGTAATTCCATTGATGGAAAAAATATATTAAAATCAGGTGCCGATGGAATAATTGTAGGCAGCTACTTGATGAAAATAATTATGGAAAATGAAAACGACAAAGATAAAATGTTATTAGATCTAGGTAATTTTATAAAGGAATTAAAAACAATATGTAAATAATTTTTCTTTGTTGATATAAATAAATATTTTATAATAAAATGAATGAAATCGAATTAAAAAATAAATTTATTGACTTTCTTAAAACTAATAATAATCATAATTTCTTTTCAAATTATGAATTTAAGCCTAACAATATTTTAGAAATTAGAAATGAGGGCTTGAACAGGAAATTTGATTTAATTTTGGCAATGGTCAAAACAAAAGAAATAAAATTTAACAAGATTAAAAATAAAACTATCGAGATTGATGAAGATATTAAAGGTATTTTTTTTAGAAACCTGTTGCTTAAATCCATATCTGAAAAATACAAAATAACAATACAGAATTTAATCATTTATCCAATTGAAATAAAGTCGGACAAAGACAAACTTGATGAACGGTTGGCAAATCAAATAATTGAAGCAATTCTAACGTTTGGTCGTTCAATTGTTATTTTAGACAACGATCATGCGATTAAAATAAAAAAAAATGGATTTTACAAAATAGTGCCATCAACAATAATAGGATATATAGATGAGAAAAAAATATTTATTTCACTAAATAAATACAATAGGGTATTTTCAGATAGTCTACTAAACATCAATAAAATGAATCTTATACGAACTCTTGAAAAATCAAAAATTGATGTAAATTATAATAGTTTGTATAGAAATTTGAGAAATATTCAAAATATAAATCAAAAATTAATTTATAACCAGATATTTAATTATGAGCATACATTATTCGACGATGAAATTGAATTTATAAAAAACTTCTCAGCAATAAACCAAAAAATATCTTTTAAAAAGGAAATAATAAAGCTAGTAAAAGAATCAAAAAATTATAAAATTACCGAGTTTATCAATTAACTGTTACTAGACCGGTATTGTCATTAGCATAACCTAGGAAATTCATTTTTATAATATGTATTTTTCCATTCCCAATAGGAAAGGAAATTTCCAGGTCATCCAATTTATCTGACAACTCTTTTCCTTCTAATTTTTTTATAACTACATGAATAGTCTCATGAGAAATTACTCTTTCAATTAAATTCTCTATATGATTAAAGCCATTTATTCCATTTGTGCCCGAAAATTTGGATTGGATAAGCATTAATGAATATCCTATCAAATCATCTTGGAAATATTCTGGATTATCATAGGTACAATATTCTTGAGAATCATCATAAGAACAGGCAACAGTTACATCGATTATGCCCACAGCCTATTTTTGCAAAATCTAATAAAAAACATTTACTCAACATTAAATGCAAAATATGGGTGTATGGATTATATCAAACTGATTAATTTAAATAGTTAATTATGCGAATTTTGCAATTACATGTTGATTATGTAGAATACTATCCCATTAATAAGGAAATTAAAGAGGCTGAATCTGATATAATTAAACAAAAAAAACGAATTGACGAAACGGTTGTTATTTTGATATCTATTGAAAAAAATGATAATGATGAACTGATAATCAGAGATTTTATCCAAGAAGTTAAAATTTATATTGATAAAATCAAATGTGACTCAATTTTATTATATCCCTATTCTCATTTAAGTTCGAATTTGGAATCGCCAAAATATGCTTTAAATTTATTAATAAAAATAGAACAAGAATTAAAAGAAAATCTGAAGGATGTAAAAATAAATAGAGCACCATTTGGTTGGACTAAAGAATTAAATTTAAAAATCAAAGGACATCCATTAGCTGAAAACTCAAAAACCTTTATTAAAAAAGAAGGCGGTGGAGGAGAAGAAGAAAAAGTACCGGGAGAAGAAGGTATCAATAGTAATCCTATTGATCGAGATGAAAACAATACATCATCATCATCATCATCTACTTCTACTGCACTGACTGCAGAAAATTCACTAAAGTCATATTGGTATATTCTAGATATTCAGGGAAATTTGGTGCCGTATACTGACTATTCATTTAAAAAGGATGAAGAAAATTTGAATTTGTTATTCAATTACGAGTTATCAAAAAAAAGAACAGTTGATGAACAGCCACCTCATGTCAAATTAATGAGAAAATTAGGTATAGCAGATTATGAACCTGCATCAGATTCTGGAAACATGAGATTCTATCCAAAAGGCAGGCTGGCAAAATCACTTTTGGAACAATTTATATCAAAAAAGGTTTCTCAATATGGCGGATTAGAGGTCGAAACACCAATTATGTATGATTCTCATCATCCATCCATGGAAAGTTATTTTAATAGATTTCCAGCAAGACAGTACAATCTTAAATCTGATCAAAAAGAACTTTTCCTGCGTTTTGCTGCTTGTTTTGGTCAGTTTTTAATGGCAAAAGACTTTCAGATTTCCTATAAGAATTTACCATTAAAACTGTATGAACTAACAAGATACAGTTTTAGAAGAGAAAAAACTGGCGAACTTGTGGGTTTGAGAAGATTGAGAGCATTTAGTATGCCAGATTGTCATGCATTCTGCAAGGATATGGAACAATCAAAAACAGAATTTATGAAAAGATTGGACCTTTCGATATCTGTTGTTGAAGAAATTGGTCTTTCATTATCCAATGATCTTGAAATGGCAATAAGATTTACAGAGGAATTTTATCTAAACAACAAAGATTTTATAAAACAGATTTCCCACAAAATTAATAAACCCATACTGGTAGAAATGTGGAAAGAACGGTTCTTTTATTTTGTATTGAAATGGGAATTTAATTATGTGGATAATTTAGGAAAAGCCTCTGCGTTATCAACAGATCAGATTGATATAGAAAATGGATTACGTTATGGAATCACTTTTATAGATGAAAATGGGGATAAACAAAATCCAATTATACTACATAATTCACCTAGTGGAGCCATTGAAAGAGTAATTTTTGCTCTATTAGAAAAATCAGCTAAACTAATGAAACTAGGGAAAACACCTTTTTTACCCTTATGGTTAATGAATACTCAAATTAGAGTAATTCCAGTGAATGAGAATTTTATTCCAAAATGTATCGAAATCAATAACTATTTTAAAGAAAATAATATTCGTGTTGATATAGATGATAGGGATGAATCTCTATCTAAACGCATAAGGGAGGCAGAAATGGAGTGGATTCATTATATAGCTATAGTGGGCGAAAAAGAAACATCTAACAATATAATTTCTATTCGAGATAGAATCAGCAAAACTAATTATGGTTCCACAATTGAAGAAATGAAAGAAAAGATACACATCCAGGTAAAAGACAAGCCATTTCTCCCAATAAATTTACCAGAATTGTTATCATTGCGACCTAAAATAATGACTTGATGATAATACTAATAATAATTGAATCTCATCATTTAATTTTAGGGCTCTAAAGTTAAGGATTTTGAGAGTATTTTTAATCAATTTATATAGTTTAGATAAACTAAATAGAATATATTTGAGGCTTGGTCATAATTCAAATATATTTTTAATACATGTTATAACAGCTTAAAGCTAACCCTTGAGATATGATTTTGATTAACACTGTTCCAAAGATTAGCTCTGGATAGATTAAAGGAATCCATC
>JBDUES010000022.1:0-10522 GCA_040297625.1 Candidatus Nitrosocosmicus sp. | reverse complement strand
TTTTGCAAATATTAAATTGATTTCTTTTTGGTAATAATATTCGTTAGAAATAAAATAAGGGGTAAAAAGAGAAATAAGACCGATATGTTATTGATTTTAATAACTATGTAGTTATTTTCTTAATTATACTATCTTTGATTTATATCCTTTATACCATGTATTATTTGTCCAACTCTTTTCCATTGTGTTTTCTAGATCCTTAGTCGCCCTTGCAGCAGTATTAAAAATCTCTTTGGATATATTCATCCATATTGTGGAATAATTTTGCCATAGATTAATACTTGTGGTGAACGGATTAAAAAATTCATTATAATTGTTCATTTCCCATTTTCTACTTTCCTCTTGAGGTGGATGATCTATCACTTTTGTTATTTCGAGTTCTGACATTCTTTTCTTTTCAGCCTCCTGCCTGGCTTTATCTTCAGCTTCCTGAATTATTGAATGAGATTTTTCTTCTGCTTCTTTGTTAAATTTTTGGTCAATTTCCTCTCTTATTTCTTTAGACCTTTTTTCAGCCTCCTGCCTGGCTTTATCTTCAGCTTGCTGAATTATTGAATGCGATTTCCTTTCAGCCTCCATTTTGGCTTTATCTTGTATTTGTTGTGCTATCGATTGTGCTTTACTTTCAGCCTCCTGCCTGGCTCTATCTTCAACTTCTTTATCAACAATTTCATCTGTCTGCTTTACATCATCTTTTGGTTTGGATTTTTTCTTTTGTTGACTCAAACTTTCTGTTTGTTTTTGCTGCTCTATCTTTACATCATCCGACTCCTCTGTTTCATTAGTACGTGAAATATTTGATTTCGGGGAACTTGCATTTTTTTTATTAATTTGTTTTTTATTTACATCTTCATCATCTGTGGCATTTTTCTTCTTCTTATATTTCGCATATTCCTCAGTAGAAGGGGGTGTATCTCTTTTGAATTTTTCTTGAGCATCCCCTTCTGATATGTTAAATATTAATTTATCTCCATCAAATCTATCAACTAAATCCCGTGGAAGATAAAATTTATCCTTGTTTATTATTCCTCTTTCAGTTAGTATATAATGTAGCGTGATTTCTTGAACTTCGCCAAAATCTGCTTCATCAATTCCTCTCGCTTCTTTCTTTAAAGCCTCTGTCCAATTAATTTCATTATCATTATTAACAATATTATTAGATTTTGACATTATCGTTATACTATACTTTTATGCTGAATAAAGATATTTAACAGTTGGTCGTTTTTAAAATAACTTTTTAGCGTCTGCCTCTGCTTTAAACGACTTATTTATAGTTATAGTAGATAATAAAATTATTGACTGACGTAAAATATGTCATGAGCGATGGTCGATTATACGCATTACCCAAGATAGAGTGTAACAAAAAGGAAATACAAACAAAAGCACCAATAATAATTCGATCAAATGAGAATTTTATGTGCCTAAGTAGTAAAAGTTAAAAGAAAAATGAAAGTGTTTTAAAAAATATTTATTGATTTTATAACAATAATGAATCAAAAAACCTGCAATTCATTCAAATCCAGAACACAATATATTTACTTTGTAATTCTAGTCATTTTTAAAGGTTATTTGCATATACCTGAGAAATCACTTTTATTATTTCTTTTTATTTTCGTTATTGGGTTAATCTATAAATTTAATCCACATTTTGATTTTTTTTACATATTGTATTCTAGATCAAATGACAACAATATCTTTAATATCTATTCTATTTCATTATTGCAATCTACTGTAAAAATGGATATTTTAAAAGTGTAAGCCATTTTAGATATTGTGAATTCTTTTTCTATTTTGATCTTCTCGTTCCACATAATTGAATACCTCGTTAATAGTTTTTTTGTCTTTTAATTTAAATCAATTACAGATGATTTATCATATAATACTTGTTTGTAAATTTTCTATCGCAATTTAATACTATTACTAATCTACAGTGCTAATTATGCCTTATTTATACTATGTTTCTATATATTAAATATGAAATCAAATATTGACTGGAATGACACTATAAAAAAAGAAGCAAGAGGTAGTAATAACGAAGATTTAGGTGAAGTACAAGATGTAACCGGAGGTTATGTTCTAGTTCAAAGAGGAATAATAAATAAAGAAAAATTCTATATCCCGCAAGAACAAGCCGAAAGCTATGATGGCTCCGTGCTTACATTTAGGGTTTCGGAGGGTGAAATAATAAATAAATATAAGAGAGATTCTGCTTCTTCATCTTCTTCACAAGAACAATATTCTACTACCAATACCGAAGGTAGTAGTAGGATTCAGCAACAGGAAGGAAGAGGATCAGAAGAAACAAAAGTACCATTAACAGGAGAAAAACTAGATGTGTCCAAAAATACTAGAGAACATCAAGCGACAATAACCAAAGAACCAGAGACTGAAACCAAAACCGTTCAAGTTCCGTTAACTCGTGAAGAAGTAACTATTGAAACAAGGTCTCCCAGTGGTGAAACAGAAGCACAAACACCTGTTTCTTCTAGAGAGGATATAACAATACCAGTTAAAAAAGAAGAATTAGGCGAAGTAACAAAAACACCATATGGTAAAGAAGAGGTAGTAGTAAAAAAGAAGCCAGTAACAGAAACAAAAGAAGTATCTGAAGATGTAACATCGGAGAAAATTAATACGTCTAATATAAAATAGGAACCACCACCATAAAAAAGATAAAGTTTACTTTACTTCTCTATTGTATTAGTCATTGAAATTACCATTACTAATATTTATTTTCTTTACCTTTTTTTATATAATAGATCTCTTGCATAATTAGAAACAATCTACACTTTCAAGTATGGATGGTGTATCTGTTTTTACCGAGACTGGTTAATCATTCTATAGTTTACCTGACCCGATACTATGTCTGATATCCTGTTGTATTTTCTTAACCTATTTCTAAATACATCATTCATTATCCTGTATTTTTTCAATCTGCAGATGGTATGCTCTATCACTATTCTTTTTTTGGATGAATTTTGTTATACTCTTTTTCTTCTTGGGACAGATCTTTTTGGTTTCTTTTCTTTTTATATGGTAGTACGGATAGCTGTTCTGGGAAATCTGTTTCTATACCAAGATATCCAAGGTCAAGCACATTAACAACCTGTTTTGGGGTTACAGGATGGTTATTCTTGTATTTTTAAAGATATAGTCATGCTTACGTCCTTTTTTATGGGCGGCCTTATGAGGGATATAACCACGATTGTTAACCATCATAAGCTGGTTCTTTACAATAGTGTGTCTTTTCTTTTTGCCTAAAGAATATTTTTCTTCTACCCTTATCTACAGCAGGTCTTGGAATCTGCCTGCTGTTCGGTGGTGGAATCTATGAAAGACAGAAAGCCTGGAAAATATTGTTCAACTTCCTCTGGGGTTTTCAACCTTTTTGTTATGTTGTATATTTTCTGAGGGATGGGTAGGCATTGTCTTACCATATTCAATATACAATCTTTTGAATGTCCCTGCAAATGTTACTCTGATCCAAATCAAAGAGAAAGCCAACAGCTAACGTGTAAGTAATGTAAAGACGATAGTAAACAAGTAATATCAAAAATCTATTTTTAACATCCAGTTTGAAAGGTCTTCCTGCACCATACTTTCTTTCTCTATCTTTGCTTTTTGTCGATAACCGTTGTATCTCGTGTTTATCATATCTTTTTGATATTTCTTTGTTGTAAATATCATCGAACTCTTTTACTGTTAGACCGGTAAATGATTTGGAAAGCAGTGGTTTTTTGGATAATCTCTCGTATGAAAGCAAGGAGAGAACAGGTTGATGAGGAACTATTGGTCATATAGCTGTTTATTCTAATTATGCAAGAGATCTTATGATTACTTTAAATCGTTTTTCTTGATAACATTTTACTATTCAATCTACATGTAAATAATAATAATAATTGAATACGATTTGATAAACATATCACATAGTTTTAACTGTAATTCGAAATAATTATTATGAGAAGTTAATTTTTTAAATGAATATGTTATAAATATGGTTGAATAATTTGTCTTATTATTATAACTATCGTACAATACATAAAAGAATATATTTGAATTGCCAAGATAGATATGTTTATCTAAAAGGTTGTTTGATCCAAAAATTTCTATATTTTGTTAATTATTTATTAAATAACCAATAATGTTAAGGCTTGAATGATATAATTAGTTTTATTCGTTATGAAATATTTTAATAAACTGTGTAATAACATCCTACTATTGTTCAAGTTTAAAACTGCTGTGTCTATTCTATCTGTTTTTATTATTTGCTCTGGTTCTATTTTCTTTTGGTCTTTTCCTGGTACCCTATTTAATATCAATCCGGTTAATAAGATTAAATTAGATGCTTCTTATTACTCTAATTTTTTCCCACCATCTTTTGGTTCTGTGGATACCAAACTAACTCAGCCAAATGATATTGCGGTAAACTCTTTATCTAGTTCCATATATGTTACTGATAGTGGTAATCATCGTATCCAACAGTTCTCTCATAACGGCACCTTTATCGCCACATGGGGAGCGGAAGGCGACGCAAACAGTCAATTTAAAAGTCCATCTGGCATAGCTGTTAACCCTACCTCCGGTTCTGTATATGTTGCCGATACCGGCAATGACCGTATCCAACAGTTCTCTCATAACGGCACCTTTATCGCCGCATGGGGATCTTACGGTACTTCATCTGGTCAATTTATAGGTCAATTTGGCATAGCTGTTAACCCTACCTCCGGTTCTGTATATGTTGCCGATACCAATAATCATCGTATCCAACAGTTCTCTCATAACGGCACCTTTATCGCCGCATGGGGAGCGGAAGGCGACGCAAACAGTCAATTTATGTATCCTTCGGGCATAGCTGTTAACCCTACCTCCGGTTCTGTATATGTTGCCGATACCGGCAATAATCGTATCCAACAGTTCTCCCATAACGGCACCTTTATCGCCAGCTGGGGGTCTACTGGGAACGCAAACAGTCAATTTACTGGTCCTTCGGGCATAGCTGTTGATACTGTCTCCGGTTCTGTATATGTTGTAGATAGAGACAATAATCGTATCCAACAGTTCTCTCATAACGGCGTC
This sequence comes from Candidatus Nitrosocosmicus sp., assembly GCA_040297625.1. Taxonomy (GTDB): domain Archaea; phylum Thermoproteota; class Nitrososphaeria; order Nitrososphaerales; family Nitrososphaeraceae; genus Nitrosocosmicus. Next base: position 5,446 of record JBDUES010000022.1, on the reverse strand, counting down.
TTTATCACTGCGTGGAGCTAATCATAGATGATCCTTTTTTACCATTTATTTTTAGCCTGTCTTACCTTTTATACTATAATTTATTTACAAAAAATATTCCTAAATTTGATGGGTAAAAATAACATATATTTTATTATATCATCCGATACATTTTTTCATTATTTATTAAATTTTTTTAAAATGAATATAAATGCTGTTTAAAGATAAGGCTTTTAGAGTATTTTAATCAATCTGTGGTAGTTTTTCTAAACTCTAAAATAAATTTTTATTAAATTGAATACAAATCTAGATAGATCCTATCCAAGCCAATAATTTATTTGACGATAAGGTAAAATATTTTAAGTAAGACATTTTTTCTTAACTTTACAAAGCCTACATAAAGGAGACTACGCTTATATGTATTACTTCAAACCTACTTGAACTTGATTTATGGTTTTACGGATTTATTAAAATATAATTAAAAAAGTTAAATGTGATGCATAAAATAACATAATTATAACTTTTTTAAATTAATTTTTTAGTTTTCTTATATTTTTATAATATATTTTTTAGTTTTAAATAAAAGTTTGATAAACCTGATTGTAAGAATAAATACAACAACTCTATATATGTTAATATGCACAAAACACCTCAATGACATGAATATGGATTTTTCATAATTGTTTATTTTTTTTATATATTAACTAATAATTTGATCATAAATTTAAAGACATTTATATTATTTCGTTGTAGGTACTATGTTTTGTCGTCGTCTGAATTTTCTGGTTCCAAATTATCTGTTCGTTCTAAAAGTGATCTTATTGATAAGGTGTTTGATGCTATTACCACAAGTGGTGAAGAAGGTGTTTTTCAAACTGAATTATGCAAGTTGTTTTCTCTAGACAGTCGTGATGGATCACGACTTGTAGGAAACTTGGAGAAACAATCTCTTATTACACGTGAGAAAGCTCTATACCATGGTAGATGGACATACAAGTTAATAGTGAAAAAATCTATTCCCATTGCTAATATTGAACAAAAACCTATTGATCTGAGTACGATTGAAGGAGCTCCATGTATATGCTGTACATTTCAACATCTATGTTCAATAGAGGATGAGTCCAATTCAATAAGTCCTGCAAAATGCCAAATTATTGAAGAATGGGTTACAACATCATTTAATAAATTTATGATGATCCCCCAAACAGAATGATATAAAAAATCACTAAACTAAAAAAAAGAATTTATTTTTTTATTTTCTAAAAAAATTTAGAGTTATTATTTAATTTACTTTTTGATATACATTACCATGAAGCAGTAAAATTTTTGACAGAAGAACTGAATCCCGATTCTATTATTGCCGACCCTTCAACTTTCCAGTGGATGTTTTGTAGTTTTCCATTATTGTTTCTTAAATCTGTACTTAATTTTTTATCTGTTATGGGTGCTTTTATTACTTGATGTATAACACTATCTCTATTTGCTAATAGCTGGGGGCGTCCATTTACTGGAATATCTATATATTGAATTGTATTGGTCCCAAGAGAGATTCCATTTGCAAATAACGTGAAGTCTATTTTTGAGGTAGTTAATGCTTGACTTGTTGGGTTGTTGATATTAAAAAATATATTTAATAAAGCTGTACTATTTTTTTCTATTAGTCCGTTGTATTCTATTTTTTCAATCGTTATGTTTACTTTATTCAAATCTGGAAGTGTTATTGTTAATATTAAGGGGAGTAGTATTATAATACCTCCAACAATTGCTGAAATGCCTACTAAAACTAACCTGCGTCCGCTTAAGAACATTTTGTTGTTGACTTTATCTGTAGATCAAGGTATTAAAAACTTTTTTTATAATTGTATGTTATGGAGCATCCAGGAAACAACATTATTTGATGTTAATTTATGATTCCTTTATTCTTTTTGGATTCATTTATGTTTTCTTTACTTTGTGCTGATGGCTCAATTTCTCCAGAAGTTGTATTGGCTACTCATCTTAAGAAAATAATGCCTGATATAACAAGCGGATCTCTTTTATGGTTACTGTTAGTCGCCGTTTCAATTTTATTGTTACGCCCTCATTATTTGATGCTTGTTATTATATGAATTTATAATTCAAGATTACTTTCATCTCAAACTTCTTTGATTTTTGAGTCTATTTATGGATGTATTCTATTTCTAAAATCATTTTGATATATATTAGCATGTTAATTTATGTTATACGTATTTTGATATTCGATACAATAAAAATACTGAAATGATAACTTTACAAAATCAACTACCCAATTAATATTTTAAAGTATTAAGAAATAAAATACTTGTACTTGGTTGGTCAAATCTGTATGTTTATCCTCAGATATTTTATTTTTTATCGCTTTTTTTTAAATTCTTGCGACAACATTCGATATTTCTGATTGATATAAATATACTAAAAATTTTTATTTTGAAGAATTAATTCCTTTATTGTTTTTCCTGTTTTATCGTCATTATCTAAAACTATCGAGATAGGATTGTTTTTTTTGGGAGATAAATTTATTATTATTATTTTCTCGTCAATTAATATTTCAATGTTTAGATTTTTTCTAACTACTGATACATCTTTAATTTCAATCATTTTTCCAATTAAACTATCATTGTTGTTGCTGTTGTTGTTGTCCGGTGATATCGATGTTAAATAATGCAGTGCTTCTATGAATGATTCTAATAAATGAAGAATTATTTTTATTTCTTCTTTTATTTTTATTTCTTCTTTTTCTTCGGAACCGGGTTTATTTGTCGAATTAGCATCCACAACCCCACCCACCATTTCTTCTTTTATTATTCTATTTTCTTGAAATCTATTGCTATCGGTGTAATTAGTATTCCATTTTATTGTTTTTATATCGCTGGTGAATTCGTCAAAAAATTTTACAAAATCCGAAATTATCGATTCAAACAGAATATCCATAAGGTTTTTATCGATAATCTTTATGATTACTCTAATTGTTTGATAAGTAAATTCATATTGCAAATATTTTGTAAACATCATTGATTTGCCGTACTTTACTCGATGAGTTTTACAATCCTCTATATTGTTGACTATTTCATTAAAGTATTTAACAGATGTTTCATTTGATTCTTGACAATTCAATTTTGAAATTATGATTAATTTTAAAATTTTGAAAAAAAACTTTCGAAAATGTTCACCATGTCCTGTAAAATCATATCTTATTTCTTCAATTGTCAATTAGTAAAACCTAAATTTTTTATTTTATATGTTATTAACTGTTTTTTTATTTTATATTTTAAATTTAATTAATTAATTAATTAAGAACTTTATACATTTATCTTCTTTTTTTATTGGTGTATATTAAAATTGTAAATTGTTTTTTTTAGTTTCCCTTATTGTTTATCTAACCATAAAGTTATGGCTTACCCCATTCTGAAAATCTATTTTGTTTATTGATTTTGTTTTTTAACTGGATCATTAAAAACCCTAAAATTTTATGATATCTATATAAATATGCTATTATAATAGTAATTATTCCAGCTATAGCAAAATAAGTACCCATGAATTTGAGACCTTCTGTAAATGAATTGACTATTAAATCTATGAGTATAAACGATGCTCCAAAAATTAACACCAACGCTCCTGCTGTGAAAAACACCTTGAATAATGGTAATTCTTTATTTTCTGATATTTTACTTCACCATGAATATTAGTAATAATAATATTATATCTTTATTTTCTTGCTGTTTAACACGTCACTATGCGGTTAAAAGCCTGCAGTTATTGGATCGGTTGGTTTAATGATCTCTCGAAGCAAAGTGGTTGCATACGTCCCTTTTGGCACGGCAAATTCGACTTCTGTTGAGTTTCCAGATGTAAGGTATTTGAAATCTTTTGAGATGAATACTGCTTGTCTAAATCCTCCGGTCTCACTTAATTCTTGCATCTCTTTTAAGAAAAAATCTTTGGCACTAATATCTTCATCATGTAATATTTCTTTAATAATTGAATCAAATCTATTTTTTCCTGGTTGGAATGCATAACCGGGTAATCTGATTATTGGGATTTTTTCATATTTGGATGAGTCTGAATTTTCAAATCTTCGTATTTTTCCAAAAACTATTCTGTCAATGACCTCAAAGCACAGATCATCTTTTTCACATTTTGTTAGGGAGAATTCATTTTCTATTGCTATACTCAAGACTTTATTGAAAATAAATGATTGAAATGCTTGTACAAATAGCCTTCTAATGTTTATTGGAATGGATCTTAGAGCAGATATCGGATCTTTGCCTTTTGTTATTTCATAAGCGATTTTTTTTTCGATATCCATTCCTTTTGGAATTATTTTAATAATGTTTGAATTGTTTTTTATATCTTTTAATTTTTCTCTTATTTCTATACTAAACTTTGAATCAAATTTTGTTGTATATGTCAAAAGTATATCTATTGCTTCATTAAATTTTTTCTTCAAAATTGCTTTCCCTACCAGATGTGTCACCAACCTTTCACTCCCAAATCTTTGTAAACCATAGAAATTTCCTACACTGTTAATTTCCGATAAAAACTGTGATAAATTATCGCTAGTGCTGTCTTTTGGATTATTTATTTTTATCCTAAATTTATTTCCAATCAACATTGATTTTTCAATTGGTTTCTTTGAAAAGCCTATAAATTTCAAAGAAATTTCTCCAACTTTTATATCTTTAATTATTTTTTTATTATTATTTGTACTTGCATACTGTGAAGTCGTTGCTTTTGCATCTTTAATACCCACTATTTTAAAATTTATTCCTAGCCTGTTTTTTAAAATTAATATGGCGTGATTAGAGTCTAATCCTTTTTTTTCTATTTCATATACTGGAAAAATATTATTGTCAGTTTTATACTGGGTTAATTCTTTTAAAAAATTTGGATCAAGTATTTCTTTAACATTGAAATCATCATTGCTTTTTTTTATATTACCGCCTATTCCATTAAATATCGTTGAGTAATATTTTATTCCTGCAAGCCGGTCTATTTCGGGTGATGTTCTGTTCATTTGCAAGATCGTTTTGTATATTTTAGTAAAAAATCAGATAATTATATGTTATTTTATAAATATTATATGCCTGCTCTGTTGCATGATTCTCAAATTTCAATGTATTTTTTGCAACTCTTACCTAAAAAGATATAAATTTGTTATACTGCAATACTTTTATCATATTTTCAAACTTTATAGAATAAAAATATATCTCTATCAAATGTTCTCATGATGGTCGAAAACACACTTTCTGATATCCATCTATGTACATGAGGCATGGTCATAATTCAAATTATCTTTTGATACATGTCATAACAGCTTAAAGATAACCCCTGGGATATAATTTTGACAAACACTGTCCCAAAGATTATCTCTTGATAGATTAAAGGAATCCATCCTTTTTAACATTCTGTATATGATAGGTTGCATACCGTGGCCTATTGCACCAAGAAA
>JBDUES010000021.1:0-16621 GCA_040297625.1 Candidatus Nitrosocosmicus sp. | reverse complement strand
CAGTATAACCGTAAGCTAGCATTAGTCTATGGGTTAGTATCCATTCCATGTAGACGTACGTTTGATATGCAATTAAAGACTATTTCTACTACAGATATAAAAGGTAGGATATCAACAATGGGATATCTGTTTGTTGCAGAAGGATTGGTGATGGTTGCCCACAAATAACAGCAATAGACAGTACTCTTTTAAAAGCAAAGGGTCATGTCTGGCATAAATCATCCACGAAGAAGAAAGGAGTAGTACCTCGTTCAGGTTTCGATACAGATGCAAGGTGGGGATACAGTCATACCAAGGGATGGATATTTGGATACAAACTACATCTAACATCTGCAACAACAGGGGATCTTATATTACCATTGACAGCAGAGATGTAACTACTGCTAATGTCCAGGATAACCAGATGTACGTTACTTTAACTACTACTACTACTTCTTCTTCTTCAGCATTCTCTTTACCATCTGCATTGTATATGATAGCTGACCCAGCAGGATATGATGTTAAGAACCTGTACGAGTATAGCAAAAAGACATTGGGAATAAATTTAGTTTGTCCTCTGTAGAAAGATATGAAAGTACTTATAAAAAGAGACTTGAGATTGTATGCTTTTATCAATCGGTATTGGGTCAGTATATCTACAATCAGAGAGAGGAATATCTATAGAACCATTGATAGAGCATATCAAGTCAGTGTTTAGGATAGATCCATTGCCAGCACGTGGATTTCACACGGTATCTGCAATTGTAATTTTGTCTGTCTTACTCTATCAGTTAATGGTATACTATAACTGTAAGAAGGATGAATCTAATCTAAAATAAATAAAATACATGCTTGGGACTGGCTGACATGGTATTGAGGATAAAGATGAGTGATTTTGAATTATGACCAAGCCTCATATAATTAACATGATACTCACCTTTACAAAATATATTCTATTACCCGATAAAATTAGCGCTAATTGGATAAATTTATTATATCATATCTAATACGTAATTTATCCACACGGTAAATTTGATGTATAAAATATCTGAATGTCCCCCTACAACCATTTTTTTTCTCTATATCTTAAACACACTGTGGGTTTATTTCACATAATGATTTTCGAATAGACATACATGTTATTATTTCATATTCGTATGCATCAGGTTAGTCAATTTCTGGATATCCGCGCATATTTTTTTAGAAAATAGAAGAACAAGTAAGTATTAATAAGAATGTGGCATTTGTACAAATATGCAAGGAATTCAAAAAGTCAAATGCGCATCTTGTGGAACAATGTTTATGTCTGAAAATAGTGCTACTCAATGTCCAACATGTCAAGAACAAGGTCATAATCATAATGAACAAGAAAGTAGTAATGTAGGTGGTAGCTGTGGCTGTGGTCATAGCCACTAATTTTTTAATTTTTGAGTGATTCAATATCAAAATCGTTAAAGATAAAGAAATATTTATCAACCTTCCAAGAACTATATGCAGTTTTTTTATACAAGACAAAAGGTAAAACTTTAAACTAATTTACATTTATAATAATAAAAAATCATTATAATTACAAGTTAAATACAACCCATGGATATATTTTTTGTAAACATACCACAATTGTTTCATTTATATCTCCGCATAAACTGCAATACAAACCATATCACGAATGATAGACTTTGCCATGATATGATATGGTCGCCCCTGTCATTTGTTTAAAAAGGTATATAAATTAGATTGAAATGTCTATAGAAATTGACACCTTTTCTTTATCTAACGCTCTTGTTTATCAATAAAATCTGCAAATAATTGATCGACGAGATAAAGGTTACTATTGATGATGCTTGATAAATTAAATGAAAAAGTTATCCAATGCAAGTTATGTCCTCGTTTATCAGAATACATTGATTTTATTGGCCAAACTAAAGTAAAGAGATTTAAAAATGAAAACTATTGGGCAAAACCTATTCCCAGTTATGGCGATCCTAAAGCTTCTCTTCTAATTATAGGATTAGCACCAGCAGCTCATGGGGGCAATAGAACAGGTAGAATATTCACAGGAGATAGTTCTGGCGATTGGTTAGCAAAAGCACTATTTGAAACAGGATTTGCAAGCAAGCCAACCAGTATTTCAAAGAATGATGGATATATTTTAAAAGACGCATATGTTACTGCAGTGGTAAAATGTGCTCCACCACAAAATATTCCTTCGGCTTCAGAAATATCAAATTGTTCTCAGTACCTACAAACAGAAATAAAACTATTAGAGAGTACTACCAAAGTTGTAATTACACTTGGAAAACTTGCTTTTGATAATTATTGTAAGATATCTGGCCTGAAAAAATTGGTGTTTGGACATAAAGTAACCTACCCCTTAGAATGTGGCAAAACATTAATTTCTTCTTATCATCCAAGCAGGAGAAACACAAATACCGGAACATTGACATGGAAAATGTGGATCGATGTCTTTAAAATTGCAAAATCCGTAATAATAGATCATCCATAAATTAAAACATCTAAAAATGGTTCATACCTTATGGTTGAGAATGTGCTTTGGATATTATAATTTGTTTTTGAAAAAGGTGTCTGGAAATATCATTATAACAAGACTTTCTGAAAACCATCGAATAACCTTATGGAAAATAATTGCATCTTGTCTATAAACATATTTGATACTAGTAATAGATATTCTCGACTCTGTTCACTTAAGCCTTTATTACCTCCTCGTTATGCGTATTTACAAACAACTTGATCCATTTTTTGATATGAAATAGATTATACATTTCCTTTCTGCAATGCAAATAATCATCAAAATTTTTATTTGTTTTATCTTTTATATTGCATATCTCTCAATAATTCTTTTCTAATTCTCAGATACAAAAAAATGAATATGAAAATTTATCTTAAAAATTTACAAGCCTGTAATGGATACCATGTATCTCAATCTGATGTAATAGAGGGGGACAATATTTTTCTACAATATATTAAAGAAAACACCCTGCGACGAGCATGTTTCGTTTTTTGATATGCTTATTTCAAGAATTTCTTTGTTCTTTGTTCTTTGGGTCGATAACAAACCATAACCAGATATATTCAGACCAACCTTGATGATAGTTTCGTCAATGGCATACTATTGGATCAGGGTCCTTTTCATAAACATCTTCTTTGGTTTGTATTCTTGTATCCATTTCCATCTTAAATATAAAAAACATGACTTTTTAACTATTTGTAAAGAAGAAAATGCTTTTAAAGTGTTTATAGTTTATACAGGACAAACCAAGAAAAGTACAAATACAAACCATCTCCAATATAGTTTGATTTGTTCTGATGTTCTGGAGTTCATAAAGGAATAAGACGTCTTCAAACTATGGATTTTTCCCCAAAGTTGGAACATATTCACATATGATACGAATAAAATAGAATTATTCTAGTTCTTCTTTTACTTTTGATACAAAATCATCTACGGATATTGGTTTTCTTATAATAAGTGGTTTTTCTTCATTTAGTGTTGGTACGGCTGCTTTCACGTTCTCCTCCTGAACATCAAAAGCAGTCATAAAAGAGATCTTGACCTTATCGTCTATTTTTCTAATTTCTCCAGATAATTCAAAACCATTCATTTTTGGCATCTTTATGTCAATAATTGCCATGATATACAATCCAATCTTAAATGATGATAATGCTAGTAGAGGATCATTAAACGCATCAACTACAAAGCCATAATCTTCTAGTACCATATTAAAAGAAAAAGTAATATCAGGTTCGTCATCCACTAACAAAATTCTATAAGGCGAACTCTTTGTAGCATCCCTGTTACTCTGCAATTATTATAATCATTAACATAGTCCTTAATATGTCAATTGTCAAAATATTAATGTGGTATAGAGGTTTTTGTATTAATAGTAATTTTTACGGGTTTTCGGACATTTTAAGGGACAAATAAGTATCAATTAGACCGTCATTTTTAATGGTCATATATAACAGGGGATAATTCAGTTGTTATTATTGTTACTTAATGTACAATTCAAATTTTTTACGTATGTTTCAAATCTTCCAACAGGTCTAGTTTCTTCATGAATCTCGATATGCTTTTTCAGTTATTATCCTCTTATCAAAAATTTAAAAAAATAAAATAATATTAGAAAAAGTTATTTGTACATGAAATAATACGCATATTAAGAACCATTGCTTTTATTTTTTATTACTTCAAATTTCGTTGGTCATGTAAAAAAAGATTAATCAATATCGAGAATGTATTTATAAGTATATTTACCCGGATAGAACGATACTCATAGATTTATGCTTTATCTTTTTGTCGGCTGTTGTATAGCCAATATAACCGTAAGTTCCTAAACACAAATTAATGTCATATAAAAAAACATTTTTTGTAAAAAAGTAAATTCCTAGGTATCTGTGAAAAGATAAATCTAATATTATATCTGCAATGGAAATCCATAAAATTAATAGCATATCAAATAATAAATAATCAATCCTAATTGTTATCTATTTGAAAGAATTTTAGAAATAGCATGAACATTTCCCTATGATCATCTTTCCCTTTGCGTAAATAATCTTTAAAAGTCCAGGGAGAAGTCATATAAAGCCATGCGATCTTACAGGATCTATGATTTTATTAACTAATGTATAATTTCCTACAGTAGCAATTTAAATTATAATTTTTTTTGTAGGTGCATTATTATTAAAATATAATTCATAACATAAATAACCATAAACCCCCATGGATTATTTAAATATCGGAAAACTCTAAAAAATAGAAAAAAAAAATTAAATTATTCTAATGAACTCATTGCAAATTAATTTAGATTTATTGTTTCGTTTCATATCATTGATTTTTGCAAATTTTCATTTTTAGCAGTTATATTTTTTGAATCTGTAACTAATTTCATATCTTCATTAACTTGATCTACAGCATTCAATAAATTCAATGAAAAATTAAAATTTTTTGTAAATGATATTAAACCTTTAACATCTTTTGGAAGGCAAGCACCACCATAAGATTTGCCCCCTTTTGTACCATAAATAGGGTTCCAATATCCCTCAGCAGATTCGGTTGCAAGATTTAAAGCAATATTTGTATCTAGGCCTAATTGTTGACCGAGTAGCCACATTTCATTTGAAAAGGAAATTTTGGTTGCATTAAAACAATTATGTATGTATTTCATAAATTCCGCAGTTTCTAAATCAGTTCTATAGATTTTGTCGCCGAAATCTTTGTAAATATTATAAAGAATGTCCCCACTTTTGGAGTCATATTCTCCAATAACAGTAACCCAAGGGTTTAAAAAATCATTTTCACTTGAAATTGCTCTTAAGAACTCTGGCTGCATAGTAATGCCAAAATCGACCCCAGCTTTTAATTGTGAATGTTTTTCAATCAAGGGTAGAATCATATTTCTAGTAGTGAAGGGAGGAATGGTGCTTCTTACAGTTACAAGATGATATGAATTATTATTATTAATTTTTAACCATTTACCAATATTTATTGAGGTATTGTTGATACTTGAATAATCAATATTTCCTTCAGGATTAGTGGGGGTAGAAACACAGATCATTGTAATATCGCCCTGTTTATCCGGATATTCATCCATATTACATGCATTATATCCATGTGTTTTCATATCATTAACAACTTTAGGATTATTATCAACAAAAATGACATTATGATCTTTGGCTATTAGTCCTTTACCAGTTGCTTTTCCAACAACCCCACCACCAATAATTAATATAGTTTTAGACATATAAAAAAGTAAAAATTTTATCTATATAAATTTTATTGAATTTTCCTTTGTAAAGTCTTCGTTTGGTAGGTGTGTCTCTTTATCTATATGTTAATTTGTGTTAAATACAAAAAGAATTTAGTTATTGTAAATTAAGCCATTGGAAAATAATACCTGATGTATACTATACTAATTTGTATAAGTACGCTAAATTTATTACCATTACAATGTATAATATATCAACGAAAATACCTCTTAACGATAGAGACTTTTTTGTTGTAATCTTAGCCTGATAATCTGGAATTATTTAGCGTACTTATACAAATTGGTATAGTATAAAAAAGCAATTCAAAAAAATTATAGGAAAAAATAATATGTTGATAAAAAGAGGATAGTCTTTTCCAAGTTATTTATTTTTTTTAAACCAGTTGTGATCCATAAAATGCACTTGATTTATATATCAACTGATCCTTAAATTCGAATTTTTCGATAACTGAAAATTGAGATGTTCCATCAAAAGTAGTAAGGTATTCAAAAAGACAAATATTCCCTTTAATAAAATATTCCTTTGGAGTAAAATGAAGCTTATTAAATTTCTTTAATGCTATCGACCAATAATATTCGAGATTTTTTTTATTATTTATCTTTTCAGAATTCAATTCTGGAAGTACTATTTTTAATTTTGGACTATGGAATTGTATATCGTCTGTATACATCAAGAGCACCGTTTTTAAATCTTTATTATTCCAAGCATTTGTCCATATTTCAATATGTTCTTTTACAAATGAATCAGATATATCATTCATGAATATGTCAAATGTATCTATTAAAATAGAATTAATAATCCTTTTTCTATAAAATAATTGTACGCCAGTTTAGAGTTTCTATTAAAGGTAATTTCAATTCCAGAGAAATTACATAATACCAGGATTAATCAAGTATTTCATTTTCCTTTAAAAAAGGCATTTATAATTTATCTTCAATCATAATCAATTGTGCCGTAAGAAAGAGTTTTGTTCTACTATGGCATTTCATATTTCTAATATTTATTTACTTTTATTTGTAATTATATTCCAATTAAATGCAATTTCAGCAAATAACAATAAATTGTAATGGTATTATATATACAAGAAAATAACATTATTTGACCTGATTTACACCACTTTAAAATAAAACAATATAACATTAAATTTTATTTCCGACAATCATAAATATGGAAAAATAAAAGTAAACCTCATTATCTTTTAAATGACTTTTCATACCCAAATTGTTCTTTGTTAAATCTTTTTTTATATAAAAGGCGAATTTTATCAATATCATCGGAATTGGTAAAGGATGATTATAATAATTCATCTAATTTCATTTCTAAATCATGATACTCAACTTTAAGATTGACCAATCCAACTTTCTTCATCATATTTTGTAATTCAGCTAATGTTAACGCTGTAACGTGAGAACAATCACGTAGTTTTTCTACATGGTTATAAGTTGCATTTTTATCAGAATCCGGAGTAACATCAATGACTATAACTTTTCCACCCGTTGAACAAACACGTTTCATTACTTCTAATACTTTTTCCTGTTCACTGAAATGATAGAAACTGCATCTTGTAACCACTATTGAAAAGGAAGAATCATCAAATGACACATTTGCAACATCACCGATGTTCCAATTGATATTATGCAATCGCTTTTCTGTCTGTAGAGAAGATGTGCCGGGTCAATCATTGCAGGAGTCAACTCATTTCCATCGACATGAGATATAACGTTAGCAAATTCACATGAAACTATTCCATAACCACATGCAATATCTAAAACAGTATCACTATGTTTTGGCTCAGTTAATTTTAACATTAGTTCCAATCCATAATGATTAGAATGTTGAGATAGATGAGCAAAAGGAATTGCTTACTTGGTAAATCGAGAAATAATAAAATCATCATAACATCTTATTTGTAATTGCATCATCATCATCCATTTTTGGGTATATATAGAATTAGATAAAATATAAATTAACATATTGATAGCATATTTTACGAAACAGGTGTGTTTTAATTTTAAATCATTACATATAGAATCATAATAAAAATGCTCTGTTGCATAACTAGGTACCCATAACTTATTTCTGTCGGGTTTATGCCATTCTTCTAAATAGGCTATACAATGACTTTTAAAATCATCTCTTTTATTATATTTTGGGATTTGATTTCAGATACATATATTCTCCATAGGTTCTCTTTATAGATGTAAAAAACAGTTTCAGCAGCAATCCATCGTTTTCCATACTTTCTTTTCTTTTTCCATTTGAGGAGGAGGTCTCTTGTTTGAAACTTGACTGCTCTATTTCGTATCTTATTGTTTTTGGGCGAGATAATGATGGCGTTCTTTCTTACTTTTTGATTCCAGGTCGAATCCTTTTCTTTTGAAGATACTTAAAATTCTCATTACTATCGTATGAGGAACCATCACCTAAGGCTGATTTGATTTTAATATTGTTATTGTTTCTTTTCAAAATATGCTCAATCAATTTTGGCATAACTTTTCTACCATCATGTACTTTTTCATCTGTAACTTCTAAAAAAGCAAGAATTTCTTTGGTCTTTATATTTACAGCAATATGGATCTTTAGATAGCCTTTCTTTCGTACATTCCATTTATCAAAAATCCATTGACCTCTGTTTGTTACCTTGATACCTGTACTGTCTATTGCAATGACAATGTTTTTTTCTTTATCATCATTATTATCCATCCTATTGTTTGTGATATCCAATTTGTTTATTCTTCTACAAATCTGAGAATAACTTGGATGATCAGGTAAGCTTTTTCCTGTGGCTTTTATGATTCCTTCTCTGTGTTTGTCTGTAGGGTAAGTGAAAGTATATTCGAATGTGACCAATGATAAGAATAAATAAATCAGGAAATTTGTACTTTATGCCATCTTATTTTCATTCATCCTTGCAAGATCTAGATCCCCATGTCCAGAAAATCATAGGAAAAAAGTATCTCACCTCGTCTTACAAGAGATTGATTATAAGAAGGCCAATGTTACAAATGATTAGTTGGTTCAATCCTAGCTAAATAGGTTTAGTTATGCAACAAAGCATACCACACCATTTACAGAAATTAAACCAGTAGGACTACTATCAACAAATATTTTGTCAATATTAAGATAATTTGAGGTGTTGGTTAAAGTATTTATTGTCCCTTGCTATTACGCTTCTGTAAAATGAGAGAAAAGAATTCCAAAAAAACTGCAAAAAATGTTACTACTATTACCATAATTATAATAATATAACTATCATTAAAATTCAGACCACGCCTACTATGCTATTTAGCAAAAGTATACTAAATAATTCCAGATTATCATACTAAGATTTGCAACAAAAAAGTCTCTAATGCTAAGAGGTATTTTCGTTGATATGTTTATTACTTTATAAATATTAATTTAGCGAACTTATACAAATTGGTATACTACCACCATTACCACTACCACCAGCAGTTATTCTCATCGTTTTTATTATAATATCATAAAATATTAATTCATATATTGTGAAATGTATCCATTTTGAATAAACAGTTTTTTTTCATTAAATAAAATAATAGCGAGTTTATGAAAATCAAAGCCACGGCCGATATTTTAATGGTTATGGATGTATTGCTATAATATCTGCTTAGGGCAGGTCATATGCTAAATGAAATATACATGGATAATTAGTTATACCACATAGCAATTTATAATAAATACACCATTTATAAAATAAATCCAGGACACCTATAAATAAGGATGTATAATTAGAACAATTATCAAAACATACGATACCAATCAACAATTACATAAATTTTAATTATTTTAATTAGTCATTTTCTTTTTCTTCTTTTTTCGCATCCAACTTAGAGTTTGTTTTCTCTAATCTTTTTAAAGCAGTCAATATTTCATTTTCTAATGTTTTTAATTCATTTACAGAATTATTTTCATAATTTTGATTATCCGACCTACCATTACTATTTTCAATATTCTCTAATTCATTTTTTAAATCTATAGATTTATCAATTTTATTTTCTGATTGGATAGATGTAAAGGTAGATGTCGGCGGGGTAGGAGGAATAGTAGATGAAGGAGGGATGGATTTAAAGTCCGATACATGGTCAGAGTCATAATTTTGATTATTTGAATTGCCAATCTTTATTTTATCATTATTAAATCCCCATGAAGTAGAATCGGCTTTTTTCAGCAATAGATGTACATCCGACAAAGATTTTTGTAAAGAAGAATTTGCAGAAAATATATCGCTTTTCAAAATAAAAGTAGAAAAATTAGTAATTGTTAAGGTCAGTTCCTCTAATTTATCATATAAGTTTTTTCTTAAATTATTATTATCGTATATAAGTTTTTGTAATCTTTTAAACAATATAATTAAAAATAGAGAAAATAAAGCCGTCTGAACAACAAGTATAAAAATTATAAACTCTTCATACAAACTAAACATCATAACACAAACTAAAGATTTAAAAATGTTCACCTTAATAATAATATCATATTCTATCAAATTACATAATTACTGTTTTAATTTATGATTTCAATTTAACACGGTTAATATCTTTAATACATCAACCTGGCATAAACAGTAATATTTTAATTTCAATACCCCATATTGAAGTATTTTCACTCCCATTTACTTTTTAATATGTAATTCCTTTTTGTTTTTAAATACGGCCAATCTAATCCTATATCTGTCTTATTTTTTGTATTTAAAACATAATAAATATTTAGTAAAGATGGTTAAATTTACAAATTTCTTATTTGTTTCGCTCCCTTTCTCCCTTTCTCCCTTTCTCCATCTCTCTCTTCAGATTTATTAATATTACAAATGACCCATAATTGGGTATGACCTTGTTGCTGCTGCTGCCGAATAATTTTAAAACAATTCCGTCAAACGAGGAAATGAAATATACTACTATCCAAATGAAAACAGGAAAGTGAAACTCGTGTTTAATTTTCAATTTAAATATTTTGTTTATTTTTATGGCCCGTTTAATAATTTAAAATTATTGGTATGTATTTTATTAAATGGATAGAAAGGTAAGATAAACATACATATTTAAATTGAAAATTATGGAAGAAATCATGTGTGGAAGATTCTAATTCCAAAAAAAATTGCTTATGGCGAAAATGCAGCTAAAGAATTTGAATATCCTAAAAATTCATTAATAATTACAACTACTGAACCTAAAATATATGAAAAATGGATTGATTATATGGGTATAAAAAATTATGAAATTTATGACAAGGTAACACCAGACCCGGCTATAGAAACAATTGAAAAAATAAAAAAAGAATATGAAGGAAAAGAAATATCACATTATATTGGTCTTGGCGGAGGCAGTTCTTTGGATGTATGTAAATACCTTAGCAAAATTACAGGAATTCCAAAAATTTTAATTCCAACAACCTTTGGAACAGGAGCAGAAATGACAACATATGCAGTAATAAGCTTTGATCATAAAAAAAAGCTATTACAGGATGAAGCATTTCTTGCAGATGCAGCAATAATAGATCCATATTTTTTGCCCAATACACCATTTAACATATTAAGAAATTCTGCCTGTGATGCAGCCGCACAAGCATCAGAAGGATATGATAGTAAACTGGCCAACCCGTTAACAAAACTTTTCTGTAAAGAAGCATTTGATATTTTGGAAGATGCTATAATAAATGATAAACACGAATTACTACCTTACGGAGCAATGCTCTCGGGAATAGGATTTGGAAATTCCTCTACAACTTTGGGACATGCATTATCATATGTTTTTTCAAACGAAGGAGTACCCCATGGATATGGTCTTTCTTCATGTACCACAGTTGCACACAAATTTAATAAATCTCAATATTTTGAAAGATTTAAAAAAATATGTCAAAAATTAAAATTTGAACCCTTATTACTAAAACAACCCCTAGATCAAGCAGCAGATATAATAATGCCCGATAAAGGACACCTAGACAATAACCCTATCCCAGTTACAAAAAATGATATTATTAAATGCCTCGATGAGATCGTGAATAACAATCCATTAAAATAATCCATATTTTATTTTTTATATTTTTTATATTTTTACAATATATAGGTAGATAACAACACAGATGTAAGAAAACTATAAATTCATATATTATTTATTGATTAACTTAACTTATGACTACCATTAGCAAGAGTATGGAAATTACTGCACCATTATCTGAAGTTTTTACTTATTTTGCCAGGCCTGAACATATGGCAGATCAATTTCCAGAAAATATGGGTCTAAACATAATACCATTAGAGGTAAGAAATGGATTCGGAGTAGGCACCATTTTTAGAATAAGTGGAGATTTTGATGGTAAAAAACTAGAATGGGATTGTGAAACAATAGACTATATTCCTCATAAAAAGATCGTTGCAAAAATGATAGAAGGTCCATTCAAGTTTTGGCAAATTACAGTGGATTTTGACCAAATTGCTGAGAAAAAAACTAAAACTTCAATAACAGTTGATTATGATATGCCAATGGGTCCACTTGGTGGATTTATTGACAAAATAAAATTAAAAAAGATTGCGGAAAGAGGAATGGAAAATGGATTATACAGAGTAAAAGCACTTTTGGAAGGAACCGGGTCAATTCCAGTTTATATAACATTAGAAGCATATAGAAAAGTTCTAAATGAAAAAGAAAGACTACGATGCTCAGTCTCTGAAGCAATAGTTCAAATAATAAACAAAAATAAAGAAGCTGCTGCACAAATCCAACAACAATAATTTTTTTTAAAGATTTAGTTTAATTTAAATAGTGTTTAGTTGATTTTATTTAAACGTAGGGTTCGTAGCTCAGCCAGGTAGAGCGTCTGGCTCTTAACCAGTTCATAAAAGAGGTTATAAAGTCGTGGGTCCGAATCCCACCGAACCCGATATCTAGATTAGTAACGATATTGGATATTTTATCGGATTAGCAATTTCTTATTCTAAAATTTTCTTTCGACTTTGAGTAGGAAGATTAATGTTGGAAAGTCGTATGCTTAAATATGTTGCTGTTAATTTTTAATAATTGGAAATAAAAAACATATTCATCGTTTTACTTATCGGCTGCAGTATCTTATCAATTTTATTTTCTTTTGGTTTTTCTTTGATATATGCCAAAGACAATTCCAACCCGTATTCTGAATTAATAGGCTATGATCTAATTCAGTTTCCAGTAACTGTCAATACCTCTAATACTACAATTAATACCTATAATGCCAACATAACATCATCAAATTCAAATTTTGAGGTTAAAGATATAGCCAATGAGATTTTTAATGTAACACTAGATGTATTTAGCGGAAGACCAAACCCTACTTGGACATTAACAAAAGAACCGACTCTTTTATTCCTAAATAAAATTTCTGAAATTAAACCGACGACTGAAAATATACAAAGTTATCATGAGAAAATACTTGGATATCGTGGTTTCATAGTAGACCAAATAACAAATAAAGATTTAACATCAAAAAGATTTGAGATTTACAATGGTGCAATTAAAGTCCTTTCCGATAGTTCATCATATTTTCTAAAAGATAAAGATTTTCAAATAGAAAAATGGTTACTGCAAACAGCATATAATCACATTGATAATGATACTTTTAATTTCGTAAAAGAGGAAATGGCAAATAGATAATAGATTAATTCCGATAATTTAAGAATGTTATTGATTTAATGATGATAATAATAAATTAAAGATAAACAATGGGTTATATTTTTATGCCTTTTTTATCTTATTTGCAGAATATTAATGAGCATATATTTGCTAGTAATAGGTTGAATTTCTATCCTATTATTTTCATCCTCTATCTTATAGAGTATATCTGTTATTATTGCAGATGCGTATTTTTTGCCTCTTCAAAGCAGTTGTAATTTCTCAGGAAAAGTTGATTGTGTAAAACAAAATCAGGCGATTAAATCTGCTCCACTACTTCTAGATTGCCTTTTTGATATATTCTTACGATAAGGCTTGGAAAGATCTTCATTTTTATCCTCTTGTTGTTGTTTTTTTGTATCTATATCTGTATCTGTATTTGTAAATGATTGTTCCTGTCTTTATTCTTTTTCCGTAGTTGTTAAATAACAAAATGAAATATAAAATTTCATGAATCCATACAATATTACAAGATTTATGAATGACATGGTTAGTTTCTCATTGCATGATGAGTATCCGCATCTGCTTTTAAGGTAGCATCTAGAGGCGATATACATGAAAATACAAACTAATGTTATATTCACAATTGGAATTGTTCTTATGGTTGTTCTATCTGTTACAGCATCTAATACGTTTTCTTTTGCAGAAATGGCAAATAGTACAGCTAGTCAATCCACTACTACCACTACTAATTCTGCAAAAATACCTTCACAAATAATGACAACAACAAATCCTGTTGCACAAAATATTACTTTAATGAGTGGCTCGGGATGTTCAAATGTCAACTTTCTCTGGAATCACGTATACGGTGCGTCAGGTGATGGTAAACATCAATGGAGTCAACCTGGTCCTGTACATAAAGACAAATCGAGGCTCACTGAGTTACAACCATGTGTTACTGTGACTGGACAAGTTTACAGTGCAATACCAGGAGGAACAAAAGACGACCCAGATGGCGATCTTCATTTTACTCTAACTTTATTAGATCATCCCGAATATTAAAATCCAAAAGACCCTCAATGCACATCTTCGCATGGTTTACCAAATCCTTGTCATAACA
The DNA here is from genome assembly GCA_040297625.1 of Candidatus Nitrosocosmicus sp. Classification (GTDB taxonomy): domain Archaea; phylum Thermoproteota; class Nitrososphaeria; order Nitrososphaerales; family Nitrososphaeraceae; genus Nitrosocosmicus. The sequence continues at coordinate 2,146 of JBDUES010000021.1, read as the reverse complement.
TAATAGTAGAAGTCATATGCCATACAACACCCGCCCAATCTTATAGCAATTGGGGCGGTTATTGTAATAATGCGAATTCCGTCTACCGCATGGCCAATTTCCTAAACAAGGTGATAAACTAACTGTCAGTGGCAAACTTGTCAAAGACGAAGATGAAGGGTGGTATGAAATTCATCCTGCTTCAGATATCCATATAACCCATTAGATTCATGAGGACCAAAATAGCATATGGCATCAATGTAGTAAAATTGAGGTTTGTACAGACGAATTTATTTCAAACTGTAATACTTTCTAGGACATTATTTAATATTGGTAATATTTTTTCTTCTATTTTAAAATTAATTTTACATAATACAAACATAAAAAAAATTATGAGATATTTACTAATGTACCATTGGATGGATGCAGGAACAGCCTTTGAGCGGACTGGCCATTATTGGTGAAATTAAAGAGGTTCAAAAGTGAGCCTGCTTTTTGATCATATGAGTTGTTCCCTATTCTACCTAATCCCCAGTTGTCCCCTATAAAACGAATGATAGAACTTTGATCTGTAAGATTATGATCTACAAAGTTAACCTTGGACCATGGAGATATAACCAAAAAAGGTAAACGAGGACCATAACCACATCTGTCTTGAAATGGACCTTCAGAGGTAGATGATGTATTACCGCCGCATAGACCTATTCCTGACAATCTATCATACCGTAAATCTTTGGATTGTCCAATTATAGGTGGCATGACATGGTCATACCAACCACCAGAATCGTCATAAGTGATTATTACAGCAGTATCGTTCCATTGAGGTACTGTCTGAATACGATTTAAAGTATGTACAAGAAAATCCTGCTCATCAAGTGGATTGGAATATCCTGCATGTGCTTGGGCAACAGTAGGTCCCTTTATGAAACTTACAGCTGGAAGATTTCCTGATTCAGCTGCATTCCAAAAATGATTTAGATCATACTGATGATTTGCTTGGTCAGTAAAACCTATCATAGATGTAGATGTTGGAGGCAAATGGTGAAGATTTGAAGTAGAATTGTAGAACTGAAATGGTTCTACATCTGGATAGTAATTGTCAATAGGAGTATTGTTTCCTTTGAATATATTAAAAGATTGAACTCCAGTATATGCACAATGCCAATGACTATCTTCAGTTTTAATTGATGGAGTAAACCCGGATGAGAACCATCCCCAGCTTATATTTTTTGAATTCAGTGGATCACCAATGTTTTTACCTTCCATGGCCATTACAGAAAAGTTATGATTGCTGCAATCATCATATACTGGGTCTCTATTGGCTATGAGAGTGCCATTGATAATTCGATGGCCATCGTTTGTAGATGTTTCATTTGGTGGTATTGGATTAACAATTATTGCTCCATGTGTATTGCCAGAAATGATGTTGATATGACCTAATACTGATGGCCCATAAGTAGTTCCAAAGTAATTGTCACTCATTGCAAAATGCTGAGCATAATTCCACAAGGCTGTTACCGTATTACCATCATAATAGCCCATAACAAGTTGTTTGTTTTGAGGGGTAGTACATGATGGTGGTGATGTAGGTCCTGCATACTCTACAAATTTATTGGCACCTCCATGGTATGCAAGTTGCTCTGAAGTATAGTTATGGTCCATAGAACAAGTATATAGAGAGCTTCTATCAAGGCGTATAGGATTGGCAGAATTTGGATTTTGATATAACAAAGAAGTATTCAATCCATTTATAGTCGGAGTATTTGGTGAATCTGAAAAATGAGGCTCACCTTGAGGATTTTTGGCATTAGGATAAGTGCCAAAGTAATGATCAAATGAAATATCCTCCTGTACAATTACTACCAAATGCTTGATAGGAGTATTAGTATCTGAAGATATAGAATTGCCGGTAGTATTACTGCTGGTGCTGGTTTGACTTGGAGGAGACGTGTTTGGTGAAAAAAGTGTTATGGCAAATATGTATGATGGTGAAAGCCAACCGCTTGTTAGAATTAGTATTAATAATAGTGGAAAAAAAATTTGAATTGTATTTTTAGACATGAATATTGTTTAACAACTTTTCACTTTTATCTAAAGTTTTAGTATTTCTATATCAATAGACTTTATTATTGATCTAAAATATCATCAACTTTTGGACTCATGTAGA
>JBDUES010000020.1:0-8927 GCA_040297625.1 Candidatus Nitrosocosmicus sp. | reverse complement strand
AAATTCTTACAATGGTACCACTATCGTTTTTCTTATTATCCTTATGTTGATTATGGAGATGAGTCATAATATTAATAGCACTTATAGCAAGCTATAATTCTATCGATTTTTGGGATAGGCTCTTAATAAATCATGTATCGTATCAATACTATTTTAAATAACACGTTAATTCAATATTGTGATTGGTAAAATAGATGAAAACTATTTGAATAATTTAGTACCAAATATTATTAACATATATAACTCCTGTAAATATTTACTTTTTTTATATGATTTATAATAAACATATTATACAAACTCTTGATTACATCTTTAGATATCTAATAAAAAAATATATTTTCTATATATAAATCAGAAAACAATTTAATTATAAATAACAAATACACTAAATTTTAATATTTGAACAAATCTAGTCTAATTTAATAATATGAAAGCATTAATTATATACATTCCAGAAAATAGATTTAATACTCTTATACAAATTTTACAAGAAAATGAAGTTGATGGTATTTCCTATTTTAATATCGTGGGTCAGGGAAAACTCGAAAAAAAACTCTCAGAAAGGAATGTAAAGGAATTTATAACACAAGAAAAGTTTGTTCCGCCGTTCGCTCGTAGAACTAGAGTAGAAACAATTGTTCCTGATAGTAAAGTAGACAAAATTATAGATGCAATTAAGAAGAGTGGAACTTATCAAGGGAAAATATTTATATGTGATATTTCTGATTCCTATGAAATTTAAAATACTAATATATTATGATAATGATTACTATTAAATATTAAATAACAATATCTAACATTTTTAAAATCGTTTTATTATTAAATTAATAATAAATTCTTATCTCTGTGTTTTGTTTGTCTATTTCTATTTTTTATTGTATCAAACACTAAATTTGTTTTATATACGGAATAAATTTATTGAGATAAAAAGATTTTATTAATATTTATTTTTCAATATTTTTTTCACCCATCTTCTTGGGAGAAATTATGTTAGCGTTATTTTTTGGGCAACAACAATAATGTTCTTATTTTATCCCGGATGTATAGAAAGCTTTACAAGAAGATCTGTAAAGTATTTGTCAAATTTTACATTTTGTATTATATCATCAGAATAGATCCCAAAAGCAATAACTTTGCCTTTCCCATAATTTAATTCATATATAGCTATTGCGACGTTTGATTTTGGTGCATTAGGTAATTCAATTGGATTATAATTTAGTAGAATTATATCTTTTGGATTTGTAATATATTGTTCTTCATGAGGGGAATAATCAAAAGGATTGTTTCTAAATGTTTTAATACAGAGATAACATAAATAATTACTACCAACCCAATCTTTGGTTTCGTTTTTCCATCTTTCACCAATACTTTTCCAGGCGGATTTACCGTTATATGCCCAACCGTGACCTTTAACCAAAGAGATGGTATTGTTATTACCGAAATATTTAACCTCTGCATAAAAAACATTTGTACCTAAAACAAACATTTTGCCTCCATTTGATACAAATTGTTTTAGATTATCATACTCTTTTTGAGTTAAATATTCTTGATGTCCTAAAATCAGTATGTCGAACAAATTTAGGTGTTGATTGTCGAATATTTTCCCTTTATCTACATCAGTATCTGTAAGAACGTTAACTTGAGTTTGGTTTGATATGGCCTTGATGTCTTTAATTAAATGAATCATTGCAAAAACATTGTGGATGGTGCCGCTTTGGCGATTTGATATCTTGCTATTTAAAAGGTTAAGATCTTTTGTTACATTAATTTTGGTAGATACATAAGTATATTTGACGTAAAAAGAATAGAATTTGTTATTGTACGCTGCATCTGTAAAAGTTGGTTTAACCATTCCTATTTTGATCTTATTGAAGTCTTGAATAGGAATATTGTAATTTGATCTGGAGATATTATTAGTTTTAGTAATTTTGACCGATAAATTTACTAAATGTCTTGTGTCTCCAGAATTATTATTTATTATAGAATTACCTTTAAAATCAGCTAATGTGATAGGAAAAAAATGAATTAAAAAAATTGTAAATATTAATGGAATGACGGATATACCTATAAAAACCCTTAAATTTTTATTCATTATAGAACAATTTTAATTATTTTCGCTCAACTTGGTATTAAGAAAGGAATTTCGTAGTTTAAAAATAATATTGATTAGCATAACATATGGATTGATAGTTTTATTAATTGTAATGGTTACTATATTAGCCAAAGATTCATTCATAATTGCAATGTATTTAACACATAAATAAATCATGTGTGACAAGTTTAATGTTAATTTGATCATTCTTAATTAATTATATTATATTTACACAAAATTTTAAACAACTAAATATATACTCTAGTTACTTTATTTTTTTTATGTAGGAAAATGGTCTACAAATCATTCGGATCTATCATATTTCCTAAAGATCTATATAATTCTTTATTACGAAATATTGAAAATATGCTCAGCTCCAAAAACTAGCAAGCCTGTAGCGAATACAATGTTTCTCTAATTTGTAGGAGTAGATGTAGTTGTTTGCTATAAACTTTGATTTGGTAGAAATGAATCTTTCATCTTTAGCAATAAACTTATTTCGTTCTATTATATCTTGGATATAAGAATACTGATACCTAGAATCTCTTATTGACCCGATTGCCGATAACAGCAATCCATGATCAAATATTATTAGGAGTCAACCTTGAAATTATTCCATCATTTTATGGATATCTTGCGTAATTAGCACCATTAAAAAAATTTTTAAAAGTTGAAACATCTTAACTGCAATCCGCAAATTAAAATGAAAGAAAATACTTCAATAATTAATCATTGATAATCTGTAAAAATTTGATACATGTTTAATTACGCAAGAGATCTTGTATATAAAAATATTTTACAATTCTTTTTACTATTTTTTTACTTAAATGTTCTATATTGGTTTGCACTTTTATGTATAGTTTAATATTTAATAAAAAAACATTGGTTTGATATCTTGATAATCTTCCCAAAGCGTTTCTTAAGAATACCTGAATGAAACATACAATCAAGTTCATAAAAATTCAAACTTTGTGGGATGTATTCTTTTGCTATTTCTTAATCAAATGGAAATGATTTTATTATTTCTTATATTAAATATATTGCAGGTTAATCAAACCGTATTATTGAAGCGAATTATTGGAATGACCCATGACAATATTGTCTTTCATGCTGATACAACATGGACATTTCTCTTGAATACAAATATCTGATTGTTCATGACTACAAATAGGACATGTACATACTTGAGTTTTCTTTTTATTTTTTTTAATATCAATACGAACAATAAAGTATATCCATATACCCAGTAGAAATAAAGCAATTATGAAAAAAATAAACGATATTCTGATACCTACTTTTAATACAATCAACAATATCCCAAATAATACACAGCCTATACCACTATAAAATGGCCAAAATGGATATTTAATACTCAATCTGTTTTTCTGTTGATACATCTACTGTTTTATCCTTTTTCTTTTTCTTCTTTTTGCGAATTTGTCTTACACTTTCAATGATCTCTTTCAAACTATCTTCTGAAATCTTTGATATTGTTGCATCGCATTCCATGCCTTTAGCATCCAAAACTTGTTCGGTAATTGCAACAATCTCATCTTTATCCTTTTTCTCTTCCTCTGTTAACAAATTGTAACTTAAAAATCTAAAATATGCAAAATCACTCATGTGTTGTATGTATAATAAAACTTGTTATTTATGATATCTAAAATTAACCGCCAGTATTTTATTTGTATTAATTATTAAAAGGACTTTTTTTGACCTTTTACAATCTGTTTTTTTATCTGACAATCTTTATAAAAATACAATCTCTTTCTTTTTTCCTCTATCTTCTTTTATATTGTGTATCTGTCACTTTATAAAATTAAATTGGTTTAAATTTTATAAAAAATACCTTTATCGGATGAAAAAATTATCATATAAATAGATGATATCAAGTTTTATAATATTTTTAGTAGTAGTAGTAGTTATTATAAAATATGGATGAAATTAATTAATTAATTAATTTTTGCACAACACCAAAATCATACTATGTCACAATATGATATTACAAATGTTCCGAAAACTATTGGTAGTATACAATACGATAAAACGCAGGCAGCATTTGGTTATCCATATTCCACAACTATTTATAAAAATACAGAGTGAGATACATAAAATTTCCTGAGACATATATATATGTATTATTTCAAATATTTGTATTTTTTGATTATATATTCATATGATAATTTAAGAATAATTCTATCGAATACCAACAAGACAAACATATGCACTTGGTCAACGCTCAAATATGTGGAAATAATTTGATAATTATTCATCGGCTACGAAGGATTTGTTCATTATTTCTTAAATGTTTCTATTAATGGTAATATTTATTCAACAATCGCCAATCTTTAAAATATAATATTTATTTATTATTTTTTATTAAAATATACTTTGTTGTTATATCGCTGAAATTATTTAACTGGAATGCAGCAATCCACCATTTGTCGTATATCGGACTTATTACAACAGATAAAAATAAAAATCAATGATATGTTTTAGAATTCTGATTTAAAAGATAGAGGAAATTATCTATCTGTTTTTTATTGATTCTATTTGTCCATTATTAGCTTTTACACTTATTTGTTTAAAATTAATGTTTTTAGTTTCAGGTGAAATCATTACAGATCCAAAAGGTCCGAGATCTCCAATATTTAGAATTTTTCCATTATCAAATTGGACTGTAACATTATGTATAGGATAAAAATTATTGTTGTTTATCTTGGTACTTATAGTTACTATATCTCCATTTTGCTGCATTAACTCTATATTCAATCCAAGTCTTGGTATAAATACTGCTAGTATTATTACAGCTACGATTATAAATCCTAAATAAAGTATCTTTTTTATTAATTTTGGTAAATTTCTATTATTTCTTGGTTTTCCGCCTTCGTCCCAACGTCCCATTTCATTAAAATAGGTATACACATACAATTAAATTTTATAAACAATAGCTGCGGATGGATTATTTTATGATTTTCAAATCAAAAAAATATTTAGATTGTTATTTTACTTTTAAAAATAAAAAAATTCTCTTTAAATTTAATAAAAAGTTAAATATAAGATACAAATTAATATAAAAAATAATTATTAAATGTAGATTAATTGGAAAATATGCAAAGTATGTGATATAATATTTTTATAAAATGTAAGTTAATATTAATATTCTGTATAATCTGTGAAAAACTAACTATTACATATTAAAATTTTATAATTTAACCTGTCTAATTATTATTAATGATGAAACAGAATGAAGGACATTTATATGCAAAAAAATTTTTTAATGAATTTAATGCCTCGAGTTATGATAAACTAGTTAAATTTGCAACTTTCGGCCAAGATTATTTTTGGAAGAGAAAAATATTGAACAAAATATCAGCAAAAGGTTTAATCTTGGATTTAGCATGTGGTACCGGAATTCTTTCATCTATGTTAAAAGAAAAAGGAAATATTGTCTATGGAATAGATTTAACTTTTGAATACCTGAAAATATTGAAAGCAAAGAAATCTGAGTCTTTTTGTATTAATGGGGCTGCAGAATTTTTGCCTTTTAAAAACAATTATTTTGATTGCATTGTTGGGTCATATTTGCCCAAATACTCTAATTTGATAGATCTTGTGAATGAGTGCTTTAGAGTTCTTAAAAAAGGGGGCATAATTATTTTACATGATTTTGTTTTCCCTATTCGAATGATATTTCGAGAATTGTGGAAAATTTACTTTAAGATACTTAAACTGGGTGGGAGATTTTTAAAAAATTGGATTAAAGTTTTTAACGAACTTGATTCATTGATAATGACCTCAGAATGGGTTGATGCCTTGCCCAAAATTTTATTAAACAAGGGATTTACACAAATAACTTCTGAATCTCTTACATTCGAATCATCATCTATAATATCGGCAAAAAAACCATGAACAACGATTCCAGGATAAATGAATGGTATGTACCAAAATTTGGTCCTACAAAATTTAAAATTTTCATAGGTTTGCTTTTTTTACCTTATACTGGAATGTGTATATCATTTGTTATTTTGGGAGGATTATTATCTCCTAATACAAATTTTGAAAGGCTGTTTGTTATTTGTATAATTTATTTTATGTCATTAGGAGTTGCTGCCCATTTTGCTGATAATATTGGTTCTAAAAAGATAAAGCCTTGGGGAGATGTAATTTCTAAAAAACAAAGTTGGATAATAATAATCGCAAGCTTGTTTTTTTCTTATTTATTAGGTTTCTATTATATTTTATATTTTACTCCTTTGCTTTTATTAATCGGTATTTTAGAAGGTTTTTTCTTGTTTGCTTATAATTTTGAAATATTTAATGGTTTTTTCCATACTGATTTTTGGTTTTCTATTTCATGGGGTATGTTGCCTTGTATATCTGGATTTATAATTCAAACCAACTCTATTACAGTGTCATCTTTGTTAATTTCGCTTGTTACATTTGTTCTAGGTTATATGGAGATAAGACTTTCACGCCCATATAAGAAATATAAGAGAAATAATGTGAACTTGGGTAAAGCGAAATCATATGAAAAATATTTAAAGATACTAAGTCTTGGAACTATGTTTTTTACTTTGATATTATTTTTTTTAAAAATTTTTATTTTTTAAATGGAAAAAACTCATGAGATTAAATCAAATTTTTTTTTGATAATTTCCTTGTGTTATTATTTAACTATAAGAAATTATTTGAAAAACAAGATTTCATATAAACCCTTCTATTACAAAAAACCTTCTAATTATTCAATAGATCGTGAAATATTTATCAAAAAAATAAATTCCTGTTCCATGAAATTAAGAATTAAGAATATAAATTGTTAATAATACAAAATTTTAAATCATGTAGTATTTACATTTGTGATTAAATGTAAAAATACTTTATTCTATTGATTTTGGTCGAAATTGTGATGGATAATCTTTTGAATATTATAATTACATTTTTAATTATCTTTTACTTCTATTTATACTTGTTATATATTATTATTATGAATCACTAGATCTGTCATCTGATAATCCTTTGATATGTGGAGATATCTTTAAAATCAGTTGTGACTTTGTTATTGCACCAACTATTCTATCTGCTACCTGACCATTTTTAAAAATTATTATTGTAGGAATGCTTTGTATTCCAAAGACATTGGATACGCTTGGGTTTTTATCTACATTTAATTTTCCAAATACTACCTTGCCTGAGAGTTCGTTTGATAGTTGCTCAATTATTGGGGATACCATTCTACAAGGACCGCACCAATCTGCCCAAAAATCTACAATTAAAATTTGGTATTTGTTTATCGATTCAGTAAAATTGTAATCAGTTAGTATGATAGGGATAGTGTGATATGTCTCTCTATTGGTATTATAATTTGCTTCTACGTCGTTCCTTTTCTCTATATATTGTTTCATTTTTTTTGCATAATCTCATTAAATTCATCATCCCAATTTTGCAAAATATATTCCCATTGTTTATATTAATTGATGTCTATTAAATATTAATGGCATTGATAATATGTTCGGCTCTATAAAGAAGGATTTAATCAATTTATGTTGTTTTTCTAACTATTTGCAATAAATTTTATTAACTTAAACCCATTTTGATAAACCTGTCCAATCCAAAAATTTGTTTGACTATATAGGTTGAGTTATGCGACAAAATAAATCAAGCATTAAGATAGGTGTTAATTTTACAATATCTTGTTAAATAGCGAATTGTATTTCTGCTCAATTAAATAGATATTGTTTTTCATTTTTTTCAATTTGATTTGTTTTAATATGATTAAAATTTTGTTTTTTTTATACTTGTTTTTAATATTTATACTGTAAATTACAATTTTATGGCGAATAAAATACAGTTTTTTATTAGATGATAATGAGAACAATCGAGTTTTATAATCTTTTAAAATAATATATCTTGACAAAATGTTCTTAATAATTAAAATAATCAAAAAGAAAATTAAATATTTATTTTTACGAATTCATATATCTGGTAGAAGAATGTTAAAAAGTAATATTTTTAAAAGACAAAATTGATCAATTAATTTTTATAAGCCATGAACTCAAAATATCTATGAAAAAATTTATAGAGGCTTTTGATAAACGAAATAGGTCAACTAATCCTGAAAATGGCACTAGAAGAATTGAAAAAGAAACAGATGGGGTAACTCATCTTCAAATATTTTATAATGGGAGCTGGCGTCATGATCAAAAATGTAAGTTAAAAACCAATAAAGAATGTACCATTGGAGTTTAATTCATTTTATATTATTATGAAGTTTCGTCGCAAATAAAATGCAAATTTGCCTATCCTCCATTTTTCTAGATTAAATAACTTCAAATCTATTGACCTGAGAAAGATAAAATAGAATTTTCTATTCTATTTAGAAAAACATATTTTTAAATTTTCTTTATTGACTTTTTATATATACATTTAGATATCTTGTTATAAATGATATATTCCTTATTTGTTTGAAAGATAGTTTTTTTACAGATAATTGAAAGTACGTCAAGACATAGTCACTGAATAATGAAAGGCACAAAGAGAATGATAAAAGTGATTCTTTTTATAAGAATAAAGATGATAATTAAATAAATAATTTTCAAATTTTTTTTAGATGTAAATTTGAATTATTATAATATTTGGACTAAAGGTATTGATTTTATATAATTTTTTGCTGCATGAAGACAGTGAATGGAAACAGTGTAGACTTGTTATACTGACTAACATAATTCCATACTGTTCATATTAACCAGTAAGTCCAGTTTGTAGGGCGTCAAAGCATTTCTACAAAAAAAATCTATCAATACGTGAGCACAATATAACGGGTAATTTCATTATG
>JBDUES010000019.1:0-15496 GCA_040297625.1 Candidatus Nitrosocosmicus sp. | reverse complement strand
AAATTCTTACAATGGTACCACTATCGTTTTTCTTATTATCCTTATGTTGATTATGGAGATGAGTCATAATATTAATAGCACTTATAGCAAGCTATAATTCTATCGATTTTTGGGATAGGCTCTTAATTGAAGTAAGATGGTTATGGTTACAAAGACAAACAATTAACAATTCCACCTTCAAAGATGAACAAGAAATAGGCCAGGCGGTTAGCAAGTGGAAGGATATCTATAATAAGAATCATGGCAAAGCAATCACAAATATTTTACAAGAAGATGTACCCTTGTGTTTACATAGCTGTTAACAGAGCCATTAATACTAAATTATCATCTTTTTTATCAAATCCTTCGGTAATGTACATGATATAATTAAAACTATAACTCCCAATATCAAATGTTTTAATTCTAGATATAAGGTAGGTTATAACAATATTACCATAAAATGTATATTTGATATGAATATATCAAATTGGAAATGCAATGTGCATTGAATTCTAATCTGATATTTATATGGTATCTTTCTTTCTAATTCTGTATATTGTTTTAAGTTATCGATACTCTATAGTCCCATCTATATTACATTATTTAATGCTCTTTCATAACTTGCCTTTGTAATTTTGTTATTTTTTGCTAATATTGTGTGTTTGATAACTTTGATCATTTTTAAAATTTATAATATATATATTAGTCAAGTAGAAATAAAATTAAAAAGAGCGGGGGTTGTAGAGCCTGGCCAAATTAATTGAAATAATTTTGGATACGCGGGACTTAAGATCTTTATAAGGGATCCCGTCTTTAAGGGGTTCGTGGGTTCAAATCCCACCTCCCGCACCTTGTATTAAAAGATATGTCGAAATCTCTATGCTTCATTTGGATTATGGTTATTGAAAAGTTAGTATTGTTGAAACTACTTGGTAGGGTGTATTTTTCTTTAGACTATAAAATTGTTGAAAGAATGATTTATTCAAAATCTATGCATACTAAAAAGTTTTTACCGGACAAAATACAAAATTAGGTTCTGTCTCCTCATCAGTTGTTTTATTCCGTTGTTGGAATTCAGTGGGTAAGTTATATTGTTTATTATCAGTTGGTGACTTTGAAGAAACACTTTGAACGATATTATTGAACATACCATCACATCTTTTTATCATTTCAAAAATACTAGATTTATGGGGTAATAGAATGTTATTTCGTTCAGCATATTTACAAATATAGTATAATGAACTAGTAAGCTGCTCAAATAGTGTTCATTCATTCTTTTAATTTTAATAGCTTTATCATACTCCATTGTAGCCATTTTTAATACATCTATTTCATTAGTCATTATTCATCAGTAGTTGCACTAGAAATTTCTATGAGCCTATCAAGCCATATTTTATTAGGGTCATTTTTTAAATCAGCTATTTCTTTTTGTTGAGTATTTACTTTTTCGAGTAATTCGTTCATTGTAGTTTGAGGTTCGTTTGAACTATTTGTCTGAATTAATTTTGTTAGACGTTCATTTTGTTCAGCTACATTAAATAACGTAACTTCAAGTAATCCAACCAGTATTTTAAATTCATTAAAAGTATCTAGTCTAGTTCTAACAATATTTTTATCGGTCGGATTTAATGTTTCAGTATTGATAGACTTGATAATTGTATCGATTTCTCCAAGTTTATTCCTTAAACCATCAAATATTATTTGAAGATTGTCTTTATCTAATAATATATTTCTTAATTTTAAACTCTCATCTTTTGTAAAAGACATGTTTAATTTTTTTCTCCTTTATTTTTATATTTTTCTTTAATTCTTAAGGCTAAACCTTCTTCTGGGGATTTTGAAGTAAATCTTTTCTTTGAAACTATCGCTACCCTTTCACTATTCTGGCTATCCATTCTCCATTCAAGTTTGTCCCCTATTTCAAGTTCTAAATATGAAACTATGCCTTCTGGGACGGTTGCCCTTACTGATTTTGTTCCTACTTTTGCAATACTGACGGTGCTTTCTAAAACCATCAATACATTATACACGCTTTTATATTTAAAGTCTATCGTTATAATGCCTTTGAAGCGATAGATATATTTAAATAATATAATAACGATAGATAGAACGGTAGATAAGATGGCAACCAATATAGATTTTCGAAAGAACAACGGTTCGATAATCCTTCGACAAGGCAATATCATCCAAAGCGAAAATGGAGGTTATACAGTTATTTCACAAACATTCGCTGGTAAGCAATATGCCGTTGAACTATTGGAAAATGTATGGGTTTGTTCATGTCCAGATTTTGAATACCGTACAATCGATTACTGTAAACACATCTATGCAGTTCAATTATTTATTGACGCACACAAGAGGAAGGAAGAACAACCAAAGACGCAAGTCTTTGCAGAGGATGCAATCAAATGCGATAATTGTGGTTCTATCCGTATTATCAAATATGGTTATGATTGCGGCAAACAGACCTATTTCTGCAAGGAATGTCAGCACAAATTTAGAGAACCATCCATATTAACCAAAATAAAATTTACACCCGAACTTGTTACTTTGTGCCTTGACCTCTATTTCTCCGGACTGTCGTTAAGAAAAGTTGCAAGGAATGTCAGTGACCACTTTAACATCGACCTTCATCACTCCACTATCTATGACTGGATTCAAAGATACATTCCTAGAATATCCGAGCATGTGAATTCTTTGATTCCTCAACTATCGAATCAATGGCATGTTGACGAGTTGTTCGTAAAGATGAAAGGCGGAGAGACAATGAAGGGTCAAAGCGGAATCGCTTACCTATGGAACGTGATGGATAGAGAATCTAGGTTTTTGATAGCATCCAAGTTGTCGGAAAAGAGGGATATTAATGGAGCAGTTTAGGCATTCAACGAAGCAATAAAGAATAGCCATAACAACAAACCCGATGTAGTTTACACCGACGCTTTAAGGGCTTATAGGGAAGGCGTAAAGCAAACGTTAAGAGACAAGGTTGAGCATGTATCCATGTGCGGAATTAATAAACCACATGCCAATAATAACAGAGTCGAAAGACTAAATGGCACGTTAAGAGAAAGAGTGAAAGTGCAGAGAGGATGGAAATCTAACAAGTCACAAATCGCAGAAGGACAAAGGATTTACTATAACTTTGTAAAGCCTCATCAGGCGTTAGAAGGAAAGACTCCAGCGGAAAAGGCAGGGATGGAAGTTAAAGGAAAGGATAAATGGAAAGACATACTAAAATCAATCAAAACTCATAGTTAAATAACTAGTTATAAATATATGTTTATACCTATGTTAAAACATATGAATAATACAAATTCTCAAACAGAATGGACTGAAGAAGATACTAAAATCATAGAGCAATACGAGCAAAGAGTAAAAGAAGGAAATATAAAAGAATTCGTAATAATTGCTAGAGATAATAATTGAATTATTGGACCATAACAGTTATAGAAAATTATTTTAATCAACTTTCCCAATTTTCCATAGAGATACAAACTAATATCCATCAACAATGGTCTAAGATCGCAGACCAGGAAGATATAAGCAATATTAAAAAAACTCGATGTCCTCAAGGTCATGAATATTTTAAAATAGTTTTTCAAGGTCTAGCATTTGAATTTATATTTCAGTTAGAAGAGAAAGATAAAAAAATACGGTTAATAAATTGTAAAGAACTTGAATTTTCAAAACATGCTCAAGTAGATTAATTTACCAACGGTTTTCCAACAACTGTTTTAAACACCTGAAGAATCAACAGAACCCAAAATTATCATTATATGGGATTAGGAAAACGGTGGGGGTGCATTAGGTAATATATTATAGTTTTTTTTGAAGGTCTGGTTTTATCCTTATATTTTATATAAACTGCTTATGCTAGGTGTTGGTCCGCAGAAATATGGGGAATAATACATTAAGGTGATACACGTAGTATGGTATTTCGCTAATGATGCAAAATAACCTTTAAATGCCGTCTAGAAATGATTAATGTAATAAAAATTGGAATATTTGTAACGATTAAATTATATTCTTTGAAAAAAGCTCTTGATTACAAACAAAAATTAAAAGTTAAATTCCATGTTGTTTTATAATCTGTTAAATAATAATTCTAAATCATTTTGGTACCTAAATTAAAATTATTGACTATGATTTTGTAAGTTTTTCTTATTTTTTATAATCATTTTAATAAAGTAGGCGTGAATTCTGCTATCTTCTGCTAACTCTGGATGAAAGGATGTTCCAATAATATTGTTTTGCTGAACTGCTACAATTTTATCACTGTATTTAGCTAAAATTTGGACATCTTTTCCGGTTTCTTTAACAATTGGCCCTCTAATAAAAACTGCTTTAAACGGCCTTTCTCCAATCAATGGTATATTTAGATCTGTTTCAAATGACTCGTGCTGTCGACCAAATGCGTTTCTTTCTATCGTTACATCTAGATTTTCTAGTAATTTTTGTTTTGTTTTCCCGATTGTTTTATCGTGAACTCTCTTTGCCAATATTATCATTCCTGCACATGTACCTAAAACTGGTAAACCTTCACTGATTTTCTGTTTGAGTAATTCCCAATTGGATTGTTTTAATGACATTAATATACTAATTACAGTGCTTTCTCCACCTGGAATTATTAAACCATCAACCTTAAGTATCTCATCGTGGTTTTTTACTTCGATGATATTTCCTATAATTCCTAATTCTTTTAAAGCTTCCTTGCATGAATGAATGTTTTCTTCTATGTCTCCTTGAATACTTAAAATACCAATTTTTAGATCATCCATCAAAATGAGGGACCTCTTTCTTGCATTTTTAACTCTAAATTCTTGGTATCCAGACCTAACAATGACTTCTTTTCATCTACCAATTTTTGTGCTTCCATTACCTCTTCAATATTATTGTGATGTGTAGTAGCTATGACTATGGATCTCGCTCTTTGAGACGGATCATCTGATTTAAAAATTCCTGATCCAACAAAGACGCCATCACATCCTAAATTCATTAAAAAAGCTGCATCAGCTGGTGTTGTTATTCCGCCCGCTGCAAAATTTACGACAGGGATCCTTCCCAATCTTCCGGTTTCTTTAACCAATTCTAATGAGACTTTATGCTCTCTTGATAGTTTTATTAATTCTTGATAATCACTATCTTGATATGCTGATTTTACTTCTCTTAATTCTTTATTTATCTTTTTTATATGGTTAACTGCTTCAGCTACATTTCCAGTGCCTGGCTCACCTTTTGTTCTAATCATTGATGATCCCTCTTCAATCCTTCTCAAAGCTTCTCCCAAATTTTTTGCACCATTAACAAACGGTGTTGTAAAATCCCATTTCCATATATGATTTTCATCGTCTGCTGGTGTTAACACCTCACTTTCGTCAATCATGTCAACACCACATGATTCTAGTACTTTGGCTTCTGTTACATGTCCTATTCTACATTTGGCCATGATGGGAATAGATACCGCATTCATTATATCGACAATGGCTTTAATACTTGCAGTTCTTGCGATACCGCCGGCTTTTCTTATATCGTAAGGTAGTTTGTCTAAAACCATTACAGCAACAGCACCAGCATCTTCTGCTATTTGAGCTTGTTCTACATTTGTGACATCCATTATTACTCCATGTTTTTGCATATGAGCAAAGCCCCTTTTGATTAATGTACTTCCCTTAACAATCTTGCCATTTTCAATGATTTTTATTTTTTGTCCTTTTGAATTTGGTTCCGAAGAAATTAATGAAATGGCCATAATTTTTTATACCATATACGATATATAGGTATAATTATTATTGGATGGCCTTTTAGTTTTGTATATTAATTCTTTTTGTAACTAATTGATATCTCGCGTAATTAGACATGTATCAAAATTTTATAGGTTATCAATGATTAATTGTAATATATTGATTTTAATTTGTGGATTGTAGTTAAGATGTATCAACTTTTTAGAAATTTTTTTAATACTGCTAATTACGCAAGAGATCTGTGATACTTAGATTCATCGACTTTTCATACAAAATATGTCTGTTTTCTCTTATACTTTGATGTATAATAGTTCTCAAAATACTATTGGATATCTTTATTAAATTATTTAATTATAATATAATTTCTTTATGATATTACATTAAAATCGTAATCTAATTGTAATTAGAGCGGATTAATATTTAAATTATACATAGATCTATTAGTATAATATTTTTTAATCTATAATTATGAGTTACAAATTTATTTCATCGATGGATATGATACATAATAATGATATAAACAATAATTGTTAAGTTTTCTATTTTTTTGGTTATAATGATAATATATTAATAAAAAATTAAAATTCTTAAAGAAATCTTATATTATAATAACAATGATGAAATGAATAGCAAAATTTAAAAAGGATTTGTAACAATTACACTTAATATGACTTTACCAAAAGGATACAGTCCTAATAAATCATCAGGAACTAGTGGTGGAGGTAATTCTGGATCCTCAGGAGGATCTTCAGGTAATTCCGGATATACAGGGTCGTCAGGATCAAGTCGAGACGAAATTGAACGCATGATTGGCAAAAGAGTCGAAAATATGAAAGGCATTTTCGTTTTAGGCTTTATCTTGTGCTGGATAGGTACAGCCGGAGGAATATACGTTGGTGTTACCATATATCCATGGGCTTATCCATTACCAAGTGGTCTCTATGCTCTCTCTGTACTAACTGTTATTGAATCACTAGGATTGTTTTGGATACTGAAGATTACTAATGAAAAACCAATGAGGATGTAATATCCTTATATTTATTTTATAAAATATTTTTAATTTTAACACTGATTTATCATATTAATTAATTAATTTAGGTTAATTATCCTATTATTGTTATCTTTTTTTTTAATTCTGATTTTTCTTTAAAAGTAAACAAATTCTTATATACAACCTATAAGAATTGCATTATAATGGTCTGGTTAAGACGCACAACCCACTATTTGTTCATTGTTGTTGTAGCAGTAAACAGTACCTTGCTTACAATCAATGCAGGAGATTACATCTTCTATACTGACTGGGCATGGACATCATTTGTCGTATTTTCTATTTCTCAATCAACAATGCTTGTAGTAGGCGCGATATACTATATGTTATTTACGGGGGTTCCTGGAACAGCTACGTATTACGCAACTATCATGACAATTTATACATGGGTTGCCAAAGGTGCTTGGTTTGCACTGGGCTATCCATATGACTTTGTCACAGTACCGGTTTGGATACCGTCGGCTATGCTATTAGATTTGGCGTACTGGGCTACGAGACGAAACAAACACGCAGCAATAATTATCGGTGGAGTATTAGTCGGAATGTCATTGCCTATGTTTAACATGATAAACTTACTATTGGTAGCAGACCCATTGGAAACGGCATTTAAATATCCACGACCAACTCTGCCTCCATATATGACTCCAATCGAACCCCAGGTAGGAAAGTTCTATAATAGTCCCGTAGCTTTGGGAGCAGGTGCCGGTGCGGTATTATGTGTTCCTATTGCAGCGTTGGGTGCCAAACTCAATACTTGGACTTATAGATGGATGGCTGCTTGGAGTAAATGGGATTAAATCCCCCCCTTTTTTTTAATAATTCTTTTTATAAATTTTAATAAATAAATTAAATATTTTTCTTTAATATCTATTAATACAATAATAATTTGGTTTAACATACATTTTCTTTATCAGGGCCTTTATTTTAATACGTAGTTATATTAGATTCAATGATTATATATTACATGTTGACAGAACTTGTAACAAAATGAGGATTTATTTGTTAATTTAATTTCTTCAAATATTCAGTTTATTGGTTATGATGGAACAAAGGTAAAAACCTGATTTTGGTTACTGATGTATTTATAGTTTATTGATCAAGGTTCTGTCAAGTCTTCGTTTGGTGAATACTTTTAAAATGACTGTAAAAAACCGTTTGGTGAAATGAATTAATAATTAAAATTTAAGATATGGAAATTTATAGGTGATTGTTGATAGGTGCCGCGGATACAAGTGACAATTGGAATCATCTTTCTATTATTATAGGTGAAAGGGATGTCATTAATCAGATACATGAAAAACTAAAAATATCCTCCATACATATGAGAAATCTACAAAAAAGAGATAAAGATAAAGTTATAACAAAATTAGATATTAAGAGTGATATTTTTTGTATATGTCTTGTTGTAAATAGCGGATCAATTATTGATAATTTACTAGAAGATATGAGAAGGGATACAAGACAGTCATTAAGAAAACATATACAAGAGCAGTACGATCATGTTTTGTTTGATGAGATAAATAAATTATGTAAAGAATTCCTTGTTACACATCGTACAACTATTGAAGAAATAGGTTTCGAAATAGATAATGATTTGAGAAGATTTTTTAGACTTAAAGGGTTAAGACCTGATAATCCATCGATAGCTCATGAAATTACAGATATAATTGCATATTGTAATACTAAATCAAAAAGGTTGAAGAATGTGAAAGAAATGGACATCTCTAATCCTATAACAGTATCTCTGACTAGAAGATTGGGATTATAAAGTGGATCATCAGGTTACACATTATGCCTTCCAATCCCCCGCTGTATTTATTCATTATTCATACTGCTAATTGCGGGTAAGAAGGGTTCGTAACCTGCCTCCAATTTTATTATACGTGATATGGCTATATAAAATTTATATGTATTTATATAGATTTCCTGTTTTCATTACTCGCATTCTGAATCAAAGTAAGCCATTTATTGTCCCCTTCGATCTCTATCCCGCACTTCTCGCTAGGCGTCTTTCCCTTCAATGCTTGATGTTCACGAATATAGTTATGGTAAATCTGACAGCCTTTCAGTATAGGAGTATCAACTTTCTTCAAACCCTTCATGGTCTTCTCTCTATCTCTAATTGTGCCGTTCAATCGCTCCATTTTGTTGTTATTGTGGTCTCCTTGTAACCTGATATGATTGATGTGTCTCGTTCTTGGCTTTTTAGTCGTGAAAAACTCCTTGTTATAGGCAGTATGGAAGTTCGGTGCTCCATCGCTAATGAGGGTATTAGGTTTAGTTCCAGCAACCTCTTTACCCTTCTGAAACAAAGGTCTTACATCTGCGGTATATTTGGTATCGGCTACCTGCTGAGCAATCCAGAAGCGAGTTTCATCGTCCATTAGGGCATAAAGGTATTTCTTATTGCCTTTGACCTTTAGATATAACTCGTCAGTTCTCCACGCTGTAGAGACCTTTGGAACTATTTTCTCAAGATATTTGTCCATCAAATCGGTATACTTCTCTATCCAGTTGTAGATGGTTTGATGAGTGACATCCATCCCTATTAACTTCAATGAACGTGCTGAACTTCTTAACGATTCACCGCTAAAATATACCTGCATTGCTGTGGTTATGCCTTGAGGATTGTGTTTCATCTTTTCGAATCCAATGATGATAGTGAAATAACGCTTACAATCCTTGCAATCGAATTTCTGTATATCCCCATACTTGTTATGCCTTAAACCATACTTGATGAGGTTCTCAGACTTGCAATATTTACAGCCGCTTATAGCAATTGCTTCTATCTTTCTAATCTCTACGACGGTCTTGCGTAATTCAAGGCTAAATTCTACAGCGTAAATATGCTTACATTTTACACCCCTGAACATATGGTCGGCACACGAGCAAATCCAACCGAGAGAAGTAGCAATTATTCGGTATATCTCATTACGAATAAGGGATTTGATTTGGTAATTACCATCGTCAATCCTCTTTACATTCCCTTGTAACAGTTTTCCGGACTCTTCTCTATTGGTTTGTTGATATTTGCTCAATCCCTTATTCCCTTCGATACAGTTATACATTGATATAAATAAGGTTTACTGTATAAGAAGAGATAAGGCTAAATATCTAAGTGTTTATATACTTAAGTGGAGATGTCGCAGACAAAAAAGGTTAAAACTACAATTGACATACCAGAAGATCTATGGCGAAAATTTAGTATTAAAGTCATTGAAAAACATGGCGGAAGGAAGAAAAATGATGTAATTCAAGAGTTATTAGAGAAATATGTTAAAGAATAATAGATTTATATATAACCATAAAGCTATAAAATAGTTTAACGTTATAATATAAAGCTTGTGTATACAACCAATATTATTAGAATTTTAGATAATTAATTATAAACTTTTAACAATAACTATAGATAATTTAGATATCAATAATGACTGGGATGGAAGAATTTTTAGCTACGATAATTATATAGACAGCGTTGAAAACAGGCGAAAAAGCTTACAATCATTTCAATTCCAAGAAGAACAAAAAAAAGCTGCTATTATTGAAATAAAAAATAATATAGATAAACAGTTATACGAACAAGTCTTTTTACCATTGAGTGAAGGTATTATAGAATCCAGTAGAGGATTTTATTTTCTGCCGACTTTAAGATTTGATATATCAGGAATTTGTCAATCAATGTGGTTTGAGCATGCATTTAAGCATCTAATTCAAGATGTAGGTGATTTTATAAATCGATTTATAAAATTACAAGAAAATTTTAATGAGTATAATAAAAACCTTCGCAGTTTTGGAAATGATTTAGAAGAGTTAATAAAATCTTATTTCATAGAAAATGCTTTTGAAATAAGAGATCCTTCAAACAACAGGCATGAAATTAATACGGTAGAAATAATATATGAATTAACAGATGTGTTAAAAGGTCATTGGCAACAAAAGGATAAAATACAAATTTATTATCAGTGGGATAATAATACACTACATATTCATACAGCTTCGGGTCTCCTAATGTTTGGAATTTTTTCTGAGGATAGACAAGAAGATATAATAAATTGTCTATATGATATAAGAAACTATAAACCAATTCTGGATAAATTTAAAAATATTACAGATTGTCTTGATAAAATTATAACCGATGAAAAGAATTTACTTAAGGACATAAATGAAAATATAATTATGAAAATGCAAACTGGTGTATACAATACAACATGTAAAGACTGTGAAAATATCTACAAAAATAAATAGTTTATCATTTTATCATTCATTCGAAATAAAATTTTATCTAATTACCAAACGGTTTTTTACAGTCATTTTAAAAGTATTCACCAAACGAAGACTTGACAGAACCTTGATCAAAATTGTTTTTATATAAAAAATATTTTATCGGTATTACGATAAAATTAATCGGTTTTTAATTTCTCTAGTAAATTATCAATATTTGCTATTGTATTTCCATCTTTATCGTTTATTACTTGTTTTGCAGGTGGTGATGAAAAATAATTTTCTATTCTGTTTTCTATTCTTTCTCCATAGGTGAGAACTTGGTCATTTTGATAAAATACTCCTACCGGTATTCTCTTTTCCCATTCTCTGGATTTTTCTATAGCTAGTGATATTTTATGTGATAATTCATTTTCATTATTTACAATACCATTATAATTTTCTTCTTCTAATTTGTAAATTTTGGGTATTTTTTTGGAGGGGTCCAAATTGTCTATCTCATAACTTTGGTACCATTCTTTTGTATTGATGTCGTTATATGTGGGACATGGTTGCAATACGTCAATATAGGAAAGCCCTTTATGAAGTATACCTTTTTTTATGATCTCTTTCAAATGTTTTACATCGTAAGAATATCCTCTGGCAATAAATGTAAATCCGGATATAATGGCTAAAGCAATGGGGTTGATACTGTCATTCATATTTGGTTGTGGTAATGATTTTGTTTTCATACCTAGCTTTAATGTAGGTGCGGCCTGCCCTTTTGTTAAACCATAAACTCCATTATTATAAATTATATACGTCATATCCACATTTCTTCTACCTGAATTAACAAAGTGTCCTGATCCTATACCTAAGCCGTCTCCGTCTCCTCCAACTGCAATTATTTTTAAGTCGGGATTTGATAATTTTGCTCCTTGAGCAAATGGAAGTACTCTGCCATGAAGAGTGTGTATCCCATAAGTGTGTACAAAGTGCGGAGTTTTTCCAGAACAGCCTATACCTGAAAAAAGTGCTACATTATGGGGAGGTATTTTAAGTTCCGATAGAGACATTTGAATAGAGTTTAAAATACCAAAATCTCCACAACCAGCACACCAATCATTATGTACTTCTGTTTTATAATCCGAAAGCTTATACTCCATTTTCTAAAATCACTCGTTTTTCTATATTATAGTTATTATTTATTATCTTTATAAATGACTCATATAATTCTGAAAATGAAATTGGTCTTCCATTGTATTTTAAAACGTTGAAATCAGCGTTAATTGTTGTATTTTGCTTTAATAAAATATCTAGCTGTGCTGAATAATTCATTTCAATACTTATTATGGTTGTCTTACTATTTGAATCTGATTTAAAATTATCTCCTGTTTTTTTCTCTATTCTTTTATTTATATTATCCTCTATCAATCTTGATGGAAAAGGATGTAATAATTTAATTTGAATAAATATAAATTTTATATTTTGAAATTCTACAGATATCTTTTCTAGAGTATCTAAAATTGCACCTTTAGTTGATCCCCAGCTTAAAATTATAATTGTGTTTTCAATATTCTTTTTTAATTTATCTTCAAATTCTACAGTTATTTGATCTTGTTCAGGTATTTGTTCAATTATTAATTGCAATTTTGACATCCTTTTTTCCATCATTTTTTTTCTAATCTCTGGATCTTCGGTAATGTGACCCTCTTCATCGTGTTCGTCTCCTGTATTCCAAAAAATTCCATTTTCTGTTCCCAAGGGAACTCTTGTAGAAATTGGCCCCTCTTTGAGATTAAAGCGCTTAAAATGCTCTATGCTATAATCAGCATTTGAGTTATATAATTTATCAATGAATTTGCCTCTTTCGATTTTTATTTTTTTATAGTCAAAAATTTTACAGGTTATTATACTGTTTGCAATAAATTTATCTAGTATATGAATAACTGGCAGTTGAAATTTTTCTGCATAATTGAATACCTTTACTGTATCATAGAAACTTTCTTCAATATCACCTGATGCATAAACGATTCTAGGAAACTCGCCATGACCTGCATTGATTGCAAATAATAAATCTCCTTGTTCCTGTCTAGTAGGCAATCCGGTAGATGGTCCTGCTCTTTGATACAGCGATACAATTAATGGTACTTCATTCATTCCTGCCCATCCTAAAGCTTCTGCCATTAATGAGAATCCGGGGCCGGAAGTAGCTGTACAACTGCGAGTCCCAGTTAATGAAGCTCCTATTGCCATGGCAATTGCTGAAATTTCATCTTCAGTTTGAACCACAACAACTGAGCCGTTATTATTGTCAGTTTGTTTGATTACAAGATTGGATTCCAAATATTCGCTATCATCGCTTGCAGGAGTAATTGGATAGTATGTTTGAAACCTACATCCTGCCACTATTTTTCCAAGAGGTGATGATTGACTTCCCTGTGCAATGATGTTATCATTATTAATTTTTCCAAAAACTAATCTTCTAGAGAACTTTTCAGGAATGTCTGCATATTTAGATTTGACATAGTTGTATGAGTAATTTGCTGCATCAATATTAATTTCTGCTATTTTCGGTTTATTTGAAAATATCGATCGAATTCCATCTCCCATCTTTCTAGTATCAAAATTTAATATTGCTAATGATGCTGCCAAGGACATTACATTAGTTATTCTTGCAAGTTTACTTAACGAGTGATCATTAGATTTTTCAGAAAAGTCTTTAATTAGTTCAAAAAAAGGTAATTCTATTAAAGTTACGTTTCTTCCTTTTAAATTCTCTAATATTCCCACAAAATCAAAAGATTGGGTATTTTCTTCCAGAATTTTTTTTATTTTTTTCACGGATGAATAATCTAAAGTGTGAATATCTTCGATTTTTTTCCCTTTAAGTTCGGGATCATATATCAATACTCCGCCATTTACTATATAGGGCGAATGTCTTACTACAGTTTCAGCATCAAAGGTAACCAGAATATCAATTTCGTCCACATGTGATCTTATTGGTTCATTTGAAACTCTTACTGTAAAATAGCTATGTTCACCTTTAATATTTGAATAATATTCTCTTTTACCAAATATATGTAATCCTGCCATTGCAACGGATTTTATAAAAATATTTGCTGCAGAATCAACTCCGCTTCCTTGAGGACCACCAATAACCCAAGAAATGGATTCTCTAACGTTTTCCATTATTTATATATAATATTGGGCATTTGCTCTTATTATAGTTTGAAATATTCTTTATATTTTTATGAAAAGATTTATCCTCCTGTAGTTGCATCTAGAAGACAACATTCACATTTATCTCTAATTCCACAATAAGGACAAACACACATACAAGCTTCCATAACATTTCCACAATAATTACAGAGAATATCCTCTTCGTCATTCTCATGTTCAACAGTGACATCCTGATTCATTTTCTTACTCTGTGTTTATATTATTATAAGGTACTTATACTTTATATTAAATAATGGTGATTAGGGTTCTGTCTAGTCTTCGTCATATTCTTTGGTTACTCCATGAGTGTAACAAGATGTCTGATGGTTGATTACCTTTCTAATAAAACTGTGTCATTTGAAAATTCTATTTTATAATTTTTTAATATATTTATACCTAAAACACTAGGGATATCGTTTATTACTTTATATTCTTCCTCATTTTTTATCACCGGGTTAGATATATAGATCGCCTCAGAATGTTCTGCAAAAAAACATAGTTCATTCAAATAAAAAGTAAGTATGATGTTATCTAATTTTAATAAATTCATAGATCCAATAGCAGTCTGTGTTTTTTCTAGGGGGAGATTATAATTATTTATTAATTCCAAAGTCTCTTCCTTAATTGATAGTAATTTTAATTCAATTGCATCTTTTACACCTATTATAGTCTGTGTAGACCCTGTATCTATAACAAAATTTATTATAGTACTATCTATATTTATATTTTGAATAAGAGCTCTTATCCGGTATACACTACTATATCTATCTTTAAACCCTCTGAAATACAACTTATATTGTATACATCTATATTTTTTCAGATATTAATTTTATGAACATTGGATGTATTGTTAATATTTCGATTGAGCCTGTCTACTAATTTTTCAATTCGATAGTTTGAGTCAATTATTTGTTTATCGTCAATTGTAATAAATTTTTTATTATATCATTTTTTATTTTCATAAGGTCCTGTCCCATATTTTCATTTTATTGTATAATGATTATTTATTGTAATGCTTAATACATTGTAAAAATTTATCAGATTTTGACTGTTATAATTAGATAATTGTGATGAGAACTTTATAAAAAAGTTGTTTAATCATATATGTTGAGTATCTATTTTGTATTATCATAAACTGCTTTGTTGCATGATTCCTCTATTTCCAAATACATTTACCTGGCGTCAACTAGTAAACCATATGAAATGGTCCGACTATAACCAATCTTTAGTTAGACGTGGTGAAATACTCCTAGGATTTGACGTTATTAACAATTGGGGTACAGAGCTAAAAGAAATGAACAAAGAC
>JBDUES010000018.1:0-7862 GCA_040297625.1 Candidatus Nitrosocosmicus sp. | reverse complement strand
CGTAAATTAATATTTATAAAGTAATAATCATAACAACGAAAATACCTCTTAGCAGTAGAGACTTTTCTGCTGTAAATATTAGTATGATGATATGGAATTATTTAGTGTACTTTTGCTAAATGGTATAGTATAATTTATATTATTTTTTTAGTGGTTAAAAAAATATTGCTCCTTGTATTGAAAGATTGAAACTTGATTTATCTATACTTTACAATTTGATTATCATTTTTTATATTGTATGATTTTACTATTGAAATGTATTTCGATAAAGCAACCATATGCGGAATTACTTGCAATTGGTAAAAAAACTATTGAATTAAGAAAATGGTCAATCAAGTTCAGAGGTGATTTTTTGATTCATACCTCAAAAATTGATGATTTTGAAGATTGTGAATATTATGAAAGAAATATGATATAGTTACCAGAGGATCAATAATTGGTAAAGCAATTAAATATGATATTAAAAAATATCAAAATAATATCAAGTTTGTTTTGGATAAAAATAAATATTTATATTTGAAAAAATACGATAAAAAAATTGCTTATGGGTTTTTAATAAAAGATGTTATAAAATATATAAGAATATTCCTTATTTGGGTAAGATTGGTTTTTTTTGAGGTTTATGAATATTAATACTATTTGGATTGCAATTTGAAATAAAAATCGTTATAGTTATATATATAATATTTTTAATGGGAATGGGGCATGGTAGAATAATTTTAAACTATTTACCAATTATTATTGAAACATCTGATTAACTCCTACTTTTTTAATTAGGTCTATTAGTGATTATATGAACTATATCTACTAATTAACATAATTCACACTGGTCATATTAACCCGTAAGTCAAGTTTGTAGGGTATTAAAGCATTTCTACAAAAAAATCTATTAAATACGAGCACAATATCACTTGGTAATATTATTATGATATAAAAAATCTCATTTAAGGAAGGATCTAATAGAATGACTTGACGAATTTATGTTAGGCAGTATATTATTATTAATTTTAAAATCAAAAAAATCAAAAGAATTATTCTATTAGAATCTAGTTTATCGAGTATGACATTGATATTATTTTAGTTCATTTCCTCAAATATTGAATCTAACAAATTACTAACCATATCAATAACTTTATTTTTTTATTTTTGAAATTTGGTAATAATTATATAACTATGCCGGATAAAATAATAATAGTAGAAATTTGTTATCTTGGATGGTTATTAGAGAAAAGTTAGAATATTTTAGAAATACGATTAAATAGTATGTTTTTATATACTACAATGATGAACAAAAAAATCAGTTCAATCCTAGTTTTCACTCTTGCAATTGTTATAACTGCAGGAATTGCTAGTATTTCTTTTAATTCAAATTCAGCAGTATTCGCAGTAACCGCCAAATACACTGCTAAACTTTCAGGACATAGTGAAGTACCATCTGTCAATTCAACTTCTACAGGTGTGGCAGAATTCAAACCACTGAGTGCCAGTGTAGCATATTCTGTTAATGCTACCAATATTCAAGGTGTTACAGGCGGTCATATTCATCTTGGAAAACCAGGCCAAAACGGACCAATTGTAGTAACATTGATCAAATCTGCTGTAGCTACAAATAAAGTTGCAGTACAGGGTAAAATCGTGCCAAGTATGTTAGAAGGACCACTAAAAGGAAAGAAGCTAACTGACCTTATATCTGCAATGAAAAAGGGAAATACATATGTTAATATACACACTGTAAAGCATCCAAATGGTCAGATAAGAGGAGACATAACAAGTTCTACTTCTACAACCCATAAAGCTTCTACAACCCATAAAGCTTCTACAACCCATAAACCTTCTACAACTCACAAATCTACTTCATCTGGTGGAGGATATTAGAGAAAAAACCCTATATAATTAATACAAAAAATAGTTTTTTATTTTTTAGTCTTTTTAAACAAGAGACATCCTATTTCACGATAAATCTTATTAATTTAATAAAATAGGAAATATGTGGGATATTCATTAACGGTTTTTGACCATCTTCTAAAAAGTAAATACCAAACGAAGAGTTTACGGGATCCTAGTAACAATATAATATATAATTATACAAAAAATACAATTCTTATATTGTTTATTTTTTTAATCCGATCCTATAATCAGATAAAATTCTGGATTTTAATTAACTAGATCTCTTGCATAATTGTATAAACAGCTTTATGGCCCATAATTATCCATTGAAATGTCTATCATTAACATCATTTTCTTGTCTATAGCATGTTATCGACAGAGCCGATGCTTTTTAAGTCATTTACCTTCCTCACAATATGCGTTTTAATGACCTCTACTATACCTGAAAAGAAAAATGATATGAAAAACCCTTATACACAAGCTAATTCTCAAACTGAGTATTGAATATGCAGAAAGAAAAATAAAAGATTATTTGATTTTAATGCTTTATTAAATTAGTTTTTTCTTAATTAATGTTTATAACGGCACAACTACAAATTAAAAAAAGATAACATTTTATTAATTAGTTTCAATAAACTGCATTTTTAATAAAAAATTATTGTAATATTAGAATGATTTAAAGTTAAATAATTTACTTGATTCCTTACAATTTAAAATATATTAATTGGTTAATCCGTGATATGTAGGATCATCTTCTTTAAAACGTCTTGTAAATTCTTTTTCTATTTCTTCTTTTTTTAATATTTCGCCTCTGCGACCTGGTGTTCTCACTGCTTGCTGAAAAACTTGCCTTCTTTCATCCTCTAACTCGTTAAAGCCTCTATCATTGTTATTGATCTGCTGCTTTTTCTTGCGTAATTCAGAAGCATAATATTTGGTAAACGCTTCTTCTTGATCATTAACAGTAGCCTCTCTATTAATCATTTTTCATCTATAGTATATATACTGCCTTCCAATATATTAATATTTAAATACCCATTTTTTACCAAAATAAATTAAAGTAATTTTAATCTGAATGTACTTTTTTACTCTGATTAATATCTAAAACGATAAATCCCAGATATCTTATAAAAACATATAAAAACATATAAAAAAATAAAATAAATTGTAAAATATTCATAATCAAAAATTTAAAGTATAAATAACTTTATTAATAGATATTAGATTAAATTAAAAATATATGGGTTTATCTCAAACAACTTTAATTTTAATTTGTTTTGTATTGCTAGTGTATATAGCATTCATTATTACTATTAGTTATACTACAGGAAACTTGAGTAATATGCTAAATCAATATCTGCAGCTTGATTCATCACTTTATAACCTCATTTCTACAGGTACTAATTATATCCATCAAGCAGATACCGGCAAATCCTCGTCTACCATATTACTTAATGGACAAAACTTTAGCAAAAACCAATTTATGTTATTAGCCGATTCGACACCATACGCAGCTAAAGGTCATATTGCATTGACTTTACCATGCAGTACAGATAATCCTGCTCAACCACTATTTCAAGTCCTTGTAGGCAGAGCTCCAGATTTGTTTTCAATGCCAGTGGGTTATTTACAAGCTATATCATCCGTTCCTAACATGTGTGTATATCATGGACAGTTTGGTTTTGGAGACCCTGTCACTGATGTCGCCTTAAAATATATAGGAGAAGGAAACATAGTATTGAAAGGACCTTATTCAATAGTGATTACTACACAGGAAGCCTATATTCCAAAAGCCAAATCATTTGAAGAATTACAACATGCACAATTGTTGAAGCAATAAATACGAAATCTAAAAAATTTAACACCCTTATTTTCTTTAAAAAGAGATAAAGATTACTGTTATTATGATGTAAGATTGCGGTAGGTTATACACATCAATTAACATTTTTTTATATTTAAGCTATATTGGTACTAAAAAATTTATGTATTGTATTGATTTATACAAATAGAGTAATCACAAATTCAACAATCTTATCTATTATCCTTCACTCAAAGAATGATCAAATCATTGCATCTTCATGTAATTTGTCTAATACTGGTTTTAAAGCAAAGAGAATTTCTTTTTCTCCTAATATAATATAGGTATCTATACTAAAAACTATAGACAGCATGTTTCTATCTTCTCTTGCAGTATATATTGAACTGTCAATTACGTTAAATTCTACATGATTATACTGTATCCACTCTCGCCATCTCTTTGTTCTTTGAACATTCTCTTCTAATGCGCTAATAGCATAATCTAAATTGATTCCTTCTTCATTATCCAGAAGATGCAGTTTAATCATTGGAAGCATAAGGCTACCACCGATGACTTTTTGATTTTCTTTATTCATTTTGTCTATGACTGTTGTCTCATCATCAAAATCGTAATTTTCATTGGTTTTTTTTCCCATATCTTCAGATTCATCTGTTACATCATAATTAGGAAAAAAATATCCAGATAAATTCTTATCCCAATCGTAAATTTTATAGACAGTATCAAAATACTCTAATTTCCATTGTTTATTATTATGGTTTTTTTTTAAAAGTATCATACTAAAGATTGTAAAATAAAGTACTATTTCATGGTTAAGGTTGAAATACAATGTATGGCGGTATTTATAATAGATAATTTTATCCAAAATATTTATAGAATTATTTTTAATTCTGTTCTAAAACTATAATTTTTACTTTTTTATTATTTGCAATTTTTTAGATATGTGATGCAAATTAATTATTTTTTAAAAGCGATTTAAAAATGAGGTTATTTTATCATTTGATTTTTATTAATATGCATTTTTCATATGATCATATGTAAAATAATAAAAATAAATCTTATTTCAAAATCTTTAATAGAATGATTTTATAAAAAATATATATCCTATGGAATTTTTTGATGGAGAAGCAGATGAAGAAGAGAGGGATTTTGAAGAAGATTTGCTAAAAGAGGGGGAAGAAGAAGAAGATAAGGGGATGGATGACTCGAACATCAATTCGGATAAAATTAAGGAATAACTAAATTTAAAAATGATGAGCAAAAAAATGATATCAATTTATTTTGTTAGTTAATTATTTTTACTTTTATATTATTTGAATTTTTGTAATTAGAATAAAATGAATTTAAATCTTATAGATAACGATACTTTTACATGTAAAAATAGATAAAACTTTTTAATTCTCTTGCAAAGATTGGTCCAGAAATAATAGATCCCTTGCATAATTAGAACAAACAGCTTTATAATCATCTTTCTTCTTTAATCGGTCCATTCTTTGCTTTCCTGTGATAAACGAATCACAAAACCAATGCTTTTTCAAGTCATTCTCTGGTATTGCAGTGAAAGAGTTTGATAATGTTTATAGAAAATAGATATATCAAACATGAGATACAGAAATTATCCAAAGGAAAGAATTGAAAACTGTTCATTGGTGCTGCTGCTGGAGGATACTTTAAGATGGATGTTAAAAACAGATTTCTATTCTACATGTTTATTCCCGTCTTTACATAACCTATACTTTAACTGGATTTCTCTTTAACTTGGACCAAAGTAACATTTGCAGAAATATATAAAAAATTGAATGCCTGATTAGAAAATGTGTTCCAATACCTCAGAAGATATACAAAATAACAAAAAGACTGCAAACACCTGAAGATGAAGTTGAACAATATTTTCCTGGATTTATGACTATTATAGATTGTACAGCATGCAGACTGCAGATACAATCAATGCCTAAAAATAACATAAATAGAAAGGTATATTTTTCTATGGGGAAGAAAAAAAACATAGAGTCACGAATCGACTCATGGTTAACAACTAACACCCGCCTGGTCTCATAATTCATAAATTATGCCATAGGAAATGACATGGACATGATGTTGACTTTTATAAAAAGAATCATCCGGTCACTCCAGAAAATGCTGTAAATGTGTTTGATCTTGGATACTTTGGTGTAGAAAAGGACTTTCCAGAACAAAAATCCTCGATACCTTACAGAAAGAAGAAAATAAGGAATTATCTCAAAAAGAAAAAGAATCCCATCTAATCATTCTAAAAGAAGGATAATTATAGAGCATACTATTTGCAGGATAAAAAAATACAGAATAATGAATGATGTATTTAGAAACAAATTGAGAAAGTACAACAGGATTTCAGAAATAGTATTAGGTTTGGTAAACTATGGGATGATCATCATTATCCCTAGAAACAGATACAAAATCCATCGGGATAGTATAAATTGTTTCTAATTAGCAAGGGATCTATTGTCCTTATTTTTTTTATAGATTTCCATATTTTGTCTATAAAACTCATTCAATGATTGTTTATTTTTATCATATTCATATAATATTATAAAAACAGTCAACTTTAAAAATTCTTCAATGCTTTCCGATTCAATTGTATTTGATTTATATAATTCTTTAACAATTTTGTTAAGATTTGTTATTTTGATTTCATCCAAACATAATTCTATTTTATTATTATTTTTAATAGTATTATCCATATTTATAACATATCATCATATTGGTATCTATATTTTTTTAGCTTGAAGATTAAAGAAAAAATATTGATCATCTATAACCAACAAGAATTGTGTATAAACTTTTATTAAATTTGATATTGTTGACAATTTTAGTTTTTAGTTTTTTATTTGCTATAAAACCAGAATTTGTTTTAGCTGACACAAATGAAACAGTCTATTATAAAGAAAATAATCATTATCCAGTACCTTTTGGTGACCTAACATCAATGAAAATGTTCAAACACATTTTAATCCTTATATAACATATCCACAAATCAATGAACAGGCATTTATTCATCCATTTGCAATAGTCATTGGTAATTGTCATATCGGAAAATTTGTTTTAGCTGCATCTACATCCGTGTGTAGAGCCGATGAAAGAACTCCAATTTACTTAGGTGATCTTTCAAATATACAGGATGGAGTATTACTCCATGGTTTAGAAACTACTACTCATGATAAAAAATTAGATAATATGCGTTACTCTTTGAGTGGTGATTTATTATTAGGAACTATTTCTAGATTTGATAATGATTATTCAGTTTTTGTAGGGTATAATACAAGTCTTGCTCATGATTCATTAGTTCATGATCCTGCATGGGTTGGAAACTATACATTTATTGGAATGAAAAGTATAATTTTTAATGCTAAGGTTGAAAACAATGTTGTAATAGGTACTTCAAGTACTATGACAGGAGGGTGACAATTCCAGACAACAAATATGTTCCCCTTGATAGTGTTATCACAAAACAAAACCAAGCAGATTCCTTGCCTGAAAGAATAGGTAGTCCCTATGAAAAAACAAATAATGCAGTAATTGATGTTAATACTAATTTATCTAAAGAATATCAAAAAATAATTACGATTACATTGGCTCGACAGAGAGAAATATACTGACTAACATAAATTCATACAATTGAAAAATAATTTTAAGTCTAGTGTCATAGATAATGCCGTCATATTTTTTCTAAATTGATTGTCACTGTGTATAGATAATCAATATTTTATAAAAAAAATAACGACACAAACTTAGACACTTTACTTATCCTTAATACATTTACTTAGTTACTCATCTCTCTGTATATTATTGCCTACCTTGGGTATTTCTTCAGAACAGATAAACAATGCTTATAAAAAAGGGATAGATTCGGACGTAAAAGAGAGAATCCTTCTTGTCAGACGAGTTAGAATTGATGGTCAGGAAGCATCAAAGATATCTGAAAGAGAATTACACAAAACCAGATGGTAGGCATACAAGTGGTTAAGCCGATTTGATAAACTTGGCATAGAAGGATTAAAAGATCAACCAAGAAGTGGTAGAAGACCTACACTAATCCCACAAAAAAAGATGTTAAAGATAAAACAAGAGATATCCGAAAACCCATCTGGTTGGCAGGCAAAGCAAGTAATGGATATCATCT
>JBDUES010000017.1:0-5610 GCA_040297625.1 Candidatus Nitrosocosmicus sp. | reverse complement strand
CTTGGCACAACAGGTTCAGGAAACTATTCACACGATATGAAAAGAAGGTCGAGAACTATCTTGGATTGGTACAGTTCTCTTGTTGCATAATCATATATAGAAAGATAATTTTGGGATAGGCTCTAAGTTAAATCAATATAGGTTACTAATGTATGCATTATTATAGTGTAATATAATACCATAATAAAAAATTCAAATTAATGTGGTCATTCGTCGAATATACTACAAACCCTATTAAATCAAAATGTCTATAGAACTCTATTATGAAATATATTAACAACTTTATAATATTATCGAGCGCAATTGGAGTGTCCATTTTATTTGTACTCTTGGTAAGTACTCTTCAAAATGCAAGTGCGCATCAAAAGCAATTAGTTTCAATTGGAGGTAAAGATTATGTATTTCTTGTAGGAAATGCAAATGAACCCACATTTATAGATGATAAGTCAGGCGTAGAGCTCTTTGCATATACTCCCATCAATAAAATGGACCCTACTAATAGTGATCCCAATAGTACAAAACCAATTCAAGGACTGGAGAAAACACTTAAAGTGGAAGTTTCTGCAGGGAACAAAAAGAAAGTATTAGACTTTAATCCAGTAGATAAAGATCCAGGTCACTATGCTGCTACATTCTTTCCAACAGTTCAAACAACCTATAACTATAGAGTATTTGGAAACGTAAGTAGTGTACCATTAAGTTTGATATGGACCTGTAGCCCAGGCTCAGTAAGTGAAGATACCATAATATCAAATTCTAGTATCAAGATTTCTGATGGTGTCGTAAGCAAAGCGGTTGTTGGAGGGTTTCCATGTCCTGAACCAAGATCGACTGCATCATTTCCAGAGCCGTATACCTCAAACACGGATATGAATAGCAAAATATCAATCTTAGAAAAAGAGATAGGTCAACTAAGCCAGAATATGACAAACAATACTATGTTAGCAAAACCAATTTTCAAATAGATTGATGCAGAGAATGAATAATTTAAAATCAAATGTAGAAAAAGGGAATGAACATATAAAATTAGTAGTAAATTTTACTCTTTATTGTTTTTCTGTATTTTAATTCACCCCAAATAATGCATTCCCAAGATAATGAAATCAACATGTCAACAACCATTTCAGTTCAAACGAACTGCAATCTACATTATGGAATATTTTTCGGCTCATTGCTATCATTATT
Source organism: Candidatus Nitrosocosmicus sp. (assembly GCA_040297625.1). GTDB lineage: Archaea > Thermoproteota > Nitrososphaeria > Nitrososphaerales > Nitrososphaeraceae > Nitrosocosmicus. Next base: position 4,425 of record JBDUES010000017.1, on the reverse strand, counting down.
TTTACATATTTGTATTTTGAATAATATGAAAATAATGAAAAATTATCTTAAAAGGCGATAGCAAAGTAAATGTCAAATAATCATGATATAAATAAGATTACATCCACTAAACAAAATCCAAGGTCAATGAAGTTATTTCTTTTGCTATCTCTTGCAATTATATTTGCTTCAACTTTATTCTTTTCCCAATCATTTATACAAAATCCTCTATATTTTCATAATGTATATGGTCATGCTCTACCAGTAACTTATTCTCCTGCACCCAATTCAATAATTAACAAAAATGAATCATTGCCATCGAAAGTAACAATATCTTTTTCTGAAAGACCTGATCCTAAAGTAAGTTATATACAAGTATTAAATTCTAATAACCAGAGAATAGATAATAATGATTTTAAAATCACAGGACAGCAACATGACAGAGAGGCTACAGTTACACTAGATAAAAATAAATTAACAGATGGTGTTTACACCGTATCTTGGTTGACCATGTCTGCAGATGATGGTCACATTGCAAAGGGATCATATGTTTTTGGAATAGGAAATGTGGGTGGCTACCCATCGTCAACAAATACTGCAAATCCTTCATTAAAGGTACAATCAGGTTCAGCCATTTCAACAAACAACAATAACAATAATAATTTTGCACAACAAAATCAAGTAAAAACTGAAGCAGTAACCTCTAATTTAGATGGTATAATAAAATGGCCTTTAATTGTTGCTCAAGCGGCAATTGTAGGCGGTATAATATCGCATCTTTTTTTCTGGAATAACAATAAATTTGTTAATAAATTATTATTGTCTACAAATGCCGAAAATAAGAAAAATATAAATTCAGTTAAAAGTGTTAAACATGAAAATGTTAATACTAATCTTGATGATAATAATGGCAATCAAATAGAAAAGATTCGCTTTAAGCCTTTACAAATATTTGTAATAATGCTTTGTACAAGTTCTATTGCCATATTTGTTTGTGGAACTGCTTTATTCCTTTTACAAATAAATAATTTGTCTAATTCAAATTCAAATTTCTTTTCTTTAGCCGGATCTTTGTTATATGATTCTGTTGGAAAGGTGTGGATGATTCGAAACCTTGCATTCATAATAGTCATTGTTACCTCATTAAGTTACTACTTTTTAGAAAAAAGAAAAATAAAAAGAGAATCCGAAAAAAATTATGAAAACCAAAAAATAGACGATAGCAATAATGCCAAAAATAAAAGAAACCAACCAATTTTTCTTTTGTATCTTGCATTAGTAGCAGGAGCGATCTGTATTTTTGCAAATAGCATGATAAGTCATAACTCGGCGGTATCTTTTCTACCTTCAATTGCAATATCTCTAGATTGGCTACACTTTATGGCAGTATCCGTATGGGTTGGAGGTCTATTTTATATATCCACAGTTCTTTTAGTATTAGTCAAAAGCCATATATCACTCGATGTAGTAGGCCTGAACGGAGGATTAAAGCGTAAGTCAAGAACAAGTCTAAATTCTAGCCATATGCAAGAAAATGATAAACTTATATCATCATCCGAAAGCACGGAAACAAATGAAAAATACTCACCTATATCAAAAGGTGATTATTTCCTTGCATTATTACTTCCAAGGTTTTCTCTATTGGCTATAATATCACTTGGAATAATTGGTGTTAGTGGTCTTTATATGGCATGGATACATCTACATAGCTTTACTGCACTTTTAGATACTTCATATGGAATTATTCTTATAATAAAATTATTAACTGCATTGCCCGTGGTCGTTTTAGGCGGGTATCATCAAATAACACTTCATAATTACATGGTTAATATAGCATTAATTACAAGAAGAGGTGACAAATCGAAAAATACTATCGCATCCATATTTAAAAAGGAGGCAAAAAAACAGACAATTCTGCTTTCAACTATGAATAAGGTAATGGATAATGGTAGATTTTTTAATTATAATAAGAGATTTTCTAATGGAAATAAAAACGATATTAAAGACCATGAAAATAGGATAACCAGCAAAGATTCTACTCGTGATATTTATTCCAAATTTAGTAAAACGATAAAAATAGAATCTTTACTTGGAATTGTAGTTTTATTTGTTGCATCTATTCTCACAATAACGTCTCCCCCTTCAATGAATATGTCATCTTCGATAATGATGATGGGTAATAGCGGTAATGGTAATATAAATACAAATATAATACAACAAAATCAAAATAATAACAATGGACAAAAGGCTACTACTATGGTGTTGCCTAGCATAACTGGTTCCCATTTATCTCCGGATTCCACTAGTTTGAAAAATCTAAATACATCTACACCAAAGGTAGCAAACAACTCTTACTTAAATAATGTAAAAATACTGGATACAAATACAAAGACTGAAATAAATCCATTATACGCTGGATTTAATACATTCAAGATTACCTTTACAGGGATGGATGGTAAACCTGCCAAAAATATAACAAATGTAGTTATGCAGTTTACAAATGACCAAGCAAATATTGGGTCCATTGTTGTTAATTTAAAAAAGATTTCTGAAGGGGTATATTCCATCTTTGGTGGTTATCTTAGTCAAAAAGGAAACTGGAGTGTACAAACAACCGCACAGAGAACAGGTGCATATGATCTTAATAATGAGTTTAATGTTAATATACAGTCACTACCATCATCAACTACCAACGCATCATTATCCTCGATAAAAACAACTCTATCACCATCACAACAACAACAAAAATCATCTTTAGGTAGTGTAAACAGTAACAATTCAATGAATCAGTCGGAATCTCCACCTTCATTTGACTCATTTGCAATACTTGCATTTGTATTAGCTATTTTAGTTATCTCTGCAAGTGCTTATTTCTTTAAAAAAAGCAAACAACAACTTAAAGAAACGACAGATATGTTTGAAAAGCAAGATTAAGAATAACAATTTTTTTCTTTGAGTCTTATCAAGGAGAGATTATTCTATGGGTTTATTAAATGAAATCATTTATCCATATGGCATTGGAATAATTGTTATTTGGACTGACGTATTTATTCTATTTATTTTTCCTAAATGATCATTTCGTTTCATTCTACGAATGAACAATAAATATTATAGAAAAAAATCTTAACTCAATAATGACGGTAATATACAAATTATGATAACTAGAAATAATGATGGAAAAAATCTTTTAATGTTTGGAGCAATTGGCGCAGCTGCATTACTGATATTCTCTATTAATTGCCAGATTGCTCTTGCGCATCAAAGACAATTGTTTAATATTGGTGGCAAAGATTATTTATTGGTGGTTGGTTCTCAGAATGAACCTGTATTTGTAGGTGATAAGTCAGATGTAGACTTTTTTGCTGATACTCCAGATCCTAAAGATCCAATGAATTCTATTGCAAATGGAACAAAGCATATTGAAGGATTAGAAAAGACTCTCAAGGTAGAAGTTACCGCAGGCGATAAAAAGAAGGTCTTTAATTTGGCACCCGCAATTAGGGATCCAGGTCATTATAACGCTCTATTCTATCCTACAATTCAGACCACATATCAATACAGGTTGTTTGGAACCATCAATAACACTCTATAAGTGTGCCATTTATGTGCACTCCCGGTACTTCTGGAGAACAAAAAGCAGACAAGTCTACAGATAAAATTTTTAATGGTGTTGAAAGGAAAGTATCCAAGGTGGATTCGGTTGTCCTGAATCTAGATCTAATATTGCATTTCCTGAACCATATATGACAAACCTAGGAAATCCAAGGTAAATTAATCGACTTATCAACATCTACAAATTCGACTTCAGATCTTAATACAACTGCAACAACAAAATACTGGATGATATTGATAAAAACAAACAATATTTTAAATTTTGTGAATGAGGGAAAGCAAGAAGAATGGAAATAAAACACCATATAGAAACTTTATCTTTAATTTTTTATCCAATAATATTAATATTATATTTTTAAATGAAATTTTTATTAATTTCATTTTACTTTGTCCTTTTTTTGAGGACATTTTTATTCGGGATAACATTAAAAGTAAGTAGATTACATCTATACTGATTAACATAATTCTATACTGTTCATATTAACCAATAAGTTAAGATGTTAAGTTTGTAGGGCGTCAAAGCATCTCTACAAAAATTCTATCAGTATATGAGCACAATATAACGGGTAATTTCATTATGCTATACATACAATCTCATTAAGGGAAGGATCTAATAGAAAGACTTGACGAATTTATGTTAGACAGTATACTTTCTAACAATAATCAAGATTTTTTATGTATTTTAGAGATTTTTCAATTTTTAATTATAGGTATAATGTTAACTTTAATCCCATATTCTGCTTTTGTACCAATCACCTTTTAAGTTACTTTTTTTTAATAATTATCTTATTGCTAAAAAGGGATGATAAAAATAGTAAGAAAAATGCCTATATT
>JBDUES010000016.1:0-8162 GCA_040297625.1 Candidatus Nitrosocosmicus sp. | reverse complement strand
CTTTCCTAGTCTTTTCTTTATTTGTTTCAAATAGTCAAGAAAAGTGTCCTGGTTAAACATATCGTACTGTCGGAACAATTGCTTGCCTTCTCTAGTAAGTGTACCAAATACACATGTCCTCTGATGTGATCCTGTAGATGTAACTACCGGCCTGATCCCTTTTGGAAGCCATAATTTTCTTCTAATGATTACGTCATGTACAAATATGGATTCATCCTGTACTGCTATTGTAAATCCTTCTGGGATTTGCGAGAGTATTTCCTGTATCCCTTTTTGAAGGACCCTTTCTCTTCTTTTGAGGACGTATTTACAAATCTCTTCTGTGGGATCCTTGCAGAAAAGCCCCCTTATGAAGCAGTCTATAGATATGTACTTCATGGTATCTTATACCTGTCTTTTTATAGATGAGATCTCTTGCATAATTAGAATAAACAGCTTTATAACCATTAGTTCCTCATCAACCTGTTCTCTCCTTGCTTTCATACGAGAGATTATCCAAAAAACCACTGCTTTTCAAATCATTCACCGGTCTAACAGTAAAAGAGTTTGATGATATTTACAACGAGATAGCAAAAAGATATGACAAACATGAGATCAAGCGGTTATCCAAAAGAAAAGATAGAGAAAGAGAAATAGGTGCTATAGGAAGACATTTCAAACTAGATATAAAAGACAGATTTCTAATGCTTTTAGTATATTATCGTCTTCATATAACCTATACTTTGGCTGGCTTCTTATTTGATTTGGATCAGAGTAACATTTGCAGAGATATTCAAAAGATAGAGCCACTAATTAGAAAGTGTGTACCAATTCCGCAGAAGATATACAACAAAACAAAGAGGTTGAGGACACCAGAAGAGGAAGTAGAGAAATATTTTCCAGGCTTTCTGTCTTTCACAGATTGTACAGAACAGCAGTAGATACCAAGACCGGTAGATAAGGACAGAAGAAAAATGTAATATTCTATTCGGGCAAGAAGAAAAGACACACTGCTGTAAAGAACCAGCTTATGATGGTTAACAATCGTGGTTATATCCTTCATAAAGCAAATCATAAAAAAGGACATAGGCATGATTATGTCTTTAAAAATATAAAAAGAATCATCCTTTAACCCCAAAACAGGTTGTTAATGTGCTTGATCTCGGATATCTTGGTGTAGAAAAAGATTTCCCAGAACAACTATCAGCATTACCATATAAAAAGAAAAAGAATCAACAGGATCTATCCCAAGAAGAAAAAGAGTATAACAAATTTCACTCTACAAAAAAAAGAGAATAGTGATAGAGCATACTATCATCTGTCGATTGAAAAAAATACAGGATAATGAATGATGTATTTAGAAATAGGTTAAGAGAATATAACATGATATCAGACATAGTATCGGGTCTGGTAAACTATAGAATGATTAACCAGTCTCGGTAAAAACAGATACACCATCCATACTTGAAAGTATGGATTGTTTCTAATTATGCAAGAGATCTACTGTATTTCATTCTTTTAGAAATAATTAAGTTAATTGCCATAACCAATTATTCCTATCTTTATTTTTAAATTCCTTTGGAAACATAATACTTTGATACATTTTAAAAGTATAGGGATTAAAAATATGGCAAATCTAAAAGGATACCCAGATCAAACACTATGGCATGGTAACACAAATTCTTATCATTTCTTTAATTGCGGTATTATTAGGAACTACAACGGCTGGTAATGGTATCAACCTATCTATAAGCATTTATAAAAAAATAAACAGATGAAAAAGTGTAGTTTGTATACTTATACTAATTGGCATAGATAATAATGCTGAGTTATGTAAAGCACGAGATCTATTTATTATTTATTATTACAAAACTAAAGAAATCTATAAAGTATTGAGTGATTTACTATTGTAAAATTAAGCAATAGTTATAAAACATGAAAATGATTTGGCAAATGATTTCAAAAATCAAAAAATTATTTATATCATTAGATTTATTTATAATTTATACATATGATAGAAAAAACTTTAAGAATAATTATTTTACCTATTTCTACGATTATTGCCATTTCTATTCTAAGTCCATATTTAATATTTGCACATGCAACAACAACAGAAAATTATTCCTTTATCAAAGGGTGGGGAACTCAAGGAGCAGCGGATGGCCAATTTGTAAGGCCAACTGGCATTGCTATTGATAATTCGTCAAATAATGTTTTCGTTCTCGATTCAGGAAACAATAGGGTACAAGTATTCGATACTCATGGCAAATTCATTGCAAAGTGGGGATCTAAAGGTTCTGGTGATGGACAATTTGATAGTCCTAGTGGCATATCTATAGATCCTGTAGGCAATATATATATAACTGATTCTGGCAATAGTCGCATAGAAAAGTTTACAAGTGATGGATCATTTCTCACACAATGGAAAACTGGCTCAGATTCTTCTGCTAACCCTTCTTATCTATCTGGTATATCAATATCTCCTTCTGGAAATGTATATTATACCAGTACACTTTCTGACGAATTTATAAAAGATAGTACTGATGGCAAAGAACTTCTTAAATTTGGTTCAAATGGATTAGGCGATGGACAATTTAGTTTCCCAACCGGTATTGTAAATAATGGTTTTATATATATTTTTGATAACAATAATCATCGCATACAAAAGTTTGTAGAATTTGAGACGGGCACATATCCACCTACTAGTGTAAGGGTAGTTGCAAAATGGGGTCACCAAGGGACAGGCGATGGACAGTTTACAAGATCTGCAGGCATTGCTGTTGATGCTTCAGGGAATGTGTATGTTGCTGATATGGGAAACCACCGGATTCAAAAGTTTGATAGTAATGGTGGATTTATTACTAAATGGGGAGTAAGTGGAATAGATCAAGGAAAATTCTCAAGCCCCATTGGTATTGCTGTTGATGTGTCAGGGAATGTGTATGTTGCTGATATGACAAATAACAATATCCAAGTTTTTGCTCAAACATCATAAATGTCTGATGTATAGAATATAAAAATGACAAATTCAAAATATAAGTAGGGTATGAAAATTTATTCAATTTATAGTAGTAAAAACGATTAAATAGCGAGTTTAAGGAAACATGCAAAAACATTATAATAAATTACTTTTTTTTTATATATATAAAATTAAGTATCTTGCTCCAATCACTATTATTCTATTTTTTTTAGCATTGCTTATTGGATCTATTTGTAATTTTTGTTATGCTCTCAATACCAAGAACAATATTAACATTGTTATTGTTCCTATATCAAGTAATATAAAAGATGATTTTCCACAAAAAGGATCTGTATTAGATCAATATAATTTAAAAAAAGAACTAGAGAAAAAGATAACCTTTCAGTCAGCAAATTCGATAAATCAAAATGTCACTTTGAATTTAAAATATGAACCCAATTCCAATTCAATATATGGTATATTTGAGATACCTGACAACAGCCAAGACGATAAAGATTCTATAATTTTTCTTTTTGATTCTAATGTTCACAATAATCCAAGTGGTAAGAATGTCAAATCTACCAATCAAAATATTACATTAATAAGAAATCAAAAAGCTCAATATTTTATAGGAAATGAAGAACAAAATAAACCTATTATAAGTGCATCTTCAATTGGAAATACACTTGAATTGGGACAATATTTTGAAAATATGACATTTAACATATTTAGTCAAAGTGATAAATGGGGCGGAGACTTTAGAATTTATCTTTCCAATCAATCTAAATCATATAATTTTGCAATACAACAACAAGATTACCCATCAGGCAAAAAATCCGATTTTCCTTCATTAACGTCGATTACAAATCCAGCTTTGATGAACACGATTGATTTTGAAAATCTATCAAATACCACATTCCCACAATTTACCAAAACAATTAACAATCATTCTAATAACACACTTGCACCAAATATTACAAGCAATATCAAAACCACAAAAACTACATCAAATACTAATAGCAACAGCAGCAGTAACAAAACCCCGAGCCCAGCAGAACAAAGTAACAACTTTAAAAATCCGCTTTTGGAGCCAACAGTTCTTGGAGCTCTTATTACTACAATTGGTGGAATTATAGGGGGCATTATAGCATTAAAATCCAAAAGTAAATCTATATAAATTTAAAATCCGATTGTAGCTGTAAATTCATCTGGAAATACGTATGTGATGGATACCAACAATAATCGTATCCAATTATTTTCATAATCCCCATATCAATAATAAATTTATTATCCATCTCCATAGTTAACTCAACCAACCAGAGGATATGTATCTTTTACATTTATTCTTTATATTTGTCATTCATAAAAATACGCAATTAATCCGTATCTTCTGTAATGTTTTTTTTAAAAAAATATATCTTGACCTATAGATTTATCATTGTGATTAGAACCAACTAAATTTTAAAAAGAAAATTAAACCAGAAAATACGCCTATATTAGTAGAGAACAATGATAATTTAGCAAAAGAATTAAATATTAACTCATATACTGAAGAACAAATAAACGAATTTATTATTATTTCAAAATTCGCTTAATATTGTTATCTTTTTTTTCGTACCTTTTTCCTTTCTGCCTATGAGTAGCAAAGTACAGAATATTCCATATGGATATTATCTATTAAAAATAAAAACCTCTGATGCCTATGATTCCGTGATTTTTTTATGTCTTGTAAATCCTCGTCGAACACAGGTATTAATATTCTAATACAAGCATTACAATCTCCTTTTGGAAAATAAATTTCATTCAGCACCTTGATAATTTGAATTACATACCTCCTAACTCGATATGATATTGGTTTTTATTATAGTCTTGGTATCTATAAAAACTTAATATTATATTATTAAAAAATAGTTGTTATTCATGGGGATGAGGAGGACATTGTGTGCTACAAGTGATGGAAAAATGGCAATGTCCACAAGAGTTATTGTTCAAAATACAATATCCTTTTTTCTGCCTTTAACATTATCTTTATTATTTTTATTATCAATTATATTAGCTGCTTCTGAAAATGCTTTTGCAAGTACAAATGCAACAGATACAGGGAAATACGTTTTTGTCAAAAAGTGGGGTTCTCAAGGTATTGGTAATACCCAATTTAATAATCCTACCTCTATCGCTCTAGATCCTACTGGCAATGTTTATGTATTAGATACAGGCAACAATCGAATTCAAAAGTTCGATAGTGACGGCAATTCTCTCACTTCTTGGCCTACTAATGGAACTATCAATAGTAATACCCAAACAAACAATCTTCAAGGAATCGCAGTAGATTTTTCTGGGAATGTCTATCAATCTGGGGCAATTTCTAACAAGATTTTTAAATATACAACAGATGGCTCATTTGTTAAATCATGGGGTTCTAATGGACAAGAGGTTGGTCAATTCAGTAACCCTACAGGTATTGCCACTTATTCATCAGGAAATAATGTATATGTAATTGATTTTGGAAATCATAGAATCCAAAAATTTGACAGCAATGGTAATTTTATTACAAAGTGGGGATCTCAAGGATCTGGAGACGGACAATTTAAGAATCCTACAGGCATAGCTGTAGATTCTATAGGCTATGTGTATGTTATCGATTCAGCAAATAACCACATCCAAAAGTTCGATAGTGCTGGAAAATTAATCACAAAATGGGGCTCTGCAGAGGATGGAAATAATCAATTACAGGGTCCTACAGGCATAGCTGTAGATTCTATAGGCTATGTGTATGTTCTAAATGCGGGAAATAGTCAAATCAAAAAATTTGATAATAACGGGAATTTTATTGTAAAGTGGAGTTTTAAAGGTACAGGAGATGGTCAATTAAACAATCCTACAGGAATTGCAGTAGATAATGCTGGCAATGTTTATGTTGCAGATACAGGAAACAACCGCATAGAAATATTTTCTAAAGTTAATGGACCTCCAATAGCTAATGCTGGTCCTTCTCAAACAGTAAAAGAGAATGCTACAGTTACTCTGGATGGTTCAAAGAGCTATGACCCAGATGGTAACAAAATAATATCCTATTCCTGGAAGCAGGTATTTGGAATACCTGTTGTTTTTTTAACTAATAATAATAATAGCAATAATAGTTCAACTCCATCTTTTACGGCTCCTCATACATCCAACAATACATTACTGAAATTCAGTTTAACGGTTACAGATGATAAAGGCATGATCAGCAACAATACCAACAATATAGTAGCGGTGACAGTAAAACCTGTTATCGCTTCATCTACTAATACTACTACAAGTGCCAACATCTTAAATCAGGAATTACAATCTATATCAAAACAAAAACCACAACTCTCACAGTTATCTATACCAAAAAATCAATCGAAAAAATCAATTAACAAACCACCGATAGCTGATGCTGGTTTGTCGCAAGAAGTACATGAAGGGTATGTGATTTTATTAAATGGTACAAAAAGTACTGATCCAGATAGTGGTGATAATATAACTTATTCATGGAGGCAGATTGAGGGTCCAGCAGTTAAATTAGATAATACATCCAATGTATCTCCATTATTTATAGCTCCGAATGTATCAACAGATACAAAATTAGTGTTTGAGTTAACTGTTAAAGATAATGATGGATTAAAGGGTACTTCAACCGTCACAGTAACAGACAAGCATAATGTTCTTGTTACTCCTGCTACTACATCACTTATATCACCACCATCTCAAACACCTATAATTCAATATCCAATAGCTAATAATGGTAATACTACTAATTCAAAAAATCAATCAACAGTAATAAAATCATCTATTAAATTATCATCGATGTTTTATAACAATATGACATTGATACATAATGCTAGTAAAATTAATTCAGCAGATCCATCCTCAAGATATAATATTAGAGTCTGGCTTGATGCACCCGCCCAGGTTTTATCTAACATATACAAAGTAGTATACAATCCTCAACCAGCCAAATATTTTCCAGATGGCAATCAATCATCTATTTCTATAAATGATAATTTTGCAGGATATTGGAAAGTATGGGGAGAATTTCCACTTACAGCAAACGTGTATTTTAAAGATGGCAGTATAACAGAATTGTCAAGGTATATTTCATTTTCTTCAAATAACAATAATAATGCAGGAATAAAATTATCGGGTATATCAAATAATAATTTATCGACAATTAATTCTAATGCTAATGTATATCCTTTAGAACTAATGTATAAAGCAGATCCGATACCATCTGATCAACAGATGCAATCAGGAGACAAACACCTTTATGAACAAATCACTGTATGGATTAATACCTCTCCTGAAATAATGAAACAAATTGAAAGAGTAATATATAATCCTCAACCTCCAAATTTGTTTCCGCCCCCAATTATTGCTACTGATCCGTCGAATAGCTTTAAGATAATAGGTTGGCAGGTATGGGGAACATTTGATTTAAAGGCAACAGTTATCTTTAAAGATGGACAATATAAAAATATTGAAACCTTTATAAACTTTTAATTTTTTTTTTCTTCAAAATTATTAACAATAGTAAAAAGAAATTTCAGAGTTGGAGAATAATGAATAAAAACGATAATACATTTCTGTCATTTTAACAGATTTAATTCATAAACGCAAGTATAGCCGACTAGAACTTATAATCTGATTATGGATATTAATATTATAATTTATTAATAAATTAGTAATGGACCTTTATTTAAATTTGCCATTTGAAGATTGGTAATACAATGTCCTTGCTTGTTTCATTATTAAAGTATACTTTTGCATAGATATCAAAAAACCCCTAGTTAGTAAAAGATATACCAAAGTTATTTTCTTTTGTATTTGATGTAATCATATTTTGAGGGAACGATGGATAGAAATAATACACTACGTTATCTATACTATTTAGTATAAGAGCCTATCCCAAAAATCGATAGAATTATAGCTATTGCAAACCTTGATGAAAATATGTCCTGCTGTAACTGTCATAAGAATAAAAACAAACACACCATCACAAAGATTCCAGATAAATTATGGGATATGATTCATCCTATATTACCAGATGGAAAACCAAATAACACGATAGGTCGTCCTGTAATTCCTCATAGAAAAGTAATGGATGGTATTGTTTATGTTCTTAGAACCGGATGTCAATGGAAAATGTTACCAAGAGAATATGGTTCTGGTTCAACCTGTCACAGGCGATTTCAGCAGTGGG
>JBDUES010000015.1:0-6199 GCA_040297625.1 Candidatus Nitrosocosmicus sp. | reverse complement strand
CTAGCTTCCTCTTCAACTGCGTGTCTGATTATTAATTCACTCATATCTTGGATTGTTTCTATCGCTCTTTTAATCTCATTTTCGCCAGCAAATTTCTCTATCTTTTCAAAAGTTATTTCAAAATTATTATGTTCTTGCTTTAATCTATCTATCATTTGAGGTATTGGTTCATTAAAATTGATTTTGTAATTCATGTTTATATTTTACATAATATAAATGGATTTAATAAAACTATAATCCAATACTTTATTTTGCTATAAAGTTAAGAAAAATTTTCTATTTTTAAATAGTCCTCCATAATAATATTAGTATGGCAATTATTTGATAGTTTATCTAGATTTGTTCTGCTGTCCATGCATGATTAAAAAGGTCTATTAAAATCATATTTACAGAGCTCCTTTTTCTATATGCTTGCTCTTATATCTTTGAAAATCTTTACCCACATTTGCCAAGTTAGTCTACCTGTATTTGTATTCCTTCTGCTTGGATGGTATGATGATATCAACGTCTTTCCACTATCTAAAAGGTAGTGCGCGCCATGACGAAAAATTATTCCTTTTATTTCAAATACTTTGCAGAATGTATCAAAAGCTAGCTTTCCTAAAGTTAGGATAACCTTAAGTGATTTTTCTAATATTTTAATTTCAGACTTGAAATATTGCGAACAATTAATAATTTCAGATAGATTTGGTTTGTTTTTAGGAGGTGCACATCTTACAATATCAGTAATATATGCCTCTTTTAATTCAAGTCCATCATCTTTGGATATACTATTATCTTTATTTGCAAATCCTGTTTCAAATAGTGCTTTAGCAAGCCATTGGCCAGAGCTATCTCCAGTAAATATTCTACCAGTCCTATTACCACCATGAGCAGCAGGTGCTGGACCAATAATCAATAATTTTGCTTTTATATCTCCAAAACTTGGGATAGGTTTTGCCCAATAGTCTTCTTTGCAGAATTTCTTTATCCTATTGTGTGCTATGTCATTGATATAATTTATTAATCGAGGACATTGTCTACATTGAATAACCTTTTCATTTACATTTTTCATGAGTAATAAACTTTGATCAGAATAAATCATTTCTTTATTATTCATATGATACTAAGGCATTTAATTCGTTGATGTATAATATACAATAATCTATTTGATAAGATGGATTGTTAGTAGATAATAGTTAATGAAGCAACAGGGCCACCACTTAATGTACCCAATTTATTGCCCTTTACCCTACCAATATTTATATCTAAAGAGGCACCCACTAAAGCACCTAAAACATTGACCTCAAGAAGGTTCACTTTTATTGCTAGTTTTAGATTTGGGTTTTTCATATTTATCTTGGGACTGAATCAGCAGCAATACAACATCTTATTACTTGTGCTAATGAGCCAGAATTTTCTGAAAGTATCTATTTGTGAATTTCTATAACTTTTTTTGCTTTTTCGTTAAAATATTCATGACTAGTGATAACATCAATAATTGGATTTATTATTCTTGATTTATTTTCTGATACTAATCCACCTTATTGTAATTAATATAAGTTGTCCTTCATATATCGTTATAATCACTTAATTCTTAATTCATTATGATCTTTTTATCTATTTGACAAATTCACCATAAACTTTCCCGGGATTCTGTAACAGTATTAATATAAGTGTCTATATCGATTCTGTCATTTAATAATATCTACAAATAATAATGTATATTAATCAGATCTATAGGTCAGAGGAATCTATTATTTTGAAGGTTTAGCTGTTTTCACTATCAATAACCAAAAAAATAGTCTAATGGATGAGTAACAAGTCTAAAGAATAATACTTTAACTATGAAAATTTAAGGATTTTAATTAGAGACGTTATATACGATAAATGGGAACAGAATAATCTACAAATAAAAGATATTATTCAAATGTCAAAAAATCAATATTATTTTAGATATGTCATATCTGCTTGTTATTCTGAAACCAGTATTTCTTTTGCCTCTGCTTTAAATCCTATCTTTGTATGCGTATTATCACAGTAAGTTTTGGCATTGGATCCACCACATCTACACATTTCAGCAAAAACTTTATTGTCTACCATTATCATATTAGGACCATTTTCCATACATTTAATCTCGACTTTTGTCATAAACCAGATATATAAATAAAGTATTTAAAGGACTCTAAAGTTAAGAAAAAATTGTCTATTCTTAATATTTCAAATATACAATCCTAACAATTTTTGGCATTATTATCCAATCTGTATCCAATTAATGAACTTTATTGTATGTTTACCCAATTTGCTTAAGTTCGCTAAATCAAATCCATAGGATGTTGATCTGAAATTATTTAACGTACTTTTGTTAGTTGGCATATATAGTTTAATTGAAAAAGGGTTATCAAAATCCTTAACTTTATCGAGCCATATAAAGAATTCACAGATCAACAAATTATGAATGAACTTATCATTTGACAAATCTATTGTTGAATTGGAAATTGCTATAAATAAAATATAGAAATAATCATTGAAGAAAAAGATGGAAAGGATTAATCCAGAGTTGCTTATCTATCAAAAAATATTTGCATTACCAACTAATATTCTAAATCAGGTGAAGAAAAATATGTAAAAGAAATTAGCGGTACCGAAAGATTTTGAAGTTTTATTTTTTTTATATAACTACAACAAATTACTTATTTATAATTGACAGGTTAGTTCTAAAGACAGATATAATTATTGATGATAAGGATTGAAAGAATATATAATAATCCTATAGGGGACAACAGCAACAGTTTTAGAATATTAATAGATAGGCTTTGGCCTCGAGGATTAAGCAAAGACAAAGTAAAGATTGATTTGTGGTTAAAAGATATTGCACCAAGTACTTTGTTAAGGAAATGGTTTTCACATGATGAAAAAAAATGGGACGAATTTAAATCTCGATATTTTAAAGAATTGGACGAAAATAGTGAATCTATTAATAAAATCCTCAATAAAGCAACTGAAGGATCGATAACCTTACTATATAGTGCAAAGGATGAAAAATTTAACAATGCTGTAGCCTTGAAGGAATACCTTGATCAGAAAATTAAAAAAATGTAGAAAAAGTAAGGATATCTACAAATTAAAATAATATATAGATTTGATATAACCCTATTTTTAATTGTATTTAAAATAATATCTTATCTCAAAATATATTCTGCTTAAATCAACATAAGTAAAGGGTATCATCAAGGAGTGGATTTAAATCATCACTTAAAAAATCTCTACTTTATTTGTTAATTTCTACTTTGTTGTATAACAATCTATCAACAAATTATTTTTATCTATATTTACACCATTTTTCCAAACAGATTGTAAAGATATCTTAATTTTGATTATCATCGCTTTTATCATACTTTGGAACCGGGTTGCAGATGCATTTTGCCAAACATCCTTTTAATGGACGAAAAGGCAGTTCCAGCTATCATGCATCAGCCTTATATATTCATATTTTCCATCTAGCAAATATTGTTATAATCTTATTTTAATATTTCTTATATTGTTGTTTTTAGAGATAGTCAAAGGCGTAATCGACCATTTGCATTAATTATTGACAAAAATTCATTTTTTGTATTTATATTTTCCTTGAATACTCCTTCTACTGCAGATGTAGTAAATTCGGCTGTACTTGATTTGGTCCCTCTAGCAAATACGCATGTATGAATAGCTTTTATAACAACCCCTATTCCTTTTGGCTCTATTCTACTATTAATTTCTCCAAGAATTTGATGTGTTAATCTCTCTTGTAATTGAGGCTTTGAGGCAACTTTGTCTATGAGTCTTTGAAATTTGGATAATCCAAAAATTTTATTGTCAGGAATATATCCGATTGCAACTTCTCCAAAAAAAGGAAGTAAATGGTGTTCACAAAATGAGAATAATCGTAAATGGTTTCCAATTATCATGTCATCGTGATCGGCCTTAAATGTGGTAAATTTATCATAAGTTCTTTTCCGTAGAAGCTCATCACCAAACAATCGTAATCGTCTACAAGTTTCTTTACCATATCTGTCATTATTACCACCTATTAATCTGTAGTATCCATTAATTATTTTATCAAATTCATCGGATTTATTATCACAATAAGTGTGGTCTAGTTTCAGTATATCGTTTGTATATTTATCAATCATTTTTATTCTATTTTCTTTCTATGGAAATTATTATAGATAGATATATTATAATACTTGTTGTCAAATTATTTCTTTATTCTTTCTTTTATCTATTTAAATTGAGTAAATGTGAATAAAGAACTATAAAGTTAAGGAAAAAGTAATATCTATTTCTTTTACTTATAATTTGTGATATATCAGCAGATAAGAAAGAAAACAGAACCAAAATACATCGTATATTATCTTTATCTTTACTTTGGTGGCGGTTTTTAGTTGAGAAATACATCTAAAGCCATTAATGGTATCCACCATAAGATTAAGTCATTGAAACTACAATGTCATCTTCCTCTTTTGTATACAAAATTATGAGAAAAACATTATTGAAAGGATAATGCATACAGAAAAGATAGGACACAATGTTTTGACGATTACTTTCAATGTAGAAAGAAGAAATGTAAATTAAAGCATGTACAACAATGGTTAAAATCATTTTCATATCATTACAACAAAGGAAAGATATCTTAACTTTACAGTTGGTGAAAATACTATTAATAATAACAAACAACAAGTATATTATATGGCTCAAAATGTACCTGCTAAACCTTTGGACATGAAACATAATCTGCTTGAAAAAATTCCATACAATGGAACTGACCTCATGTCTTTTAAATTTTCGCGTAGTGATGGACAAAATAACAATAACTCTTTAAATTATAAAGCCGGGCAATATGCCAATGTTGATCTTGGTACAACAGAAGATCCTGAGGGTCCTGTCAGATCTTTTAGCATTGCATCTTCCCCTACAGAAGAAGATGTTATTCTATTTACCACAAGAATAAGAAATACACCATTTAAACAAAAACTTGCTAATCTTGACGTTGGAACTGCAGTAAAAATTACTTATCCTATGGGAGAATTTGTGTTACATGATGATTACTCAAAACCTGCAGTATTTCTATCTGGCGGTATTGGAGTAACACCGTTTAGAAGTATGATAAAATATGCAACAGATAAACAATTGCCATTAAAAATTATTATGCTGGATTCAAATAGAAACAAAGAAAACATATTGTACAGAGAAGAATTTGATGCATGGCAGGACCTTAACAGAAATTTGAAAATAGTAAACGCATTGGCATTAGAACAACATTCTCAAGAAGAAGAAGAAAAATCTAGTAAAGATAACAAATGGAATGGTGAAATTGGAAGAATAAACAAAGATATGATTTTAAGGCACTTGACCAAGGATGATATTATCACTGCTGTGTTTTATATATGTGGACCGCCTGCAATGCTAAATGCAATGGAAAATATTTTAACTAAAGAAATGAGTATAACAAAGGGTAGAATAAGGCAAGAAGAATTCTATGGATACTGAAGAGTAAAAAAGATAATGAAAGCCTTACTAATAATATTAGGTTATGAGGAGAGATAATCGTTGATGTATAAATTTCATTTTCCTATGATATTCTTATAGATCTGGTTAGATGGACCTGTTAACAGTTCTGTAAATACATTGATCGTGTTTTAGTGTAAAGTATATGTGGTTGTTTTAACTCTTATTTTTAATATTTATAATATGGATAAATTATCGCCATGATCAACTTTGTTTATTAAACAACCATCACTTGTTTACAAAAACACCCAGTCCATATGTTACATAACTGTTAACAGAGACTAAAAACTGGAATTGCCAATATTTATTGTCAAAGATATAAACAAAATTATTGAATTGTCTTATGGTTTCTTCTCTAAAGTTTTTTAATATCGTTATTACAATCTATAAAAAAGGATTAATAAATTGGTTGAATATTTTTGCATAGATTCAATGTAAAGAAATATTACCTTAAAGGAAAAGATGAATATGTAAAGTATCAATAATTTAATATCCCAAACATTAGTCATATAAGAATTAACAATTAATAAGAGAATTTAAAAACTTCTTTTTGTTAGTATATTTATGGACCTTTTCCATAAAAAATATAAATGTGACGAAGATGGCGAAAAATTCGATACGTATGAGGATTTGATAGAACATACTAGAAAAATTCATCATCATCCAATTTTAA
>JBDUES010000014.1:0-12670 GCA_040297625.1 Candidatus Nitrosocosmicus sp. | reverse complement strand
ATGGAGATGAGTCATAATATTAATAGCACTTATAGCAAGCTATAATTCTATCGATTTTTGGGATAGGCTCTTAATAAATAAATAAATAAATAATTAAATAAACATATTTTATATTGCTTAATTAATTATAAAATACCGATTTCATTGTCGTTATCCAAATACAACAAATGTTATGTTAAAATAAAATAATTATTCTAAGTAAGGTCATTAAATAAATAAAATTAACTTTAGGGATGGATAAATATTTTTTAAGATTTAGATTTCTGCTTGGTTTATAGTACATGCATTATTACATCGCTACGGCAATAATAAAATTTCAAAAAATTGGCTTGCCTAAAAAAAATATAGTTTTAGAGACCACATAATACTCATTTTTTGATAAATTTTTCCTCAATCAATTAAATTAAAAATAGCCATGCTTGTAAAGAATATATAAATATTCATATCATCGGTTCTAAATTTACATTTTCAGATACATCCATAATTTAATATCTTTGTTTGCTTATTACAACATGTCAAAGAACTTTACCTATCAATTAAGAGAACATTGTTAACAAAAAATCAGGGTTTGAGAAAAAAGATAAAAAATAAATATAATTGTAAATTAAATTTGCGTTTTTTAATATTTTCCTTTATTTTTCATTTTTAGTTTTGCAGTTTATTTCCTATGGAAAACAGCAAATGAATTATTTATATCATATTTCAATTCATTTAACAAAACGCTCGAGTGCGTTTACCCAATAAAACAGAGAAGTTTTATATTATATTATGATAATATATTGGGGGTCTGTGACAATTTCTTCAAATGTTGATAATGATTATACAAAAATCCTGTATGGCCATGATAATATACAAAGAAGAATATTAGAAATTTTTTCATCTATAGAAAAGGAATTGGTTGGCTGCATAGATAACACCGAGGTAACCGTTATGCATGGTTCCTTAGAAGCAATATTGAATACATCAAACAAGATTAAACAGAGAGAAATAAAAATAAAAATAATAACCGATATTGTACCAGATAATCTCATTTATTGCAAAAAACTCATGGACATTGTTGAACTAAGACATCTACCAAATGTTAAAAGTAATTTTGGCATAGTTGACAGAAAAGAATGCTTTATATACACAAATTCTACTGAATCTCAAAATAATCACCTTTCTCATGTCATAACAAGTAATTTTCACGGATTGGTAGAATCTCAACAATACCTATTTGAAACTCTATGGACCAAGGCATTACCTGCTATATATAGAATAAGAGAAATTGAAGAAGGAATTATTTTAGGCACTATTGAAGTTATATATGATAGTTCCAAGTCAAATGAATTCTACCTGGATCTTGTTAAAAATGCTCAATCGGAAATAATGTTAATATTTCCCACGGTTAATGCATTCATAAGACAAGAGAAAATAAAAGCAATACAATACCTCAATACAATTTCAAGGGAACGAAATGTAAAAGTCAGAATTTTAATGCCTTTGTTATTTGACAATACCGAAAGAAACACCATTAAAGAAAAGTTAGATATTCAAGATAAGAACGAAAGAAATAGACTTTATACTATTGATAATTATTTAGTTGGCAAATTAATAAGTGTAAATTATATTGAACCCATCCCTGAGAGTAGGTCAACCATATTGCTAGTAGATAAAAAGTATTCCTTAGTAATGGAAATAAAAGACGATACAAAGTATACTTTTGATGAGGCAATAGGACTATCTATATACTCCAATAGCAAACCAGGAGTATTCTCATACATCTCGATATTTGAAAATCTTTGGATGCAAACGGAACTATATCAACACATCCGGGGAGCAAATGAGAGATTAGAAATGGCAAATAGGAAACTAGAAATTCATGATAAAATTCTAAATGAGTTTATCTATATTGCAGCTCATGAATTACGAAATCCAATTCAACCTATTCTAGGTTTGTCCCAAGTTCTTAGATCCAAGGTTACACAAAAGAGAGAGAAAGAGCGCCAAATAAAAATAGATGAGATATCTAATATTTTGGATGTCATAATATATAATGCAAGAAAAATGAACAGACTTACAGACAATGTTTTAGATATGGCCAAAATTGAAACAGGTTTGCTTTTTCTAAAAAAAGAGCGATTTGATCTAAAAGAGTTGTTACAATCTGTGGTAGATGATTATAAAAGCCAAAATAATAATGTGGACAAAAGTGGTAGTAGTAACTACCACAACCACCATATAATATTGTCAGTATTCCATTCTTCCTCTGTTACTGCTGAAGAAGAAGAAGAAGAAGAAGAACAAAATGCAGATCTCTTTGGTATAGAAGCAGATAGAGAAAGGATTTCACAAGTGATTTCTAACTTATTAAACAATGCTTTGAAATTTACAAATTTAGACGATACAATAGAAATTAAGCTAAAAAAAAAAGAAAATAAAAGTACAAGAGAGGTTATTGTAAATATAATAGATACAGGTATTGGTATTGATCCAGAAATATATCCAAGACTATTTGCGAAATTTGGTACAAAACCGAATAAAGATGGAACAGGATTGGGTCTGTTCGTATGCAAGGGTATTGTAGAAGCCCATGGCGGCAATATTTGGGGTAAAAACAATAATGATGACAAGGGTGCAACATTTAGTTTTAGTTTGCCCCTAAAAGATTAGTTTAATCTTTTAATGACATAAAAATGTAGAATGGCAAATTACAAGTATATTACAATGTTGCTTTTTAAAATTTTGTTATATTGGTTATCTATAGTATAATTTTAATGTGGGGCATATCTTAATTCATGATTCCTTAAAAGTAGGAACTAATGTAAAAAGCACTAATTAAAAATTTGGTTTTTTATAGTAAAAAAATATTTTCCATCATTATTTCAAAATATAGAATTTATTCCTTTAGCCAAAAATTCATTTTATGTAATTTCGATACCTGAATTGATCACTGCTATCCATTTTTCTCTTTTTATCATTTATAACAAATTACTCCCCCTTTATTTTTCTTGATCTCAGGATATATACCTGATAAAAATTCAGTTGTTAATTTTTTTTTAAAATTTTTCTTTATTTAATTGAATTTGATTAATTCTATCAAGATGAGATATCATATTAGATACCATTTTGTATAAGTTCGCTAAATTAAATGATTATAATATATTTATAACATCAAGATAATACCTCTTAGCAGAAGAGACTTTTTGTTGTAAATCCTGGGTGATAATCGGGAATTATTTAGCGTACTTTTGCTAGATGGTATAATAAATTAATATCATATTACCGTATAAAATCGAAAATCAAATAATCTAACAATTACAGCGTCGATGTTATCTGTTTTTAGATTGAGATAACCGGATAATTATGTATAAATGAGTAACTCGAGTTACTAAAAAGTTATTTAAAATACCTTTATTCATCGAAATATTGCCAGAATATATGTTGTATTACCACAAACATATTATGATTTTGATAGAGAAATTAGAATAAAAAAAAAGAAATTTTTGATCAGCTTAGAAAGTCAAATGAGACTTGGTAGAACTTGGGTGTTCTTGTCAAATCAGTAGGTTTTTCCTGTAGGTTAAATATGGTTGTTTGTCCAATTCCCAGGTTTGAAGGTATAGGAAATCCCTGTGTCAAGCCAATAATGTTACCTTGTGTATCATATAGGTGCCATATTATTCTCACTTTGTTAATGGGGTTTGTTGCAATGTTTTGAGCTTCGCCATTTAAAACCCAGTTACCAAAATTATCTTTTGTTGTTTGTATAAATAATATTTTGAAATTGCTGTTGGCAAATATACAAGCCTGATCTCCAATTTGTCTACACATCTGTTCAGTATCAAGTTGAATTAGAGCATTTGATGGTTGTTGAGAAACTTGTTTTCGAACAACAGGATTTGAATTAATATAATTTTTAATAATCCGATTTTCGATTTTTGTTGTTGTACATGCATTTTGAGTAATAGATTGACTTTGTTTAATATTTTGGTTAGCACCATTTTTTGAACCTTGCTGTCCTGCCGTATTATTTCCTGAATTTACTTAATTTTGGAAGTTAAAGTTATTGCATGAACCTGAGAATGATGGTATTTGTGATTTTGATGTGGGATTGGTGGAGTTTAGAGTAGTACCATTGGCGGTGCTTGTAATGGTGTTTGTCGGTACTTAGAATGGTACTTGGAGTAGTACCATTGCTACTTTGAGTATCTTTAGATGAGGGGTGTTTGCTGGTACATGGAGTTGTGCCACTGCCACCAGAGTTGTCACTGCTGCTGCTGCCACTTTGAGTATCTTTAGATGAGGGGTGTTTGCCGTAAACAAACGAATTATTATTTAATGATATATTTGGAACTATGACAAAAACCATTACTATTATTAATAGCAATAACTTGATATCTCTAGTCTTATTTTGATTTTTTTTATTACTATATTTTATTTTGATTAATTTCATTGTTAAATCTCTCCACGTCTTTTTTTAGCGATATACAAATAATAATTTTTAAGGTTAATTGGCATTAGTGGACTTGCAAATAAATATTTGTTCGGCTTTGAGGTATTATCAATTTTTATTTTCAATTCATATTTCTGCATGTAGATTTTATTTAATCTTTCGGACTGAATTACAATATTTATCAATATTCAAAATATTATTACTTATATTAGATCTATTATAATTAAAAACAAATTATGCTTTTTAATAGTACGCTGTCGGTTTTAAATGATGGTTCACAATTCTATAATTTACCAGCAAATCTGGCAAATGTCTAAATCAATAGAAGAGTAATGTTGACATCATGTTTCAACTTAAAAGACATATGGCACCCATAAGCCTGTAAATTCTTAATGATCGATCACTGCTTTGTTGCTGGATTCAAAAAACTTACTACTATACACCATTATTAGCTGCTTTGTTGCATGATTCCTCCTTCCAAATACATTTAGCTAACATCAACCAACAAATCATATGAAATGGTCCATCTACAACCAATCTCTAGTCAGGCGTGGTGAAATTCTGCTAAGCTTTGATGTTATTAACAACTGGGATACCGAGTTAAAAGAGATGGATAAAGACAAGGTTGGATTAGGAGCCATTTCGTTATCCAAATACATTTCTTCTTCTTTTGTTAGGATATGCCAAAGCATACTTTCATCTTCCTTATAGACAGACCGAATAAGATATTGCACAAGGACATGCTAGAGGAAAAGTACCTTCTATTCCCGATTTCACTACCATAAACAGAAGAATAAACAGGTTAGATATTGGGATAAAAGATACGGATAGCAAGAATTTGAAGACGATTACATCATTATTGCAATAGATAGTACCGGTATCAAGGTTACCAATAGAGGCCAATGGATGAGGAGGTATAAATGGAAAACAAGAAGCAACAAAAATAAAGGATATTTGAAAATACATATAGCACAGTCAACATCAAAAGCAAGAAAATTCTTTCGATAATGAAGGTTACTGCAGATGAGCATGTTCACGATAGTAAGGTGTTACCGGAACTGGTTGAGGATATTATAACACCGGATGGAAAAATAACATCAGTCGACGTCGGCAAATTATTTGCTGATGATGGCGCCTATGTTGGTAATGATAATTTTAGATGTGTATCTGACTATGGAATTTTGCCCTGCATCAAAGTAAGAAAGAATGCTGTGGTTAGACTGCTGAAAACTGGAAATATCCTTAGAAATCTGTCTGTCATATCTCAGAAAAATGATTTGCAAGGATGGGAGGATAGCATTGTAAGCTATGGAAAGAGATGGATTGTAGAAACCCTATTCTCGTCTATAAAGAGAATGTTTGATAGAGAGTATGTTTATTCTGTAAAGTTTGAAAATATGGTAAAAGAAATGGTTTTGAATGCATCACCATATAACAAAATGATATCTATTTAGTCAAAATTTGTTATGTTATTGTAGAATCTTATGAATCATGCAACAAAGTACATTATTAGCAAATCATATTAAATCATGATTATTTACTTTTGGATATTATACTAAAACGTTAATAAAAAACGATTTACAAAGATAATGCAAAAAAGTAGGGAAGAAAATTGGAAATACTTATTTATTGAATCATCTAATAATAGGTATGTTTATATTTGGTGGTTTTTATAAGGTAATTGTCGAGGATTGAACTTTAATGACAATTTAAAGGATATTAATGGAAACCAAGGAAATATCGAGGGAATAGATAAAAATACTTGTAATAATTTCAATCTAAATAAAAATAATTCAAATGACTTTTCCTCCAATCTTATTAACAATAATATTAATTGGTATGAAAAAACTATTGTAGTTTACGGAGAAAAGGAAACAACAAAATTAATTATAAAAGTATTATACAATTCAAAGAATAGATGGGATAATTATGCAAGTTCTGAAGGCCCTACAATAGCAATGGGCGTAACACCCCTAAAGAATGGAATGAAAAATGCATATGAACGAGGTGTCAAAATAAGGTATATCTCTGAAATAACCAAACACAATATTCATCATTGCAAAGAGCTAATGAAGATATCCAAGTTACGTCATCTGGATGAGGCTAAAGGGGGAATGGCAGTAAATGAGACAGAATATATTGCTACAGCATATTTGCAAGAAGCAAAACCTGTTGCACACCTTATCTATAGTAATGTAAAAGAAATTGTAGCACAACAGCAACAAATATTTGAAAGTTTTTGGAACCAGGCAATACCTGCTGAACAAAAAATTAAAGAAATTGAAGAAGGCATGGAACCGGTAAAAACCAAGGTATTGGAAAATGAAGATGATATATATAATCACTTTAATAGTTCGATTAAAAAATCCAAGGAGCGATATGCTTGCTCATCTATCGGTGGAATGCAGATGGTTTACAATAACTTTTTTAATTTGTATAAAGATATTATAGAAAAACAAAAAAAAGGAGAAAGTAGTGGAATTAAATGGCTTACTTATATAGATGATACTAAAAATACTATCGAACTGGTAAAGACATTTTTAAATGCCGGTATCCAGGTAAGGCACATAAAGAATCTGCCATCAATGAATTTTTCTTTTGATAGTAATAGTATTCAGGCAACCATAGACAGAATGCATGATGGTAAAATTATGAACAGTTTACTAGTAAGCAACGAACTTGCCTATGTCAGACACTTTACGTCCTATTTCCATGATTTGTGGAATAATAATGGAATTGATGCTCTAGAAAGAATTAAAGATATTGAAGAAGGCATGGAATATGATATTGAAGTTATTAGACATTCTGATAGAGCACTAGATGTATATCTAAATATTGTTAAATCTGCTCAAAGTGAAATATTTTTTATATTTCCAACTCCCAGATCTTTTGTTCGACAATTAAAAGCAATAGATTCGGCAAATCAGGCATCAAAGGAAAGAAAAGTCAAAGTTAGGATATTAACACCTAGTAATGAAATAGTTGATAAATCGATAAAACATTTATTAAAAGAGGAAAAACAGGAACATCCAAAAAACTCTAAAGATTCTTTTTCTAGTAATGATATCGATGTAAGATGTATTGAAAATATGTCTTATACCAAATCTTCAATTCTGGTAGTCGATAAAAAAGAGTCATTAGTAATGGAACTTAAGGATGATACAAAAGATACTTTTATCGAAGCAATAGGACTTTGTATCCATTCCACTAGCAAAGCAAGTGTATTATCATATATATCAATATTTGAGAACTTGTGGAAGCAATCTGAATTATATCAAGAGATAAAAGAATCAAATGAAAAATTAGAAGTTAAGGACAAAATTCTTAATGAATTTATTCATATTGCAGCTCATGAATTAAGAAATCCAATTCAACCCATCCTTGGTTTATCACAAACTATTAAATCGCTATTGGCACAAAAAGAAAAGTTAGAAATTAATAAAGATAAGTTATCAAGTCTTTTTGATATTATAATCCAAAATTCAAGAAAGCTACAAAAACTTTCTGAAGATCTTTTAGATATCGCCAAAATTGAAAAAAATTTACTGTATCTAAATAAAGAGATATTTAATTTAATGGAGTTATTACAAGTATTGATAGATGATTGTAAAAGTCAACAAATAAATAATTTGTGCGATATAAAATTTCATTCCATAATCAAGGAGCGATATCAAAATGAGGATTTCTTTCTTATAACGGCAGATAAGGCAAGAATCTCACAAGTGGTTTCCAATCTATTACTGAATGCCCTGAAATTTACAAATGATAATGATTGTTTAATAGATGTTTTCATAGACAAAAAAGATACCAATGGTAGAAGAGATTTCATTGTAAGCATAAAAGATTCAGGTCCAGGCATCGATCCTGAGGTATATCCAAGACTATTTACAAAATTTGCATCAAAATCCGATAAAGGAATCGGACTTGGACTATTTATATGTAAAAGTATTATAGAAACACATGGGGGAACGATCTGGGCTAAAAATAATAGTGATGGTAAAGGAGCAACATTTGCATTTAGCTTGCCATCAGTAATTAAACAAGATAATCATTAAAGCCAAGAAAATATGGTTATCAATACTGGTATTCCTACCACTAACACTACTACAAATACTAACACTACCATTATCAGTGACATTGAACAAAGGATTGAAAAATCGTTATTATTATAGCAATAGCTATTATAATTCTATCCAACAAATTCCAAAGGAATTTTGGACTCTTTTTTATAGTATAATTGCATCCTTCTTTATTCCATTCATATTTAAGGAAGTCGCAGGCATAAGAAAAATTACAAAGATGAATCTAAACAATCAAAACAAAGGCAATTATTTATGGAATATAGGAAAATCAGTGATAATTTGAATAGTGATCTCGAAAGAAATGAAAATGGCATTATATCAACAATAAGCTATAAAATGAAAAAGTGATAAAGATTAAAAAATGAGATCTTTAAAGAGTATAACTCGGGTAATATAATAGAATCACAATATAATTATTTATTAAATAAAATATAGGAATTAAACAATAATAATTAACTGAGAACATTTAAACTAGAGTTTTGCAATAGATTTATACTAAATCTAGTACCTTAACTACATCATCTTATATAATTGATTAGTAAATAATAGTTTGGTTTGAAGAAGAGAGAGTTGAAGTTAAAGCAATTAGATATTTTTTATAAAATATAATACTTTGGTCAACTTATGAACTTCACATAGTATCCATTATTGTAATCTTGTATACATATTTAATGGCTCTGTAAAGTTAAGCTATTATTTATTTATTGTAATAGTCGGCAAATAGATTTAGCCATTGTTGAACATGTTTTAATTTACATTTCTTTTTTTTACATGGAAAGTAATCATCAAAGCTTTCAGTTCTATCTTTGATGTAATGCATTGTCATTTCAATAATGCTTTTCTCATTCTTATATATAAAAAAATGCAGATGATGCTTCAATTTCAAGAAATGGCAGTAGGCTTGTGGATACCATGTGCCATCATCTGTTGAAACAGGATGTCGGTCCTACTCTTTTATAATATCGGATAGAAAGCGTTCTCCCACTACAAACATATTTCGCTCTTTTGATATAGTTATTGCGAGAATATGCTTAGTTTGGGGTTCAATAATAGCAACCCATCAGAGCCAGATGTATCTAGAACCAACTTTAAGTTGGTTTCATCCTTTTGAATATTCATAAAATTCTGATATCTTCATCCTACTGTAAAATAATCTTTCAGGTTTGTACTTTTGAATCCAATCCCTTACTGTGCAGTATGACTCCTTTTAACAATTTTTGTATATAGGGATATTGCTTTTGATGTGCCTCGTAATGAAAGGCCGCTGAAATAGAGATGCAGAGCATATGTTATATCCCTCAGGTCCTGTTCTATTTCGTATCTGGCAAATCATATATAACAAATAATAGACAAATCTATAGCTTTTTGCTTAACTTTACAAAGCCTATTTAATCAAAAGAATAATTATATACTAGATTTGATTTTTACCAATGAAATGAATAATTATCGAGTCAATTCAATTGTAATCATAATTATGCTAATATCTATCAGCTTTTCTTTGTCCTTTGGAAATCTGACAATTACACCTCATTCTCGGGTATTTGGTCAATCATCATCATCATCATCATCTACAGTTCAAATAACAAAAGATTTAACCAATTCCTACTCAATTTCATCAGGCTCATCAAAAATAGGAACATTTGATACAAAGTATACAATATTAGGTAATATAGATACAATTAAAAAAGAACAAAAGTTGATAATATCAACAATTACTTCAGATTTTAATAATTCTCCAATAATAGGCTATATTAAAACATCTATGGCATCTACGCAAAAACAACAAATGCAGCAGCAGCAGCAGCAACAACAACAACCAACATTACCCAATCCTTTTGCAGATAAGACATCAATAAAACAAAAGATTGCAACAGAGATTACTAGTGCTTTATTCACTTCTAAGAATTCCAATACTGCAAAAACTTTCATTCAGTGTGATTTTGGAATGAGTATCTTACAATGGAATTGTAAAAGTCTTGGATTGGTAGGATAGTTATCTACCATTAGTTTTATAAATATCTAGATTTTAGAGGTTTTACGGTTTATTTGCAATTTATTTATTTAGAATATTCAAATGCAATATTAATAATCTAAATGAATGTAAAGAGAAATAATCTCTAATTTGTTGAATACAAACCTCCATTTGCCATCTTTTCTTAAATTGGAGAATAAATCTGCAATCATGTTTCAATACATGGTAAAATTGACGGTTTGAGGATATCATATCAGCATCGTACAACCTATTCGGGCGATTGAGATAAACCAAAAAATAAAAAAAGTCTTGTTGACAACTAGTTATGGATTACAAATTATAATAATGATAATAATAGATACTTTTTATATATAATACTTAACAATAGGAAATCTTTCTGAAAATAAATCACTTACTATTCTTACAGTTGATATTATTGTTATTCTGTTAATACATAACCCTGGTAATAATGATTATAGAATCCCTATGAATTCGTTAAGGGTGTTTCTCTAATGGATCAATAAAGACAATAATTGCCTACAACCTTTTAAATATTTGTTTCATATTTCCCGGTGTAATTTATAACTTAGCCTTGTATGAAAATGCGGTTACAGTATTTGAATTTAAAAATTAAATAGTTGAGTATGTATTTTATTAATTTATTAGATTAAAAAAGTGTATGATATCATCTTTTTCTTTATTTCATTTCCCATAATGGATCTGTCTTTTTCATGACTGATAACCAACCCATGTCCGGCGGCTGGATACCCAATTGCCACAATATAGCAATTATTTCACCTCTATGATGCAATTCTTCAGTTATTACATGGAAAAGTACGTCCTTTACCACTGTTTTTCGGGTAATACCATCATTATTTTTCCTAAATACAGTTTTTAGGAAATCGGATTCAGTTTTGATATCTTTAGTTATAAAGTGATCAACATCATAAATAACTTTGGCGTTGTAGTTAGTTATAGAGTTCCAGTTATCATATTTATGGTATGGAAAAGGTCTATTTGGATCGTTTAAATCATGAATACTGTAGTTAATCCAACTATCCTCTACCCATATTATATGTAATAATGTATCCTTTAGAGAAAGCCAAGCGGTTTCTCTATTTTTTATTATTTCTTTCCAAGTTAGTTTTTTCTGAAACATGTCTATATAATTCTGTCTTACAGTATGATTGTATTGGAATATTTCTTTAAAGAAGGCAATTAGATCCATTATAAGTAAGTTTCACTTATTCACTATGATTTTATATATGATATAAAATTAATTGACTTGGAAGTGGTGGCTTACCAAACTTATCATCTGAATTTACTGTATTGGAAATCATTTTATCAATTTTTTATATACCACGTAATACCTAAATAGTACACTGATGTGGAATTCTTAACTTATTCATTTATACCGAGATACTGTAGTACTATCCTTTTATCATATATTCAATCGTTATCAAACATTCTCTTTATAGATAAAAAGCAGATTCTACCATCATCCATCGTTTTTCATAATTTCTTTTTTTCTTTTTCCATTTAAGAGAATCTTTTATTCAAGATCGTAACTCTCCATTTATTACTTTTGTTTTTGCACCGCACAATGATTGAGTCCTTTCTTACCTTGATTGTTGAAAAAAATATCTTTCTTTTCTTTTTAATAAAGATACTTAAAATTCTCGTTACTAACTATCGAAAGAGTCATCACCTAAAAAAGTTAATATTATTTATTAGATCTCTTGCATAATTGCTTGCAAACAGCTTTATGATCATTAGTTCCTCATCAACTGTTCTTTAGTTGCTTTCCTATGATAGGTTATCCAAAAAACCATTACTTTTCAAATCATTCACTGGCTTAACAGTACAAGAATTCGAGAATATATTCAACAATGAAATAGCAAAAAGATATTCCAAACATGAGATACAGCGTTTATCTAAAAGAAAAGGCCGAAAAAGAGACACGGGTGTCGGAAGACCTTTCAAACTTGACCTAGAAAATAGGTTTCTTATGCTTTTAGTATACTATCGTCTGTACATAATATACACGTTAGCTGGTTTTCTCTTTAACTTGGATCAAAGTACCGTTTGTAGAGACATACAAAAGATTGAGAGGCTGATAAGAGAGTGTATACCAATTCCACAGAAGATATACAACACAATAAAGAGGCTAAAACTCCAGAG
>JBDUES010000013.1:0-8990 GCA_040297625.1 Candidatus Nitrosocosmicus sp. | reverse complement strand
AAGAAGAAAAAGAGTATAACAAAATTCATTCCAAAAAGAGAATAGTGATAGAGCATACCATCTGTAGGTTGAAGAAATACAGGATAATGAATGATGTATTTAGAAATAGGTTAAGAAAATACAACAGGATATCAGACATAGTATCAGGTCTGGTAAATTATAGAATGATTAACCCGCCTCAGTAAAAACAGATGCACCATCCATATTGGAAAGTGTAGATTGTTTCTAATTATGCAAGAGATCTATTCTATTACAAATAATTATGAAAATAAGAGTTAGTATCTGATAATATAAATAATATACCTTTAAAAGTTTTAAGAGATGTTATAAATTTATTTTCTTTATTCAATAACTGATATTTTATATTGTTAAAGAATTTACAATTTACTATATAATTGTTGGTTGATCATTGAAAAATACTGGATTGAAATATATCATTAATATAGCATTTCATTCATTCATACATAATTACTTGTTTATGGGTAATCCATAAATGATCATAAAAGTACATTACATTATCCACTTATATTCTAAATCCAACTTCCATTATAAAAAATCATAATGATGTTTAATTTTAAACCGCGAATATGTTTGATACTGCTGAAATTAATTTGAATTAAAAAAGAAAAGGTATGTGGTAAGCTTATAGACAAAAAAATAAACAGGATGTTAAAATCTGCATTTGAAAAATATATTAAATTCCTAAAGCGAGGAAAATATGTGTCATAATGATTTTGTGATGCATATTCACAATACCTGGACTATTAATGGGTATTTATAAAAAATTGCTTTGTAAATATTATTTGCTACTACTGCTTTCTTAACTCTCTGCTATTTGATTTATCCATGATATACAAATGGTTACATTTTTGTATTTTAGTAAACTCCCATACCAATTAGCATAAATATACAAACTATTTTTTTCATCTGTTTATAATAATAAAAGTTTGTAGCCAGGTTAATTCCATTATTCGTAATCCATTTGACTCTTACCAGGACATCGTTTGAAAATATATATAGAGCTGAATAGGATGCAAAAACAAAGGAAAGAATACTACTTGTTATGAATATGGTTTATCATGACGTGGTAGGTGATTTTTTTATATTGGATATAATAATTTAATTATTCTTTTGTTAATTTATACTAAGGTCGAATATTTAGTCTATCTGATTTAAAAAATTGTTTTCAAAAAAATAAAAAAAACAAAATAAATAGAACTACTAAAAACATCCAAAAAATAGAAATCGATTTATACAACAAAACTAGTGACAAATCTTGTATAGTATTGTCAAATAGGCGATATACACACATACGGGTCTACCAAGACGACGTTTCTTTTTTGAAGCAGTAGGGGCCACTGTATTGAAGAACCAATCCGATACAAAATGTTAAAAAGATGGATTCCTTTATCGTAAGAGGTGATCTTTGGACCCATGTATCAAAATCATATCCCAAGGGTTAGCTTTAATCTATTGTAAAAATATGTTGAAAAAATAATTTTGAAATTATGACCACGTCTCAATTAGCTAGACGCTTGTTCAACCTTTTCTTTAAAAGCATTATTCATTTTCACAAAACTTTGATACATATCTTTATCCAAACGATCGCCTACAAGAGATACTATTAATCCGGTAAAGATTTCTCTATGTATAAAGCGTACTTGATTTGTTTTCAGTGGTTCTATAGTAAAAATACGTTCACCATTGAATATTCCAGGTATAACCGATTTTCCAAACCAACGTAGCTCATGATGTGGCTCAACTTTTGTCACTGTTGGTTGATAGGTTCTACTCTTTCCACCTGAAGTCTGAAGATGTATTTTGAGTTTTGATCCGACCTTAGGATCTCCATTGATTTGACGAATAAAAGGGTTCCACTGTGGAAAGGTATTAAAATCCGTTAGTACCTCCCATGCCTTCTCAGGAGATGCTTTAATATCAATCTCAGTGTGAATTTCTTTCAATTTATATTATCTATATTGAAGTAGTTGTTTAAACTTTCTTGGTATTCTTACCTACATTGGTAAAGATTTAGTTATACACTCTCTAGAATTACAATTATTCTTTGTTTAAGCCATTCATTTAACTACCCTCTTTAATTTGCCGTGTTTGGGTGCAATTGAGGAGTCTTTAACAATTAATCCTTGCTTCTTCTAGTTATTCTATGAGATAACTTTTCTTCATTCTCCCTTCCTTTGACCTCGTTTAGTATTTAAAGTAAAAAAAGGGAATCTGGTTTTGGCTTGTTAATGGAAATACTGAAAGTTGTATTAAGAAGTACCGTTTTTATCTGGAAAGCCATCATCTACGTCTTTTTTATTATAGTAGTCTATATGTGGATAGTATGATGGTCCTTTCCATATCCTGCATGCTAAAGTGCCGGCAATTAATCTTATCTTGCTTCCTGTTGAGACATTAGATATCTTGCATAATTCAACAACAATCTTTACTATTCCGTATGGATGTTGGATGTTGTATTGATTTTTAGTGATAATGGGTCATTATCCTATCCTATAGTTTACCAGACCTGATACTATGTATGATACCTTGTTGTATTTTCTCAATTTGTTTCTAAATACATCCACCATTACCATGTACTTTTTTATCCTGCAAATGGTATGCTCTATCACTATCCTCTTTTTTTAGAGTGGTCTTTATCGTACTCTTTTTCTTCTTCTTTGGATGTCTTTTGGTTTCTCTTCACTTTATACAGTAAAGATGATATTTGCTCTGGAAAGTCTTTCTAATCTCAAATATCCAAGGTCAAACACAATTAACAACTTGAGTGGGAACGACGGGTTGATTCTCTTTATATATTAAATATATAGTCATATCTTTTTCCTTTCTTATGGGCGACCTTGTGAATGATATAGCCACGATTGTTAACCATGATTTGATTCTTTACAGTATGTCTTTTCTTTTTGCCTGAATAGTACATCTTACATCTTCTCTTATCAACAGGTCTTGGTATTTGTTGTTCTGTGGAATCTATAAAAGCAAGAAATCCTGGAAAATACTCTTCCAATTCCTCTGGCGTTTTCAGCCTTTTTGTTATGTTGTATAATTTCTGTGGAATTGGTAAACATGGTCTTATCAAAGAATCAATCTTTTGAATATCTATGCAACAGACGTTACTCATCCAAATTAAATAGATATCCAGTTAAAGTATATGTTATGTAAAGATGATAGTAAACAAGAAACATGAGAAATCTATTTTTAACATCTAACTTAATATTTGCCTTTATTACCATCTTTTCTCTTTCTAATATTTTTTCTTTTGGATATCGATGTATCTCATGTTTGCTGTATCTTTTTACTATCTCTTTTTTTTAAAGATGTCATCGAACTCTTTTACTGTTAGACCAGTGAATGATTTGAAAAGTATTGGTTTTGTGGATAGTTTATCATAGGAAAGCAAAGAAAGGACATGAAATTGTTGGACTAGTAGTCGTAAAGATTTTTAGGAGTAATTATGCAATAGATCTATTTTATGTCATGCCACATTTTTTTTATCCATACTCATCTTTTTCATTTTATAGATAAACCATATTACAAAGACTACTATCACGATTGCTGCAACAATATCTAAATATGGTGAATATTTATGAAAACTTTGCCAATCACTTCCTAGTCGAATTCCAGCATAGGTTAAAAGAGCATTCCATATTATAGATCCCATCAAAGTATAAGTCATAAATTTGATGAGATTAGCTTTTGCAATACCGAGAGGAAAAGATACATAAGTTCTTACACCAGGTAACAAACGTCCTATAAATGAAATTTTATCTCCTAGTCTTTCAAATAACTTTTCTGTAAATCTTAAATGCTTTTCGCTGAAAAAAATATATCTGCCATATTTTATAATTAGAGGCCTTCCTATTTTTATGCCCAGGTAGTATGTGATTATTGAACCAATCAGGTTTCCAAATGACCCGGCTAGTACTACTTCAACAAATGATAGTTTCCCTGCAGCAACAAGGAATCCTGAAAATGGCATTATTATTTCACTTGGTATCGGAATCATGGCACTTTCAACTACCATGAGGAAAAATATTCCAGGGTATCCCAAGCCGGAAATAAATGATGTGATATAAGATATTAATGGATTAAATAGTTCGAGGATCATGTTTATTTTATTACCTTTATATTGTGTTATTATACTTGATATTTAATTTATTTTCAATTGTTATTTTAAATCAACCTCTTTAATATTTAATATATTATTATTTTGCAAACTGATGTTATATTGATTAATTATTTATCAATAGAGATAATGATGGATTTTTTATGTTTTATATATCTGATAAAATATATAATAAACATTCAATTTATACATTCTATTTAAATAAATTTTATATTTTATTGTTTTAATTTATTATCGTTAATAACATTTTGTGTATTTATATAGTAGTTTTATTGCAAATTTTCTTTAGGGAATATGAGCATGACGTATCCTTTTTTTATTCCTATCTCTATAATATGGCTTTAAATCCTAAAAATATTTTATTAAAGATCTATATTCTATACGAATGGTGCAATAGGTTTACTTTTTTATTTTACAGATTAATGAATGACAATTTATTTTCCATATATCTTTTATTTAAACCGTTTGAATATATCATACGGGTTTGAAAGTTAATCTTATCTTTTTGTTACAATTATCTATAAATAGATTCCACCCAATTCTGTACATGTTTTAGAATACATTTCTTTTTTTATGTATGGAAAATATTCAGCAAAACTTTCAGTTCTAACCTTGATGTACTGCATTGTTCTTTCTTTATGATACTTTTCTCATTCTTGATACAAAAAATTGTATATATGTGATGCTCTGCTTTGCAAAAATTTGCAATCTATTGATGGATACCAATTACTCAATCTGTTAATGAAACAGGTTATTTTCCAAATTCATCTATAATAGTAGAAAGAAAATTCTTTGTTACATGATCCTTAATTTCAATATACATTTAGCTATAACGTCCACCAATAACCCATGTAAATGGTCAGAATACAGCCAATCTCTAGTTAGACATGTGGTGAAGTACTAATCGGGTTGTTTACAGGCCAGTTTTGTCTGTAGTCTACAGTCTATACTTGAAAGATAATAATTAAATTAAATTAAATTATATAAAATATATCGTTTCACTAGTATATGGTCTTCATTGAAGATAAAGCAGGCATTTTTGATGCTCCGATAGATAAAGTATGGAAATTAGCCCAAGCACACTTCACAGATGGCTCAAAGATTCATCCTAGTGCTAAAAACGTTGTTACAGAAATGTTGAATGAACAAACATTCACCAATAACTGGGATGAAGAGATTAATGGACAAATTGTAATGATAAAGGTGAAGGGAACCATTTTTTATCCAGTAGGTGTTGCATTTGAAATGATAGAAGGACCATTTGCCGGCTCCATGTATTTTATATACTATGTACCAAGGGATGATAATAACACCAATGTAGTAGTAGTTGGAGAATTCAGATCTATATCAATTGATCCTACTGTTGGGGATGAAGAAAGACTACGTTCCATTGTATTATCAATGTTTGAAAAAGTTTTTGATGAGGATTGTGCATATTTAAAAAAGATGTGATAAATGATTGTATTAGAAAAACGTGCAGATATGATATGGAAGGCGAGATACTCCAAACAATGATCTATATTTTTTATTGTTATCGTTAGGACATCAAGTCATTTTTAAGATTTACATTAATTTTAAAACTCGTTGTTGATATATACTCATTGGGATTTATAGCTCCTGCAAATCGGACAGCCATCTTATTATTGATTTTACCGGAAAGTTTAACAATACTTTTTATTTAACTTTTTAAAAAGATGGCTATATGAAAGTCAATACGTAATTTATAATCAAGCCACAAAAAAGGATATCTCAAAATCGAGACAGATGTGATAGATGCGAATCTTTTTGAAGGTGTAGAATGAGAGAGTATGCTTTCTACTTTTGTTATTGTTATTTTATTACTGAATTTCTATTGATGGATTTCATAATGATGATGGCAATAGACAATTAGGTAACGAAATTCGAATCTTAACGCCCTTGCCCTTGCCTAAAGTAGGGAGATAGTATAGCCCGCAGTCATGATGGGAAGTAGTATCATATAACATGACAATGGCGTTTTTGAAAGAATTACATGCAGAAATACATAAAAAGGTAGTAATCTACCCTCTGAATTTTATTTTTACGATAGATATAGTACTAATTACAGGATATGCCTCAAAAAAATATTAAATATGGAGAATTCCATTCTTATCCTAATGATGATTTAGCAATTATTCGGGATGCACATGCACATTGTTTTTACGCCATTGATTATGTGTGGGGAATTTAAAAGCCACGTGTATTTTTTATATATATTACTGACTTCTAAGTATATATTAATGTAGAACATAGATTGATATATGGAAAATTCATGATAGATTGATGTCTTGAATGTTATTCCATTATATTCTACTTTAAAAATTATCACCCCGAAGGTCTTTGTTGCTTTATATATTATTAATTTCCTGTAAATCTGGAAGAATGTTGATTATTTTGAAATATTGGTGATAGTTTTAGGCAATTAATGAAGGAAAGTCCCTGTTTATTGCTATCTTTTAGCCAAATATGGAGGGTCTGGTGATGAAGATGGATGACTATGATTTTGTTTATTTCTTTTCTTTATTTTCCTTCGCCTTTCTTTGCAGGTGCAAAATCTACCATTTTGTTCTTGGTTCCCTATTTTTTAACTCTATTAAATCCAAAATCTTTGATGATGACACACATATTCAAAACAATCATTGAAGGATGGATTCAAATAGTTCTAGATGGTTAAAATAACCATTACTAACAACACCCGTGGAGGTTACGATCCCCTGGTTCAACATGATTGTACCATGTTTCTTGATTTCTATCCACCACAATACCCTCATCCCAAAAATTAGGTTGATTCGCCAATAAATCTAAAGAGATGGGATAATTGGTGGCGGTGGGGATGGAATTGGTGCACTGCTTCAACACTATGTGGTTTCCTACTGATGGTAGTTTTTTTGCAAGGTCATAGCATTCCATTCCGTTCAAGGACCTCTGTCAATGCGTATCGATAAATCATGGTTTTACTCGCCCTATATAGTGTCGCGACCTTCGCCATCACCCACGATGATAAAGGGGATAAAACCATGGCTTTCGCCCTAGGATATGGTCAGGATTTTGATTTGCACAATATGATGCTTTGCTTTGATCACACCAGTCGTATACAGAAGTATCAAGCAATTAATACTAATATCTCAAGGACATGTCTAACAACCAAGAATGACCTTACGACCCATGAGCAAGATTTTCCTGAATTATAAGTCAAGATAATGCCGCGATTAGGGATGTATTTTGGTGCGTGCATGAGTATGTATCTCCCTGCTTCCAGATATCTTGGGCGATTGCACCTGCAATTCCACCATCGTCATTTCATCGAGGATGCTAATTCGCTGGATCTATTAGCAATGCTTTGTTCATTTGGGATCTGAATTTGATTAATCAGAGAGGGATGAAAGGATGAAAGAACCTGTCATGCGTCAGTGCCTATGGGGAAAAAATGGGTAGGTTTAAGGTTTATCATGACTATTTCAAGAACGTCTTTTACTGGTGGTTATTTTACAGGTGATTATAAAAGACTGTTTATAGACAGGCAGTAGTTTTTTAACTAAAAAATAAAATAAAAACAAAATTTCCCAAAGGTCGATTAATTATCTTGCCACTACTTGTAGTAAGAAGGTGGTTTATCGATATAGGAAAGGGGATGATATAATGTTGAGTATATCTCTAAAAAAAAATATTTTTTTACATAAGGAATTGGAATTTGTACTTTGAAATGTTTTATTTGAAGTGGTAAAAGTCGGTATAGATTATTTATATCCATTATCGTAATGAAGGTTTAGCGATAAATTAATGAAAAATTTATGTTGTGTAGGTTGTTATTTTTATCATGTAGTCATTATGGGAATGGAATGTTTGTTGTTGTTGTTTTTCTTTGTAGACTGGGCACAAAAGCCTTTTGCATTTCATTGTGTTTCATATCTTTTTTGGCCATCTACCGCTATCAGAGCAAATTCTCAATCGCTATAAATGGATTTAATAATTCTGTAAAATGGAAATGGATTAATTTTTCCTCCACCTCTCCCTTCTCCATCATATTACTTTGCTCCCAATTTGTTATAGTGTATCCATCTTGTTGATCATTGTTAAAATTATTCCATCTCGATGTTCATGGAGAAATTACTCGTCGTAAGGTTTGATACCTCTTCCTCCTCATCATTATCAAAGCTAACGCACCATTTTCCAATAACAAGCGAACATACATTCCACTTTCCCATCCATTCTAATAATTTAGGAATTCAGAATTCTATTGGATAATTCTTTCCTCTGTATACCATAGTTCTTTCCTCATAATTGGTTATTAATTCTTTGATAGTGGTGATAGTGGTTATAGTGATGATAGTTTGGAGATGAGGGGGGTGGGTGGAAAGGGCAACATGGGCAAAATTATCCCCTCCTGCTTTGTGCATGATTCAGTAAATCGTTTTTTGTTAACGTTATCGCATTATACACAAATGCAATAAATATACATATTCAAGATTTAATACGATTCTAGACATGTAGCATATCTTTACTGTTTTTCGAATCATGCGATAAAGAAGGTCAAATACCACACATTTCAAAGATCATATAAATAGTAATATTGTCATTTAAATAATGAATCTTTAAAGTAAAACTAAGAATATGGTTTTTAAAACCTATATTTAGCCATATAATTTATTTGTATTAGTAATAATCACAAATTTTATATTAAGACCTTTGATAAGAAATGAAGATAACATAAGGGCCGGTGGTCTAGCCTGGTTAAGATACCGCCTTGACGTGGCGGGGGTCGTTGGTCCGAATCCGACCCGGCCCATATTGTTAATAGTTCTTAAATTTGGCCCACGATAATAAAGTT
>JBDUES010000012.1:0-23619 GCA_040297625.1 Candidatus Nitrosocosmicus sp. | reverse complement strand
ATTCCTTTCTCTATTGAAGATTTATGCCATACATGACCTTTCCTTGCTTTGATAAGAGAACTATCTATTGCAAGGATATATGGATGGACTAAACCCTCTGAAACAAACAGAGATGTCCCATCGATGTTATTCTTTCTTTGATATCGGTAGTAGCGAGGGTATTTAGTCTCCTGTCAAAAGTACGTCTACTGGGTAAGTGTAATTCAGACAATCCACAAGCCCTCATCACCTTTCTGTTGTGGGGTAAGTCGATTGAAAGATATTGATACACAAATGACCTGTTGGAATCAAGTCTGAACCAGATACATACTATAAAACATTTGAGAACATTTGTGACTGAATATACGTAAGGTCTGCCTCTATGACGACGACGACGACGATTATCACTTCTTAAACAGATACCATATGACCAATCAATCAGTCCAACAAGATACAAAATGCTAATTAGAATGGACAATGAACTGTTTGTTGCTAGTCTTCTATTGGATTGTATCGTTTTACACCAATATATGATACTCTAATGGACTAGCTTTATTTGTTATGAATTATGACTTGAGCTCAAATAAATTTAATATTACAGAGTTTGATAGATGTTATAATTGAAAAAAATGGGATTTAAATAATGAATAGATTCCTAATAGTTCTTATATTTTGGTTTTTAGGATTTATCGGTGGTGTTATAGGTTATTTTGTTTTACCTTTAATAGCTAATTTTTTCAAATCATTTATTTCAAATCATTTATCTAAATTTTTTCTAGAAGCATTAATTGCTGGAATAATTGGTTCAGGAATAAGTACCATTGCAATTCTTTTCTGGGCGAGTAAATCATCAAAAGAGTTTTAATCTTTGAATAATGATCTTTTTTATTTTTATAATTATATATATTCTAGAATAAGAAAAACCTTGATTAATCATGTTATTTGAAATTCTATCTGGTTTTTTTATTTCGATATTTGCTGGCATTATTGGTTCCATGGTTGGAATAGGTGGAGGAATAATCATCTCGCCTTTTTTATCTTATTTTAATTATTTACCTTCGCAAATTTCATCTACTAGTTTGATGTCCGTTTTCTCAACTAGCTTATCTTCTTCTTTTTTTTATTATAGAAAGAAATTGATCTCTAATAAAATGGGATTAATTCTTTCAGTTTCTTCTATACCTGGGACTTATTTCGGAGTTATAATTTCTAAATTATTTTCATTATCTGAATTCAAATTTTATTTTGCTTTTATATTAATAGGTACATCATTTTATTTAGTTTTAAAATCACGATTGAAAAATGATAAAATTTTATATCCCACTTGTGAAGTTCTAGTCTCTAAATCAGGTATTTCATATTTTAAACTATTTTTAATAATTATCTCTTCATTTTTTGCAGGAATACTATCCAGCAGTTTTGGAATCGGTGGTGGAATTATTTTTGTTCCATCTTTAATAATACTTTTTGGCTTAAACATGAATCAGGCGGCTGCAACGTCTCAATTTGCGTTGTTATTTACATCGCTTTCGGGCCTTGCAATTTATATTTATTACGGATATCCTGACTATTCTATGGGCTTTATTCTTTCAATTGGTTCACTGATAGGAGGTTCAATAGGTTCTAAAATATCTCCAAACATTTCTTCAAACATTTTACAAAAAATATTTTCGATTGTTATAATCATTGTTTCTATAAAATTGCTTTATGATGGATTTATCTAATTTTAATTTATTATCTATTTTTCTTTTTCTATTTCTTTTGATAAATATACAGGTAAGGTAACAAACTATTAATTTTGAACCTCTTATTTTTACCTTGTTGGTGAATTTAGCTATATTAATTTCGGGCAGGGGTAGTAACATGGATGCTATATTGAAAGCTATTGAAAACCACCAGATTGTGAATATAGATAAGGTTGTAGTAATTTCAAATAGCGAAGATTCTTTTGGATTAAAAATTGCAAAAAATCAATATAGGGTCTCTACCGAAATAATTTCAAGTAAAAACTTGAAAAACGATGAGTTTGATAATAGACTCATTCGTATTTTAAAATCATATGAAGTATATCCTGGTAGTGGTGGTGGTTTAATATGTTTAGCTGGATTTATGCAAATACTTGGTCCATTAATAGTTAATATGTATAAATATGGTATTTTAAATATCCATCCATCCTTGCTTCCTTCCTTTAAAGGACTGCATGCTCAAAAACAAGCAGTGGATGCGGGTGTAAAAATTTCAGGCTGTACTGTGCATTTTATTGATACTGCTGTTGATAATGGACCAATTATCTTGCAGAAATGTGTTCCAGTTTTTGATACCGATGATGAACATATTTTATCTGATAGAATATTGATTGAGGAGCATAAAGCATATAAAGATGCTATTAATCTTTTTATTAATAACAAATTGAAAATTGAAGGTAATAAAGTATTTATACACTAGTATAAATGGTGTTAGCCTTTTATCTTTCTATCCAATTCAAACATAAATTTTGATATTTCTTCTTTATGTAAATTTAAATATTCCTGCCCTTTTTCTCTCAGTCTGCTATTGAATAATCTTAATTCTCTGTGCTCTTCAAAGAAATTATCTAAAATTACCGTCCCATGTAGTATTGGATTTAAGAGTTTATCAATACTATTTATCAATGAATTCAATTCACTTCTTTCGGCATATTCCGAAGCATCATTTAGAATTTTGCTTATATCTTTTAATTGATGAGTAGACAAAAATATTTCTTTTTTTCCTTCAAATGATTTTGATGTTGATCTTTTTTCTATTCCAACCTTTGCAATGAGCTCCTGTGTTAGTTCGTATTGTTCATCGGTACGAGTAAAGGTTTTTTTAATGTTTTTAAATAATAAACCTTTATTTGCTAACCTGGTCGTAGCATCTTGGATCTCTTCTCTATTTAATCCTGTCACCCATATTATCTTTCCAAGATAATCATTTCCTTGTCTTATGGATTCTAAAATAACAACCTCGATAATTCGTTTATAATCCTCTTCCATATGGGCATTAATAAAATCTTTATCTTTGACAGCTTTTTTTGCATTAGATATGTCAAGTTCAATGGATTTTTTTAAAGCCTCCATACCTTCTGATATTTTTCCATTTAATGTTAAATAACAAGCATAATTGTACCAGGCCATAGATATATTTGGATTTAAATCTATTGCTTTCTCGCAGCAATTTATAGCTTTTTCATAATTTTTTGATTTATAATATACCAACCCTTTTAAATTCCAAACTTCGGGATCATTAATATTAATTTCTAAAGCTTGATCAAAAAATGTTAATGAAAGATTGTATTCATTTAAATTAAAATGTGAGTATCCTTTTTTAATTATTGCATCTACAAAACGGGGGTCAATTCTTAAAGCGAGATCAAAAGTTTTAATAGCCTCCTCAAATTTTTCTTCAGACATTTTACTCACTCCTTTTTTATATAAATTGACTTTCTTTATGTCATCTTCAGTTATTCTGTACCCTCCTGATTGGGAAGATTCTATAGCCTTTTCTGAAAATAATTTCCTCCCAAAGATCTTTTCCATTTAAGTAAATTAACTCTTATCGAAGATAAATAGATTTATTTTTCAAAATAATGATGGTAATTGTTAAAAATTTTATTTTAATGTTTAAAAAATATTAAAAGGTGGGTATACTTGTATTAGTAACTTTTGCAATAATTCCACTAAAAGCAAAATTTACAAGCAAGAACCACCCCCATAAAAATACCTCGCCTGGAACTTTACATGGTCCTTTTATGACTTGCGTAGAATGGGTGATATTTGCTAGTTGTGGTGGGTTGTCGTTATTTACATTGGCATCTGAACATGTAATATATGGAATTGTGATAGGGGATAAAGCAACAATTTGCCCGAAAATGGATGGAAAAACAAAAATCCATAACATAAAAGAAGGTATCATGTATAACATCATGGGTCTCATTTGTTGCTGCTGCATCTCTAAACTCATTTTGTTCATTTGAGACTGCTTTTTCTTTAATTCGTCAATTAGTACTTTATCTTTTTTTCTTATTGCTTCTGTATATTTTTTTCTCCATTCTCCTGTTTCTTTCATGACTGTTTTCATTTTTTCAATGTTTGTAGTTCTTCTTCTTAACAAAGCCATGGCGGTATTCAAACCAATAGCTATCATTGCGGCTACAATTGCGGATGTAACCATGTCAGGAAACAGAGGATGTGTCGTATAATGGGGACTGAGACCTGGTAACTGTAATAATAAATTATCAAAAATATGGGATATATCTATCAAACTAAGTTGAGTATTTTTTTTTAGGGTTATTAATCTTTTTACTTATCTGCCAAT
This sequence comes from Candidatus Nitrosocosmicus sp., assembly GCA_040297625.1. Lineage (GTDB taxonomy): Archaea > Thermoproteota > Nitrososphaeria > Nitrososphaerales > Nitrososphaeraceae > Nitrosocosmicus. The sequence continues at coordinate 19,305 of JBDUES010000012.1, read as the reverse complement.
TTTTTTAGGGTTACATTTTTTCAAGTGGTGTTATACCAATTATTTCCATACCATGTTTCATAATTAAAAGAGAAGAATAAAGTATTTTAATTCTAATAGTTTTTTTATTTTCCACTTCTTTCAAAATAGGAGAACCTTCATAAAAATTATTGAACAAAGTTGATAGTGTAAAAAGATATCTTGCAACAAGTTTTGGTTCAGAATTCTGTGCGGATTCTTTTATTGTTGTTGAAAATTTACACAAGTGCTTAATCAATTCAATTTCATTATCAGATAAATTTAAATCCAAATTTGTAAAAGTGGTGTTGTCCAAATAATCATTTTTATTTTCTATTTTTTCAAAGATTCGTGTACCCCTTGCATATGAATATTGAATATATGGTCCAGTATCTCCATCCAAACTCAATGAGTCATTTATATCAAATGTAATCATTTTACCCCTATCTTGTTTGACAAAATAATATCTAATTGCCGATATGGCAATTTCTTTAGCTATATTATTTGCTTCTTTTTCTGAAATATCTGTATTTCTTTTTTTAACTTCCTCATAGGATTTATTTATTAATAAATTTAAAGCTGTATCTGCTTCAACAAAAATCCCTTTTCTACCTGACATTTGAATTGATTTTTTATTATCCAAGTTCAAGCCAAGTAATTTTGCTGTATTAGTGCTTAATGTAACAGGTTCATAGCCAAGATAGTCATATTTTGTTTTTTCTATGCCTAACTCACTCAATATTTCTAAAAGTAATGATTGTAATCTTTCTTGTCTGAAATCAATTATTGTAACAACTTTCTTTATTTTGTTAAAATCGATTAAATTATTATTACGAGAGGACGATTGATTTTTTCTTTTTTTCACCTTTGTTTGGTATAAATTAGTTTTGTCCCATTGCTGAGAAAAAACTTCATATTCAAAAGGGTTTTCAACATATCCTAATTTCCACATCGCATAAGGAATATCTTTTGCAAAATAAGTGACTGTTGAGTCACTCCGTACTAAAACTTTGTCCCCTTCTTTTTGTGATTTAAAAACCCAACATCCAATATTTTTACCAGTAGTTTCCAAATGAATAATTTGCTTTTCCTTTAATGTTTTAAAAACAATATACCATAGATTGGACTGAATTATTTGAGATTCAAAATTTAAAATATCATAATGACATTTTAAATTCCAACATGTTTGAAGCTGATCAATTAATATTCTTTTTACTATCTGTTGAGTAAAACTTGATGTTTCCGATTCAGGATTTTCAAGCTCTTTTAAAATACTTTTTCTTTTTAGTTCTAAATCTGGCCTTGCAGAATATAATTCATTGATTTTGACATAAACATAATTTCCACAATAATGGTCAAATTTTTTTTTAGCATCGTTTTTGTTCTCTTTCTCTATTGGAATATTTGCATGTTTGAAAGCAACAATAATATCAGCAACTTGCAGACCTGAATCATCAACATAATTTAAAACCCTGACATGATGCTCAGTTGCTACCAATAATCTATATAAACAATCCCCTATTATTGAATTTCTTACATGTCCAACATGTAACGCCTTATTTGGATTGACACTTGTATGTTCGATTAGTATCAATTCTTCCAGGTTGCCGCATTTAGGTATCTTTGTTACATCTTTCATTTCTGAAAAAAACATTTTTAAAAATTCTTTTAAATCAATATTAAAATTAATAAACCCTGGTTTTACAACAGAAATTGATTCAATGAGAGACTGGGTTTTGTTTTTGTTATCAAAATAGGGTAAAATATTATTTTCTATGTCTTTTGCTATTTCATAAGGATTCTTTTTGAGAATTTTAGATAACAAGAATGCCAAATTACAGGAAAAGTCTCCATATTCTTTGAGCGGTGGCTCTAAAACTTCAAACTCGATATCATTTTCATTTATATCATAATGCGATAATACTTTTTTCATGTGGTATTTTATTTCTTCTTTAATATTTTCAAATAACATTTTCTTATCCTAATGATTTTTCCCTGAAAATCAAATCTAATGCATTTAAAAACCCTTCTCCGTTTTCGCCATTCACAACAAATTTCGCCATTTTTTTTACTGTATTTCTGGAGTTTTCAAATGTAACACTATTTTCACAGAGTTCAAACATAGGTATATCTGTTTCACTATCTCCAATAGCAACAACTTCAGATGGGTCTATTTTTATAGAGTTTAGTAGATATCTTAGGCCATATGCTTTGTTTATTTTTTTTTCATTAATATGGAAAGCATAATTGCTGTCAACTATTACCAGATCCATGTTATTTTCTTTCAATATTTTATTTCCTTTATCAATATCAAATGTTCGTGTTAAAACAACTTCAGTCATCCTGGGGAAAACTTGTTTATGTTCTATATTGACAAATTCCTTTGCAAGAATGTTATATCCTCTCATACATTTTTCTTTATCCGCTAAAAGTATGTGTGCAGTGGGTGAATTGGTAATAACCCCTCCATTTTCACCAATTGAAACCTTTGTTGTTCCTCCAAATACTGATAATATAAATGCCTCTATGGACGACCTTCCTGTAACATATACTATTTTATAACCTAATTTTACAAGGTACCTTAATTTAGATAATATCTCTAAATTGACTTCACCATCTCCATTGATGGTTATTGTGCCGTCTATATCTATTGCAAATAATTTGATCGTTTTCAAATAATCTCAATTAATAATTGTTATTACATAAAAATCCATTTTAGAAATATATATATTGTATATTTTATGAATGAAAATAGTTTGAGTTTAGAAGTTGTATTGTTGGAAGATAATAATAACTTATTATTAAAAAGACGTGAAATTAAATCGTTAATTAAAAATGCATTGGGTTCAATCAAAAGACAAGATGCAGCAGAATTAATTGCAAATAAATTAAATTTAAATAAAAATAACGTTCTGCCTGTATCGATCAAAAGCGAATTTGGTAATCCGGATATTTTGGCATTAATGTATTATTTTGAGAATATGGAAGAGGCAAAGAAACAAATTCCACGCTACTTATTCCTTAGGTCTTTATCAAAAGATGAAAGAAAAAAAATAATTGATGACGAAAAAGCTGTAAGGTTAAAAGCTAAACAAGCTGCTATTGCAGAAGCAAAATCTAAAAAGAAGAAATAAAATTAAAATAGGTACTAATTAAAGGTAGAGATATATAAAATGGCAAAAGATTCAAAAGGACAAGTAAGTGTCTATAAATTTTATAAGGTAAATAATGGTTCAGTTGAGAGGACAAAAAGAGAGTGTCCGCGATGTGGAAAAGGAATTTTTATGGCTGACCATAAAGATCGATATACTTGTGGAAAATGCGGATACACTGAATTTAATAAAGATCATAGTAAGAAATCAAAAACGAAATAAATGAATTTAATGTTTTTGCAGGTTTAAAAAGGGATTATAAAAGTCTCGATATCTTTTTTTTAATCACTTCATCAATTTCGGTATTTACCATGGATGAAAATGACAATTTTGTATAATTATTCTCTATCTGTAATCTTTCTATCGGCAATTTTTTTTGTATCCATAATTTCATAGATTTGTTATTTAATTTTTCATCATTGAATCCATTTTCAAATCTTTCACTAATGATTTTTGTTAAATAACTATCTTTTTTGAAAACTCTATAATGATCAAACAATTTTTCATCATCTTTGAAAACATTTTCAAACAATGTATTATTTAGAGTATCAGAAGTAATTTCTAAATGTATTATTTTGTTTAGTATATCAAGATAATGTAAAAATTCATGAGCTATTACCGAATGAATAGTCCCTCTTAATCCATAAATAATTAGCGGTGTAAATAATTGAATAAAAACTTCTATTTTATTTTCCTTAGTGCAAATTGGAATGGTTCTCGCGTATATTATTGAGAATTGTTCGTATTCTGATGGTGATGTTGCTATTAATAAACTTGGTTCAATAAAATATTGAGGATACTCTATTTCAGTTAATCTATGTATTTTACAAATTCCATCCTCAACCAGAGCTTTTCTTTTTAATATTAAATTGAATATATCATCGTCAATTATTTTATTCTCAAAAGCTAGATTTACTTTGTATAATGGATCTATTTTTTTCATACCTTAATTGCCAGTTTATTTGCTATTTAGAATCACGTCTACTATGTCAAAAAAAACACATTCACACTTTTTATTTATTAAATTAGATATGCAAGGTTCTATGAATTCTTTCCCACCAATTAATTGTTTTATTGGAATACCGTTATCTATAATCAAATTCATTTCAAAATTCTTATTGTCTATAATTTTATAACTTGATGAATATATTTTTTTTTTTACTATTTTATTTTTTATTTGAAATCTTGTTTCTCCAATCAATTTTGAAATCATTTTTTCAAAGTCAACTTTTTCCAAGTCATCTTCTATAAATTTTATTAAAGTTTTTATTTGAATTTTGTATTTATCATAAATCCTTATATCATTATTTTGAATTTCTTGGAAATTAAGACTCAACACGTCTTTTATGTCAAATATTTTTTGAAAATCTCTAAATTGTGGGCTATTTATTTTTACTATAAATGGTCTTCCATTACCTAAAACAAGACTATTTTTATCTTCACTACCTGACCATGCAATTTTTATATCTTTAGAACCGGATTGAGTATATAAAAAATTTAAAATCATACCTTCGATTGTGGGAGTAGTAATAGCCTGAGAATATGGATTTTGCACAGCCTTTTGTTCGTTGTTATTCATGCTGTTTATTTTAAATCTTTGATTTAATCCTCTTTGATATTTATTATACTTTCCCAAAAGTACTAGTTCTTTGCTCTTGTATTTTATTTCATAATCAAATTTATTATCTATGACTATTTCTATTCTAATATCTGGATTTATGTGATCTATTGAATATCCGGTTTTTTTTACAATTTCTTTTCTAATTAATGCATTGTAATGATTTTTAATGTTTGGAACTCCTTTAATTTTGAAAATAGATCTTAAATTATCTTCTTTTTCAAATAAATGCAATGGTAAACTAGTGCCTATATCTATTTTTTTATTTTGGCTATCATTGATAAAATGATTTGAATTTATTATCTCGTTATTTATGGAATTAATTGTTTTTTGAAATAGGTTTTTACAAATGGTACACTCTTTTTTTTCTGATTTGACTATATTGATTAAGGTTTTATATTTAACTACTTTCTTTTTTACAAATTTAAAATTTCTTGCACAACAATATTTACATATAAATAAATTGTATTGAGTTAATTTAGAAGAATTGATTTTTTTATCTGATGAAGAATTTTTTTCATAGGCTTTAACCAAGACCAAATCTCCTTAATAATCCATGCATTTGTCTTCCTTTAGCTTGTTTCATCATGGTTTTAGAATTATTATATTGTTTTATCAGATCTTTAACATCATGTTCCATTAGTCCAGAACCCCTAGCTATTCTTTTTCTTCGTGACTCATTTATCGTGTCTGGATTTCTCTTCTCTTCTCTGGTAAATGATTGTATTATGAATCTCCATCTCTCCATTTTTTCTTGGAGAATATCTAAATGGTCATCTTTGACAAAATTCGAAAGACCCGGTAGATTTTCAATTACGTTTCTAAAGCCCATCTTTCCCATATTTTCCATTTGAGAGTAAAAGTCTTCGATAGTCATTTTTCCACTTAAAAGTCTTTTAGATTGATTTTCATCAGATTGAATTTCGAGGCTCCTTGCCATCTCTAAAAGAGCTTTGATATCTCCCATACCTAATAATCTGCCTACAAAGCTGGTAGGCGAAAATTGTTCTAGATCATCAATTCTTTCTCCTGTTCCAATAAAAAGTACCTTTGCACCTGTAGCTGCTGAGGATGCTATCGCTCCACCTCCTTTAGCAGTTCCATCTAGTTTTGTAATAATAATTCCACTAATTTTTGCATTTTCATGAAATATTTTTGCCTGATTGAATGCTTGCTGACCTATTGTACCATCTATTATTAAAAAAACGTGATCTGGCGTTACTATCGAATACATTGATTTCATTTCTTCTAATAGACTTTGTTCTTCTTTATGTCTTCCTGCTGTGTCAATAATGACTATATCTATTGCTTGATCTTTAAAAAAATCTAGTCCATTTTTAACTATCTCAAGAGCATTTTTATTTTCTTCTTCACCATAAACTATTGAATTGATCTTATTGCAGTTCATCTTCAACTGAGTTAAGGCTCCAGGTCTCCATGTATCTGCGCCTATCACACCTACTCTATATCCATGTTTTGATAACCATCTTGCTAGTTTTGCAACAACGGTAGTTTTTCCACTCCCTTGAATACCTAACATCAATATAGTATTTTGTCTATCTGGGTGAAAATTGATAACTTTCTCCTCAATTTTTTTCTTATCAATGTTTTTAATTGATTCTCCACTATAACCAAGTAGTCTTGCTAATTCTCCATACAGAATGGAGATTATGTGATCTTTTTTTGATAGCCCTTTAGGCGGAGTATCTTTAAGAGATTTTTCCTTAAGATTTTTTGTTATTTCTAATACTAATTTAACATTTACATCAGATGATAACAATGCCCTTTGTAGATCTTTACAGAGTTCATTAATCAATTCTTCATTTACATCTGATGCCCCTACAATTTTTTTTAATGCAGAGCGTAAATTGTCTTTTAAACTATCAAGCATAATTTTACTACTTTCTTATTAAAACAACATCTAATATTTCAAATGTTCCCCTTATTCCGTCCCATTGTATTTCAGATCTAATTATTTTAATTTTTTTTTTATAAATAGGGCAATCTAGTACCAATGTCTCAGCTTCTCCGCCTTCAAAGGTTATATTGAACTGGAATTTTTCACTTAATTTTTTTAATTCCTCGTAGTTTTCTTTATCAATTATCTTGCCTAGCCATATTTTATCTAACCCTGATGCAGCTACTCTTGTAATTAAAATCTCAAAATGCGAATTAATTAGTTCGCTATAATATTTGTAAGGCTCAATACTCCAAATTGGTGAGTATAATTTTAAATTTAAATTATTACAAATTTTTTGGAAAATATTGAGTTGAAATCCACTTGATATTGCTCCATGGATTAAACCTTCAATGGAATACTGATCAATTGCTTGTTTTATCGATGAAAATAATTGATCTATTTCATGTTCTTTATTTATATTATTACAATATCTTTCAATAATTGGAATTTCAATAGCTTTTGATATCTTTTCAAATAATGGGTTATTAGGATGGTGGTATAGCAAACTTTCATCATTAAAAGGATGGAGTGAAATCAAACAAGGTACCTCGTGACCTTCTTTCAGCGACTTATATAAAGCGTATGTACTATCCTTTCCACCAGAAAACAAGCATGCTAACTTCATATCTTTTCAATATCTTTTTTTATAATCTAATAGTTTTTATAATGCCGGATAAATTGTAGATTTATGTTAAGCTTTAATTCTGAAATGTTTGCAGGGATAACGCTATTGATGGTGGGTATTACTTTTGTATTTGCGGGTGAGGTAAACTCTACTTGGGGAGCCATTATACCGGCGGATTTTGTAATAATAGCTTTAGGCGCTGTTTTATTTGGACTTGGCATCTGGACATCAAGTTATAATGCGAAAAACTCTGTTCATTCACAACAACACCATCACCACTAAATAATTTTTTTTATTCATTTATATATATAATTGAATTACTTTTCAATTCTTTTTGTGAACATAGATTTATTAAAGCGTTTTCTATTTTATTGTAGTTGGACATTGTACCATCTATACTCCCTTGAAGAATCAAGATTAGATTGATTTTGGAGTTTAAAACATCATGTAATTCTTGATTCGCTGTTGTTATATATGGTCTTAAAACTCCTCGAAATATCTCGGATCTGGCCTTAATTTTCCCTTCTATTTTTTCTCCAACTGGAGCATCCGGACCTATCAAAATAATATTTCCAACTGAATCTTTAAATTTACTTGGATACTCTAGAGCTTCTTGTGTTGCCATTGATAGAACTGATTCTCTGGTAATCAAATGAGGAATATTTATAAACTTGTTTACCAGCCTATCCCATTCAATTCTTGAGAAAGTTGTTATATCTTTATTATAATCATAACTTCCTGTAAAATGGATAGTTGAATCAATTTTTCCAAAGTGAGTTTTAATGGTGTTGAATATTCGCTTTAACGCTTCTTCACTTTCAAAATCTATACTGTGATGATGGAATGCTTTAAAAATTTCTTTAGATTTGTCAGAAAGCTCATTTTTGTGTGTAAGAATTATTATTTGTTTTACTTTTGCCTGGTTAATCTTCTCAGCAATTTTTTTTATAATATCTAGATCGGTAACATCATCTGTTGTGGTGGTGATAAGTATTATATTTTCTTCAATTGATAAATTCAAATCAATGTCTATATTTCTGTTTACAATTGGTTTTACTGGATAAAATACACCATCGTTTGGAATAATTTTACCATTTATTAATTTACTTATAGATTCTGTAGATAAAATATATACCATTTCTGCAACGTCATCTTGTGATAAAAATTCCTTGTTTACAATCATTTTTTTAGTATTGCTTTGAACCTTTTCAGCAATTTCCTGAACCTTTTCCATAAGTTTTAATAATATTTCTTGATATTTTTCAACGTCTGGACTCGAATCGTTATTTTCCTCAATTATTATTTTCTCTGCTATTTTCCTTGCTTCATTTTCAATAATATCTTTATTTTCTCCCAAGAAAGGGAGCAGTGCAACGGTTGCATTCTCGATCTGTTTATTTGTTAATCCTCTAAATCCGCCAATCCTCAAAAACTCTGCAGCAGCTTTCGGATAAACTGTTTTATAGATTCTATCTGAATGAACAGGTCCGGGGTTTGTTCCTATGGACTTTATATCTTTCTCAACTAACTCCCAGGCCAGTGCTTCTACTAATCTATTTTTTGCCCCCTGAGCTGCAGTATATGGTGTTCTGAATCTATATGGTCTTTGTTCAAATTTGTTTTCTTCTGTAAAGAAGGTTGAAATTGTAATTATTTTACCGTTAGTTTTTAATGATTCTAAACTTTTTATACTTGTCCAAAAAGTTCCTGTGAGGTGAATTGATACACACTCTTTAAAATCCTGATAACTTGTATTAGTAAAGATTTTTACAGGACCAGAAACCCCGGCATTATTTACTACAATATCGATTTTTCCAAAATCAATTTTAATTTTATCAAATAGGCCGTTAATTCCTTCCTCATCTGCAACATCGATACCTGGATAATATTTAACCGTGGTATTATGTCCTTCTTTTTTTATAATTTTGTTTAAAATTTCAGAAGCTTCTATTAATGGTTCTTTTCTTCTTCCTAATATTATTATATTATATCCTAGCTTTGCAAACTTTCTAGCCACAGCTTGGCCTATTCCAGTTCCGCTACCGGTAACAAGAACTGTTTTATTATCTTGATTCATTTTATGACTATAAAGATATAATTCTCTAATATTAATTGTATTTTCAAAGTTTATTCGCAAATTTCATTAAATATCTAATAGATTTGTTTAATTATAAAAAAAAAACTTATAAAAACAAGATTATTTCAAAGATATCATAGATATGCAAAATTATGAAAATAGTAATATAATTTATGAAGTGGAGGTAACTTTAAGGTGACACAAATAATTTCTGATAAAGAAAATGAAGATAAAAGACCCATGGGCAAAATTAAATTTGGATTGACATTTGGGTTAAATGTCGCAAGGCTGGGTTTAGATGAAATACAGGTTATTACTGCATCCCAGATTGCTGATAGAACAAATTTTGATTCTATTTGGGCAATGGATCATACAAATGTGCCTCAATGGAAAAATGCAGTAGTTAATGATGCCTGGATAATATTGGCTGCTATTGGCGCAGTTACAACTAATGTCGAACTTGGAACATGTGTGACTGATGCAATAAGAAGGCATCCTTCTACCATAGCATTATCCACAGTCACACTTGATAGAATAACAAAAGGACGTGGAATCTTAGGTATTGGGGCAGGGGAAGCTCAAAATGTTGTTGATTTTGGCATTGAATTTAGTAAACCCGTATCAAAATTTAAAGAACAATTAGAGGTTATTGAAAAGTTATTTGAATCCAATCCGGATAATAAGGTCAATTATGATGGTAAATACTATAAATTACTTGATGCCTGTTTACAGGCAAAACCCATTAGAAAACCAAGGCCACCTGTTTATATTGCTGCAGGTGCTCCAAAAACTTTAGAATTATGTGCAACTTTTGGTGATGGTTGGATTCCAATAGGCTATACTCCCGAGTTATTCAAATATCATGCGAATGTTATAAAAGATAATGCAAAAAGATTGGGTCGTAATATGTCTAATTTTGAATTCGCAAATGATGTAGATGTTTATTTTACTGATGACCCTGATGGCGCATGGGAAAAAATGAGAAATTCTGTAAAAGTCAGTTTATATAAACCCGAACTTTTAAAAGTTCATAACATCACTCAAGATTCCGAATTTGATTTTCGTAGATATTTTACTGAATATGCAATGAATAAACCTGAATTAATGGAACAAATGAAAAAAGCAGCACTTCATATTCCAGATCATGTAGCTCGAACTGCAATCGGTGTGGGAAGCCCAGATGATGTTAAAGAGATGCTAGAACGCTTTATTAAAGCAGGGACAAACCACTTTATAATACGATTCTGGGGAGATGGTTTGTATAAAAATATAGAAACCTTTGGAAACAAAGTAGTACCATATTTCAGAAATTTAGAAAAGTAGGAGTTAGTAAAAAAATCCATCCAGTGTTTTATTTTTATTTTTACCTGGGTTTACCTGTTTTATTTTTCTTATTTTTAATTTATCAATAGGTTCTGCATTAAACCCCATGGAATTTAAGTGCCGAGCAAATTCATTTTGAAATCCGTGAATTGTAAAAATCTTTTCCGGATTACTTTTTTTAACGACGTCTACCAGTTCCTCAAAATCGCAATGATCGCTAAATGGAATGACATAATCCAGATTCATAAAGTGACAATAATTTTTATTAACCGCCCAACCGCTAAATCCTATTGTAACTGCACCGTATTTTTCTTTTAAATATGCAATATAGGTATTTTTACCGCTAGTTAATGGATATATTAAGATCCAAGGTTTTTTTTCCAGCATCTTGTTTTCTTTAGCATTTGATAAAGATACTGAATCCTCCAGGACTATGCCAAAATTTTTATAAATTTCATTGAATCTAAATACATCATCATGTACTATAAGGGGCTCCCAAGAACCAAATAATGATGTCAGGATTTGTGCTTTACCTAAAGAGTATCCCATTAAAATGACAGGTGTGCCTCTTGAATACATTTCTGAAATTAAGGAATTTACTTGATGAATTATTTGATCTAGAGGGGGGAACTTGTATTCAGGTTTACCAAAAGTTGATTCAATAATTAGTGTTTCTACTTTGGGTATTTTAGGTTCTTTTAAAAAAGCTCTTTTTCTTGTTGATAGATCTCCAGTATAAAAAATTTTATTGTTAACTAATAATCCTTTTGATCCTAAAATGTGGCCATTATCTATCAGTTGAAAATCTTCATAAGAACCTAAACAATCAATTAATGAGTATCCCCTTAAATTTGCTATTGCAGATGTTTCATGAGAACTGATTATTTTATTTTTTAAATTAAATTTTCTTAAATGTTTTTTATTCAATAAATGATCTGTATGGGCATGTGAAATAAATACAAAATCCGCCTCAATGATATGTAAAGGATCTAAATAAATCTTAATTTTATCATTTTTTAATAATATTTCATTGTTCTGATTTGAAATTACCCTATACTCCACACTATTTAGTTATTTTTTCTTTATCTATCTATTTACTTTTATCTATCTATTAATTTCATCTTTTTTTTCTTTTAATACTCTTTTGTTTCATTAAAATTAAATTTAGCTTTTCTACTAAAAGATTAATTGAACAATAAGAAAATTATTTATGTTTTATTAGATGGAATAGGAGACCTTCCTCATCCTGATTTAAATAATTTGACTCCACTGGAGGCAGCTATTACTCCCAATTTGGATAAAATTGCACGGAATGGGGTTTCAGGTCAAGTAACAAGTGTGGGTGAAGGAATTGCCCCTCAGTCAGATATTGCAGTTTTCAATATGTTAGGATACAATTTTAAAGATAAAGATTATGTGGGAAGAGGTGTTGTGGAATGTCTTGGTTGTAACATTAATTTTAAAGATGGTGATCTCGCTTTACGTGGAAATTTTGCTACGGTTGATTTAAATAAAAAAATTATGGATAGGCGTGCCGGAAGAGTAATCTCAAAGGATGATGCGAACGAAATTTGTGATTTAATAAATAAAAATATCAAAATAAAAGATATAGAGATTTATGTCAAGCCTACCATAGGACATCGTGTTATAATACATTTTAGAAAAAAAAATTGTATTTTGGGTGAAAATATAACTAATACCGATCCTGCCTATGATAAAATAAATGGAATTGGTGTGGCCAAATCTAATTCACCGGATGAGCTTTATGTTACCTATTCTCAGTATAAAAATGAGGACTCTAAATTCTCTGCAGAAATTGTAAATACGTTCTCCGATCAAGTCTTTGAATTGTTAAATAATTGTGAAGTTAATAAAAGACGGTTAAATAAAGGGTTATTGCCAATAAATAGTATTTTATTAAGGGATGCTGGAAATCGATATCCTCATATTCAACCAATTAATGAAAAATATCAACTTAATTTTGCATCATTAGTTGATATGCCCGTAGAAATAGGCATATCAAAAATTCTTGGTATTGCTTCTTATGAAGCTGGTGATCCTAATGAATATGAATTAAAAGCTAAAACCCTTTTAAATATAATAAAAACTCATGACTTTTTTTACGTCCATATTAAAGGTCCAGATGAATTTGGTCACGATGGAGATGCAAAAGGAAAGAAAAAAAATATAGAAGAAATAGATACACATTTTTTTAAACCTTTACTAGATGGTATCGTCGATTTTATGGATATGGATGTGAGTTTTATTATTTCAGGTGATCATTCTACTCCCTGTATTAAAAAAGCTCATACCGATGATCCCATCCCAATTATTGTTTCGGGTAAAAATATTGAAAATAAAGGTACCTCTAGATTTACCGAGTTAAATTCAAGTGAAGGAAAAATCGGAAAAATCCTTGGTTACGAAGTAATAAAGCGTTCTTTAAATTATTTGGATCAGGCACAAAATAAATAAATAAATAAATAAATAAATAAATAAATAAGTTAAAACTACTTAATTAATTAATTAATTAGTTTAAATCTTAACAATGCACCAATTTTTCCCAAACTTTGTATTTGATTGCCTTCTTCTGTTTTAGATGAAATTATTTCAAGCCTTGTTCCACTTAAGGTAGATAGTTCTTCTAAATAGTCAATAAAATCTTTTTCTTTTATTAAGTAGTCCATACTTGAACAATTTGAACACGGTTTGGAAATAATGTTTTGTTTGGTTTCAACAAGGTGTTCTTTATCTATTATTTTTTCAAAAGTATTGTCACATTTTTTACAGATTGATTCTAATTTAATTAAATCTATATCATCAGTTACAATAATTAGATCAGTGATACCAGACTTTAATTTATCTACTACATCATTCATACCATATATTCCTAAACCTTTTCCAGAATGAACTTCACCCATAAATTTTTTAACTAATTTCTTCTCTTCCATCAATCTAAACTCGGACATTATACCTTGTTCGTTTACTTTGTCAATAATTTCTCTTACACCTTCGTCACCAGTATATGATGTATCAAGTGTTGAGATAATGTTGTTTTGCAATCTATAGTCTAAATACTCTTCTTTGACAAAATTGTCTTTTGTTGGACCGGGACCTCCGACTATTAGTCCCTTTACCGTAAACTGATCGATAAATATTTTTTGAGCATAGTCAGCTACTCGGTGGTAATATTCATTAAGCTCATTATCTCTTAGCCTCTCAAACCTCCTTGCAGATTGACCTCCTTGTCGGTGTTTGCCGGCTACACCTGAAGTTAATGTTTCCACCGTTTGCCATCTATCTCCTGTTAATATTCCTAAACCTGTTTCCTGAGTATCTATAGCAATTATTCCAATTACTTTATCGTCTTTTAACATCTCTTTTATATGATCTATCCAAAAATGGTCGTCGCATCGGTATAGATTTATTTGAACAGGTTTTGGAGGTGTAATAGTAAAAATTTCAATTTTTTCTGTACCTATGCCTTTACCCGTTGGTATTGCTCCACAAAAGATAACTAGTCCATTGTCGGGTGTTTCTTTATAAAGTTTTAGCTGTTCCATGGTTTTACTTAATGCGTCTTGAACGTGCGTTCTAGTAAGGTCTGATTTAATATTGGTAGCAGTACCAGCCTCATTCCTAAGTTGTGCTATTATATCATATATCGGTCTTCTTGGGGGAATGTAAACAGTAACTAATTCTGTTCCATGTCCTGATATTTTTGACAAGTCATTTAGCATTTTTGTTATTTTATATTTTTTAACAGAATCCCATTTTTCCTCATCTTTTAATGGTTGGGGCATAAATAATGTTAATTTTTACTTAATTTAATTTTTAACTATAGAGATCAAAAGTAATTGCAGTTATTTGTATTTGTAAAGATTTACAATTTTCACATTACATTGGATAATAATATGAATTTTCACAAGTTTGTTTTTTTTTATGGATTTATTTTAACAGGTATTGAAGCTTTTCTTAAAATAAAATACATAATATTTATTTAAAAGATTTTAGTGAATTTTTTAGATAGAAAAATTGTCGGAAATGAGAAAAGATTGTCATGTTCAAGATAAATTTGTTTTAATTCCAAATAATGTAAAAGAAAATGAAACCCTAACTAACCTCATTCAACAAAATAATAAACCAGACAATATACAAGAAGAAAATTGTCCTTATTGTCCAGGAAATAAATATATTTCTGATCATTTAATTTTGTCATTTGTATTTAAAGATGGCATACTTCAAAGATTATATGATTCTCAAGATGTCGTTAATGAAAATTGGACTATTAGGGTGTTTGAGTGTAAAAATCCAATAGTTACAATAACTCCCAATCATGAATATTCTGACAAACCATATTACAAGGAGCCCGCCTATGGATATGATTTAATAGTTATACCTACACCCCAACACAATGTATCTTTAACGGATCTATCTATAGAACAATGGACTAATTTGTTGTTAGTTTTACAGGATAGAGTACGATGGCTTTATAGTCAGCGGGGTGTTACATATGTAGCTATTTATGCCAGCAGGGGATTTAATGGTGGTGGTAGTAGTGGTAGTACCATTACTCATCCTCACTTTCATATCACCACTTTTTCATCAATTCCCCCCGTTATAGAAAAAGAAGCTAAAACTTTTCATCAATCAATGAATGAGACTGGTAGTTGTCCTGCATGCAGTATGATTGAATCGGAAATAAATGGCCCAAGACAACTATTTTCAACAGCTCATTTTATAACCTTGGTTCCATGGGCACCTACGTATAATTGTGAATTTTGGATATGCCCAAGAAAGCATTCCACTTTCTTTTCAAAAACAAGTCAAAAAGAAATTTCAGATTTATCTCTTGTTATTTGTTCATCCATGCGTGGAATGGATAATGTTTTGGGAAAAACTGATTTCAGTATGGCATTTCATATATCACCTGAAAAGAAAAATAGCAGGCAACTTCATTGGCATATTGAAATTTATCCACTAATAACATCATGGTCTGGACTTGAAAGGGGATTTGGAATATTTGTAAACATGCCTAGCCCTGAATATTCAGCTGAAATTTTAGGCGCTGCCTCTAGAAAAGAGTTGGCACGATTGATCGGAATAATTTAACAAAATTAAAATAATGAATCTTTTTTACTAAAAATAAAGAAATGTTAAAAACAGGTGAATGGTTGTCTATTGCAATTATAGGTTTTGTTATTTTATTTATCTTCTTGACGATTTCTTTTTTTTCGTTTTTAATCGGACCGGATTCCAAAGGTCCTCAAACTATCGTAGAACCTTCAACTTCTTTTATTCAAATTGTGTTCATTTCAATAGGTCCTGCTATTGCACTATCTTTTTTTACAAATGTTTTTTCAAAAGATATTTCTAAATTATCTTCTATAGTAGTGATGTTTTCCGGGGTTATACTTATAATTGGTATGATATATGTTTCTTTTCTGGTACCGCGTGTACAAAATATTGAATTGCCTAGTTGGATTTCTAATATACCTTTGATATTTATAGGATTTGGGATTTTATTGTTTTTAATTGGTATAATTAGTTATAAAAAGAGTAAACAAAGGCAAAATAAAACTATTGATAATAATTAATCGAAATTTAAGGAGGATAGTTATTTCTTTTGAATAGCAAAATAATGGATTATCAAAAAAAAAAAGATATTGATGATAAAATAGAGATAAAAATAAAAAATTTATTTTTACCAATTACTATCAGTAAAAATAATTTATCGGCCGTATTTTCCCAGAATACGGACTTTAAAAAAGTTCTAGCTGTAGTTATTGGAACTAAACCAGACTTTTATAAGCAAGCCCCATTGTTATTGGAAGCTAAAAGGGAAAATTTACCTGCTTTTATAATCTCTACAGGCCAGCATTATGACGACCTTTTAGGTTATGGTATAAAAGAATTTGACCTAACCGACTATATCGCTTGTGATTTAAATATACGTGGAGATTTGATGGAAAAATCTGGTGATTTAATCTTAAAATTCGGTTATTTCGGCAGATATCTAAAGGAACACTACCCTAGTCACCATATTTTACCAATAGTTCATGGAGATACCTTAGTTGCGGGTATGGCAACATTATCTTGGGTTTTTGGATTAGGTCAAAAGGTAGGGCAGAATGAGGCAGGCCTTCGGTCTATGAGCCCAAAAATAATACAAAAAATTAAAATAAATCAAATACCTGATAATAAATTTTTAGAAAAATTTTTAGTAGAACAATTATCTACAAAATGGTTTTTAACACGTGAAGAACCATTTCCTGAACAAATCGATACATGGGTTTGCTCGGCTGGTACAAAGTTCTTTTTTGCCCCTACACAATTAAATAAAGAACACTTGATTAGAGAAGGATATCCAGAGGAAGATATCTTTACCGTAGGAAATTCTGTCGTAGATGCAATAAATCTAAAGCGAATTAATAAACCAAAAAAAAGTATTTTTGAAATTTGTCCTCAATTGGAATCAGGTGATTGGATTAGGATGGATATACACAGAAGAGAAAATTTGACATACAATAGATTTAATGCAATTATTGGCGGTTTAATAGATTTGATAACTAGGACTGATTTTAAAGTTATTTTGATTTTATTAAATGCAACCATTTCTGCATTAAACAAATTTGACCTCTACTCAAAACTACAAAGGCTAGAAGAACAATATAGCGAAAAATTTATCATTTCGGATTTGTGGAAAGAATATGGAAATGTTGTAGAATTTCTGGATAGCGGTAAATGCTGGGCAGAAATAACTGATTCAGGATCAATGCAAGAAGAATTATTGTATTTCCCCAAAGTTTGTTCTTTTACAATGCGATTAAATACTGATAGACCTGAAACAATTTTTAATGCACGTGGAAATTTGTTAATTCCTCCAGTAAACCGGAATTGGCTACCAAAAATTGTTTCGATGATTTATGAAAAAAGAGAAAATTATGGATTTGATTTTAAGAAGAAAAAACAGATTTATGGCAAACCAGGTGAAGTATCAAAAAATATAGTAAAAATACTTAAAAAGGAATTTGAAGATAATGAAAATAATTTTTTCCCGTGGTTGCATCAGCGATTTAATTATTGGCATGAAAAAGATGATTTTGAATACTTGTAGATCGAGATTGAAAATTAATCCAAAGAAATATATAAATTTTTGATGCGTGGTCATTAAATTCAAATCATCCATCTTTATCCCTACTATGATATCATATCATAGCCCAATATTGTATTTTATTGATTTTGATTTTAGATTGGATTTGCATATTTTACAGTTATAGTATACAGTATACCATTATCAGATATAATAAAGCAGACAAAAGAGGACAATTGCAGATACTGTATTAAATCCATATACTGGCAATGAATCTATCATAAAGACTGATTTTATGTGCTCTATCAATGGTTCTATAGATATTCTTCTTCTGTTAAAGATAATTTGTTCCAGCTTTGCTCGATAACACTATACAAACTCAAGCCTATTTTTTAAAGTATTCTTGTATCACTCTATATGGCAAACAAGAGATACTCCAAGGCCTTCCTACTATAATTTTATACCTTATAGCCATCCTATCCTGCTGGATCAGCAGCCATTTAATATACATAGGGTAAAGGGAATACCAAACTAGTAGAATTTGCTCTGTTGTACAACTAGTTCTTCATTATTATTTTTTATCTGGTTATACTATTCTTCTAAACAGGTTGTACAGCGATACATTTATAGCCATTTCTTTTTTTATCGTGTTTAAAACTTGGTTGTAGAGGTATGTTCACCGAACGATCATCTTGATAGAAGAACATGCAGTTCGAGCCATCCACACATCCACCTGCGCGAACATCATATATTATTTTCTTTTCCCATTTATGACAATCTTTTGTTTGATATCTAACTTCTCTATCCGTATCTTGTTATTCTTTTAGATGAAATGAATGAATTACTTTTTACTTTGATAATAGGCCGACTCTTTTTCTTCATCAGGCATATGAAATTCTCATTACTGTACCGATCCATCACCTATGAAAGAATGGATATTGCAATCATGATTATTCAAAACGTCTTCAACCAATATCTTCATTATTTTACTATCATGTAGCTTGTCATCTGTAACTTCAGATACTCGGATTTTCTTTGAGTTGATACCCACTACTGCAACTTGGATTTATAGATGAAAGTATATTCGTATGTGACCGATGATAAGAATGAATGAATCAGCAAATTTGTACTTTTTACCTATTTTGTTTTTATTCCTCCTTGCAAGATCTTTATCCCAATTATCAACAAAATCATAGGAAAAAAGTATCTCACCACGCTTTACCAATGACCTGTTATAAGTAGGCCATCATTAGTGTGCCACAAATGATAAATTGGTTCAATTTTAGCTATATAAGTTGAGTTACGCAACAAAGCAGTAGAATTGGAAGATGATGTTAAGAGTTGTGTAAATACATGATTAATCCTTAATGTAAAGAGAGAGTGCTTGTTTAGATTCGTTGATTTCTAAAACTTTGAATATGAATTAAAAAATATAACAATAATTTTGTTGATGAAAACAA
>JBDUES010000011.1:0-11398 GCA_040297625.1 Candidatus Nitrosocosmicus sp. | reverse complement strand
GCGCGGGGAGTGGGATTCGAACCCACGAGTTCTTGCGAACATGGGATTAGCAATCCCACGCCCTACCAGGCTAGGCGACCCCCGCTTTAAGATTACTTTTTTTAATGGGTATATTAATTATTTGCATCTATCTAATGTTATTGTAAATCATTTTTAAAAATAATTTTTATTTTATTATTCTATATATTTTGGATTACTTTATAGAATAGTATGCAAACATAAAAGTGCTACAAAAAGTTTAATAATTTAACCTAACTAAAACCCTCATGCCAACAGCCTATGTATTATTAAACTGTGACTTGGGTTCTGAAAGCGATATAATAAAAAAAATCAAACAGGTGCCTGAAGTAATAGAAGTGAGCGGAGTATTTGGGGTTTATGATATTATTGTGAGAATTTCATCAGATGATATGGATAAATTAAGAGAAATTATTACATGGAATATAAGAAAAATAGATAAAGTTCGTTCAACACTTACAATGATTGTAATAGAGGGACAGGGACAAGGACAGGGACAAGGATAACAAAAATAGCAAAATAAATAGTAGTAGATATTTTCTTATATTTTATTTAATATCGATTTGATTTCATTTGTTGTTTTTATAATTTCATCTTCCGTATTATAAAAGTGAGGTGCCGCTCTTACAATTTTTTTTAGACCAATTTCTCTTTCAGCAAGAATTATTCCTTTTTCCTGTAATTTTTCGACCAGTATTCTCACTTTATTATTATTATTTTTTTTAAATGAAAAACAAATCATAGACGAACGTAAATCTTCTTCAGAGGCTTCATGAAGGGAAATATCTTTTATTTTATTTATTTCCTCTCTAAAGATATTGGACAATTTTCTATTTTTTTGATAAATATTAAAAATTCCTAATCTAAGTAGATATCTTATTGATGATTCAAGCCCAGCTAAACCGGGATAATTTCTAAATGTAGCGTGATATTTTTCAGGATATTTATAAAACTTTAATTCTTCTTTTTTTATTTTTGATGAATTGTTATTTTCCTCTTCTTTGTTTAATTCTATTTTTGCAGATCCTGCTCCTACAAATACAGGTTCAAATTCATCCATTATTTTTTTATTTACATATAAAATTCCAATTCCTAATGGTCCACAAACCCATTTAAATGCTGGAAAAGATAAAAAGTCACATTTAATTTTTTTTACATCAACATTAATCGCACCTACACTTTGTGCAGCGTCTATTGAAAATAATGTTTTATTATTTTTGTTTTTAATAATACCACCCATTTTTTCAACCGGAGAAATCGAACCATCATTGTACATCACATGACTTGTTGATACAATTCTTGCTGCTGGTACATTAGAGTCAATCAATTCTTTGAGATCTTCTACTAGTAAATTTTCTTTTTCAAAAGGAAAATTATCAATTATCAAGTTCTTATCATTAGCTGCTTTAACCCATGGCAAATAGTTAGAAAAGTGTTCATTTTTTTTATTTCTTAATAATATTCTATCATGTTTATTCCATGCAATACCATTGGTAATAAAGTTGATTCCTTCTGTAGTACTTTGGGTAAAAATTATTTCATCAATACTGCAGTTTATTAAATCAGCTACTCTTTTTCTTGTTTCTTTTTTTAAATTATCTAAATAATCATTAAATTCCTTGGAATCAGGTCCCTGTTCGGAATATCTCAAATAAAAATCAGTAATAGCTTTTATAGTTGATATTGGAAGAGGACCGATAGATCCATTATTTAGGTAAATTTTTTTTTTTGTAATTAGAAAATCTCCATGAATACTATCATTAAATTCTGTATCCATAAAATCAGTTGGTGCTGCAGTTGCAGTTGCAGTTGCAGTTGTTTCCTCCTCCCTCTTTAGCAATAAATAATAGATTAATCATTAATATTTAAGGTGTCGTAAATTCGATTATCATCATCAACAACAACAATCCTCTTACTTCTCTGAATTTATCTCAAATGGTATCAATTTAGCTTATTTTTCTAATATTAACCCAAAGATTAATTTTTTATCATCTTTGCTTTTAAACTATAAACAAAAAAGTATTTTTTATATAGATTTCGATACAATATTTTCATCATATATTCAAACTAAAACATTAAAATATGACTTGAGCTTTTTTTCGGACTTTAAACTTATTTTACCCCGAATAGAAAACATTGAAATAATATTCAAAGAAGCAATAAATTCACTATCCTCTAATTCGATTTTGATACTGGATTCATTAAATGGATTGATTGATTGTTTAAATATGTTAAATCTTTTAAAATTGAAAAATAAAAATAAAAATAAAAATAAAACAATAGTAGTAGATAAAAAATCTTCAAAATACAGATTTGCCGGATATCAAAGTCTTAATATTTTATATCTTTTGTTAAAAAAAATAGAAAACAAGAACATACCAATAGTAGTCACAGTATATCAATCGATAGAAAAATCAAAGAAAATGATCTCCGAATTGCTGTCAAATAATGGTTTTGAAACAAATCATTTCATAAGAATATCTAACATGGTATTATTTTTGGAATTTATCGAAGAGGATTATAAAACTGGATTTACAATAATGAAAAAAAATTTTCAACCTAATAATACTACCGGTACTATTTCTCTTCCTACTCTCTCATCTTCATCTTCATCTTCATCTTCATCTGATAAAAACTCTCTAGTTTTTTATCCTTACTCCAGATGGTATTATTATAATTATTTTAACTTGTAACTAAAAAATTTATTTTAATTATCTCTGTACTGTACTACCCTTTTAATCCGACTAGATTATACATAAAGTATATTGATAATGAAAATATGATTAATCCCGCGCTGAGAAAAATATATTTTTCATTTTTCTTATTAGTGTTGTAGGCTCTATACATTACCACTGTACCTATAAATCCAAATATTAATATGGTAATACCAATGATGGTTTCATAATTATTTTGAATGGAACGCGATGGAATAAATTGATATACATTATATTTCTGCCCTTCTATTATTGCATTAATTATACCTGCAGTAAATGCAAAAAAAATGATCAGGTAAATACTTGCTAAAATTACATTAATTTTTACACCCTTTATCTTCAATTAATCTATTTTATTATGAATGATTTATAAATTAAAACTTTTTTTAAGGTATATAGTTAAATTGGGTAGGTAGTTGATTATTTGGAAGAAATAAAAAAGGCAAAAGCTAAGCTTATTATTATTGAAGGGTTGGATAAAGCTGGAAAAACAACACAATCTAAACTACTTTTTGATTTTTACAATAAAACTTACCCGGGTCAAGTCAGTTTATTAAATTTCCCCGATTATACAACAAGGATAGGAAAAGAAATCAAGTCATTTTTACAAGGAAAAGTAGATTATAATAACGAAGTAAAACATATTTTATTATCTGCAAATAGATGGGAAAAAAAATCGGAAATAGAAAAATTAAAGGAGCAAAATAAAATCATTATATTAAATAGGTATTATCAATCAAATTTAGTATATGGATTAGCTAATGATATGGATTATGATTGGTTAGTTAATTTAGATAAAGGTCTACCACTGGAAGATATTGTTATTATTTTGGATATTGATCCAGTTATTTCATACAAAAGAGGCGTCGAAAATGATTTTATCCTCGATGAATTTGAAAAAAATAAAAATTTCTTGGAAAAAGCAAGAAAAAATTACATTGATTTAGCAAAAAAATTTAATTGGAATGTAATTAATTCTAATTCTGATACAAACTCTATACTAAAATCGATTGTAAATATTGTTAACCTGGATAAATAAATTATTTAAAATATTGTTATTTAGCTGTATTTGTGAACGATTTATATGAATTTAAAATATGTGGGTGAGATTAACGATCCTATCCATAAAAATATAAAATTTACATTAATGGAAAAAGAATTGATTGATACTTTTATTTTTCAAAGATTAAGAAGGATTCGACAACTAGCCGGAGCACACCTAGTTTACCCCGGGGCATTACATTCTCGATTTGAACATTCTCTTGGTTCAATGTTTCTGGCCGGATTAGCTGGTCAAACATTGTATAGTAAAGATTATTTCACAGATCATGATTATATTCAAAAACTTCGAATTGCAGCACTACTGCATGATATTGGCCATGGTCCCTTTTCACATCTTTTTGAAGAAATCTCAAAGGCTAGTGATAATTTTTCACATGAACATATTGGACAAAAAATTATTACACAAACAATAATTTCAGATATTATAAAAAAAAATGGGTATGATTCACGAGAAATAGCTTCATTAAGCTTTGGCAAACACAATATAAATTTTTTAAATGAAATTATTTCAGGGGGATTATCCGTTGATTTGATGGATTACCTTCCAAGAGATAGTTATTTTTCTGGAACAGAGTATGGCAAAATAGATTATCATAGGATTATAAATTCTCTGGAGGTTGCATCTAATAATAAATTAGGAATAGACAAATCGTCTCTATATTCGTATGAATCTATGCTAATATCTCGATATCAGATGTTTAAAGCGGTATATTTTCATAAAACTGTTAGATCAGGTGAAGTTATGTTACTACATTCTATGAGACTCCAAAATGATACATTACGGCTTACCACTTTTGGTTCCTGGGATGATTTTTTTAATTTACATGATGAAAGGGTTTTAGAAAAATTATCATCCCATTCTTCATCACCATCACCATACCATGATACCAAAAATAATAGCAATATTAAAATCTCCAAAATATTAGCAAAAGATTATCAAAATAGAAATCTTTTAAAATGTGTTTATGAATTTTTTTTACTTTCAAATCAAAGAAATAAAATTAAATTATCTGATACAGTAAAAAACTCTTTAGACAAGAGCACCACCAATTTTAATGAACTTGAATATTTTGATAATCAAATTAAAAAATTGACAGAAATAGTGGATGATTATCAACAATCTGGTTACCCTATATTTTTGGACATATCTAGAGCTCCTTCAATTCCATTAGCTCCTAAAAAAGAAGAAGTTACATCTATAATGATTATGGATAAAAAATCCGAATATGAAAAATCTTTTGATGAAATTCCTTTAATTAATGCTATTACTGGCTATTTAGATATGATACGGATTTATACCACCAGAGAACAAAGAAAATATTTTGAAAATATTTTTAATAATTTCCTTAATTAATACATTTAAAGAAATTTATATAAATAAATAGAAAAACATAACAAACAAAGTGACTAAACCCAGAATTGTTATAAAACTTAGTGGAAGTATTTTCAATTTTGAAACGGATTTTAAAATATTGAATGATTATGTCACCATTATAAAAAAAATAAATGAAGTTTATCAACCAGTTATAATTACCGGCGGTGGAAAAATTGCAAGATTTTATATCAATTTATCCCGATCATTAGGTTTTGATGAATCTGGACTTGATTTAATTGGTATACAGGTATCTCATCTCAATGCAAAGTTGTTGATATCCGGTCTTGGAGATTTATGTTTTCCAATAACTCCTCAAAATTTGGATGAAATTTCAACTGCAGTTATCTCAAACAAGATAATTATCACTGGTGGATTGTACCCTGGACAAAGTACAAATGCCACTTCTGCTTTAATAGCTGAAAAGATAAAGGCAATAAAATTTTTTAATGCAACTGATGTCCAGGGGATTTTTAACTCCGATCCCCGAACTAATCCTGATGCCAAGATGTTTGAATCTATTGGTGTTAAAGAATGCATCAGTGTATTAAAGGTAGAAAATTCTATGGCTGGGACTTATGATTTAATGGATTTAATAAGTTTAAAAGTAATTGAACGTTCTCGTTTACCAACTGTGGTTTTCAAATTATCAATGGAAAATATAATGAAGGTTATTCTGGAGAATGCAAAAATTGGAACAGAGATAATTATATAGTTTTTACCTGGCCATTATAATTTTCAATTCCATCTTGTAGCATTTTATTAAAAAATTTTTCTGCCTCTTCAATCTTTAAGGGTTTTGATTGGGCTTTTGCATAGCCATCTTCATCGGTTAAATACAATATGATTTGGTTATTATAAATAGGCGACTTTGCTGCAAATATCTTTTCTCCCACTGGTAGGAATCCCTTCCCGTCTGGAGATTGTTTTATAGTGTATGTCAACATTGCAAACCCTGTATAATTAAATAATTTTATCTGGGCATCTTTAGAATTTTTCTGACCATGAAATGCAGCTTCATTATATTTCATATTTTTTGTTAAATATTATTAAACCGAACTTGTCATTATATGTTTTTATATTTTTATTATAAAGGTATTATAGTATATACAATAAGAATTTGATACATTGTATAATATTTCATTGACAATCTTTATTTAACTTAATTGTAAAGGTTATTTTTTTTAAGTTTAATTTATTTTAATGGATTGAATTGCCAATAACAACTTGTCAATGAAAATGGCTTTTTCTTTCTTTAAATATATTATTGTTTATTAATGGGGACTGTGAGATACTCTTTATGGCTTTTATTAATGGTGCAGAATGGATTATTGTTATTCTGATTATTGTTATACTTTTCTTTGGAGCAAAAAAAATTCCTGAATTAGCCAGGTCTTTAGGGAAAGCATCAACTGAGTTCCAAAGAGCTCGAATCGATGCAAAAAAAACACTCGAAAGTGATCAGTATACAGGACCGCATAAATCAGTTGATCGAGAAAAATTAGAATCTATTGCTGAAACATTGGGTGTAGATTATTCTAATAAAAATGATATAGATTTAAAACAAGCTATTGAATCTGAGTTAAAAAAACAACATAGTGAATAATAATATAGTGTGCTCTAATGCGTGATAGCTTTAACTTACAAAGCAAGGAAGAAAAAAAAATTAAAAGCATTATAGATGATCACATTGAAAATAAATATGATTTAAAAAATGTGTCAGTGGGCGTAATTGGTAGTCACTCTGCTCTTGAAATAATGGATGGTGCCAAGGATGAAAATCTCCAAACAGTTTGTATTTGTCAAAAAGGAAGGGAGTTACCTTATTTAAAATATAAACGTCTTTGTGATGAATTGATAATTGTAGATAAGTTTTCGGATATTCTCTTTAAAGAAAATCAGGATAAGCTTTTAAATCTTAATACAGTTATGATTTCCCATAGATCATTTGCAGTTTATCTTGGATATGATAATATTGAAAATAATTTTCATGTGCCTATTTTTGGTAATCGGTGGTTATTAAAAGCTGAAGAAAGAAACTTGCCTAAAAATCAATACTTTTTATTAGAGAAGGCAAATATTCCTCATCCAAAAATTTATACAAATCCACAGGATATTGATGGACCTGCATTTGTTAAAGTTCAGGAGGCTAAACGTAAATTAGAACGAGCATTTTTTATTGTTACTTCTTACGATGATTACAAAAAAAAATCTCAGGATAGGATAGATAAAGGAATAATAGATAAAGAATCTTTAAAAAGTAATTCTGTAATAGAACAATATTTGATTGGAACGTATTTTAACTTTAATTATTTTTATTCTCCAATTGATGATGAAACCGAGTTTTTAGGCATTGAAAGACGATTACAAACAAATATTCATGATTTTACAACATCCATCCCAGCTAAAAATCAACTTGAAATGGATATTGAACTCCAAAATATTGAAGTTGGTCATACACCTGCAAGCATTCGTGAATCTCTTTTGGATAATGTTTTTAAAATGGGTGAAAAGTTTGTAAATAGCACAAAAGAAGAATATCCTCCGGGGATTATAGGTCCTTTTTCATTACAAAGTGTAGTTACACTTGATTTAGACATGATTGTTTATGATGTTTCTTTAAGAGTGCCTGGAAATCCTATCCTTGCGACAACTACTCCATATACAAAATATAAATATGGTGAAACTTTTGGTGTAGGAAGACGTATAGCTATGGAGATTAAAAAATCACTACAAAATCCGGATAATTTGCTCAAGATTGTAACATAAATAAAATAAAATAAAATAACTGACAGAATAATTTCTATCAATAAATTTGTACAAATATCTATCCTCCCACCATATTTTTTCTATCTTTAAATAAAAGTTTACAATTTTTAGTAGTTAATTAAATAATTTGATAAGGGTTTAAATCTAATTTGAACAATTCGGACAAAACATCCAATAAATATCTTGACTTTATTTTTAAAAATAAAAATTATTATTGTCGAAAATTCAAAGTATTACAATTAATTAGTAATAAAATATTTTATTATCCTATTTTTTCTTTTATGGATTGTTCTATCATTGATTTTACCTCATTTAAATTTTCTACCGACTTTCCTCCCCCTTGTCCAAAATTAGATGAACCACCTCCTGAACCATTTAAAATTATGGATGCTGATTTGGCCAAAAATCCCGCATTTATAATGGTTGATGAATTTTTACCCGAGTAAACTATTACCCTTGCAGAATCTTTATTGTTTATTATTGAAACATATACCAAGTCGGGATTGATTTCTATAGAGTTTTGTCCTATTATCAAATGAAATTCTTCATCCAACTCTTGTTCTACTATGTAATACAGTTTAACAAATTTGTCCTGGCTAGTTTTAGATCTAATTGTGATGGTGTTATCCAAAACATGCTGTGAATATACTTTTGAAATATTTTTAATTATATTTTTTATTTTTTTCTTTGATTTTTCTAGTTCTTCTTGATTTTTTGAAAAAGAATCTAAAACTTTTTCCTTACTGGTTCCAAGACTATTAACTATGAACTGTATTTGATCTTCTTGTTTCTGAATATATTTTAGTGCATTCTGTCCTGATACAAATTCAAGCCTAACTACCCCGTCTTGAATTCTTTCAGTTTTTAAAATTTTGATAAACCCAATTTCTCCAGTATTAAAAACATGGGTTCCCCCACATGCTTCAATATCGACACCGCCAATGTTTACTATTCTTACATTATTCGATGGAACAACCCCTCCTTGATAAATTCTGAAACCATAATTTTGCTCTGCTATTCCTCTGTCAAAAACATTGATGTGCACCGGTAGATTTTTTTCAATAATCTCATTTGCCTTTTTTTCTATTTCTTGAATTTCTAATTTATTTAATGCCGAGTGGTGTGTTATATCCAGACGAGCATATGCTTCTTCTTT
This sequence comes from Candidatus Nitrosocosmicus sp., assembly GCA_040297625.1. Taxonomy (GTDB): domain Archaea; phylum Thermoproteota; class Nitrososphaeria; order Nitrososphaerales; family Nitrososphaeraceae; genus Nitrosocosmicus. The sequence goes on along the minus strand of JBDUES010000011.1, from coordinate 2,307 downwards.
AAATGAAGAATTTTGCCAAACCCATGAACCTAATATATTTTTAGAGGACTGGTTTATAATGTGCGTAGATGTGTGATTTTTTGTTATAGCTTTACGGCGTTCTTTTTCTACGATGCATTTAACCGTATCACCTTCTTTTAAATTATTATTTTCGACAGTATGGTGAAACACTATATCTTTAATTTTTACAACATTGTCTACTTTGAACGCTCCAATGTATCCAAAATCAGGTTCCTGACCACCACCCCTGGGATAAAAAGAAGTTTTATCCAAAATTACTATATTCTCATCAATTTTTTTTATTACCCTGGCTTCAAAAATGAATTTGGCTGGATCTTCATAATAAATTAATTTTGTCTTTGTTATGGAATCTAAATCTATATCATCTTTTATTTTTATTTCATTTCTACGATCTTTTTTAGTTAAAAGAATCGAAGAATGTAATTCGGATAGTCTTGTATAAAAATTAGTAGGAACAGAATCTAATAATCCCATATCAACAAGATAATCTGGAGTGATACCATCTGATTCATACAGTCTTATCAAATCTTCTATCTCTAATTTATTTTTCTCTTTTTTTATTTTGCCAGAAATGGTATTAATTCTGCTTTGAGTTTCAGTAAATCGCTTTGACTCGATATCTAAAATGGTAAAAATATCATTTCTAAAATCATTTAATTCTGGATATAGATATTTTAATTGATCTATATGCATATCTACTATATCAGAAATTTTCATGTTAAAACCCAATTTTTTAAGTAAGGATAAAGAACGTCTGAGTAGTACTCTAAGGTTGTACCCGCCTCCTACATTTGATGGTAATGAACCATCGCTTATGGCAAAAAGTAATGTTCTTGTATGGTCAACTATTGTAAATAATGATTCATATGGAACAATTATCTTTTGCAGTTTTTCAAAATCTACTTTTAATTCACGAGAAATTTGTTGTTTTATTATTTTTATATCTGTATTAGAATTGAGTTTTGATGATATTCTGCTAAAATAATTCGCAAGTAATTCTGATTCATAATTATTTTTATTTAATGAGGAAAAGTGTTCTAAACCTACAATGTTGTAAATATTTTTTAAAACAGGTTCAAAAGTACAATCGTAACTAGTTGATGTTCCATTTGTTATCCATGATAACCTTTCTAAACCTGCACCCATATCAATAATTTTGTTTTTCATTGTATGATAATTTTTTTCTGTACCTTCAAATTCTGTAAATACTGCATTTCCTAGTTCCAAACCTCTAACAAAGTATTCTAAAGAAGAACCAAAAGCTCCAGCGCCTAGCCAGACATCTTCTACAAATGTTATTTCACTAGGAGAAATCCCAAGAACGTCAACTAATAGTCCAAAATCTAGTTCTATACATCGGTCTTTCCAATATCCTCCTTCTTTATCTGCATTGGATGTCTGACCTATCATACAGAATGAAGTAAAATGCCGTCCACTAGTTCCTACATTCTCTATATCATTAAATCTAAGACACATTTGAGGCACCACAAGTGGGTTGTGAGGAAGTTCAAAAACAACCTTGTTCTCTACAATGCGCTGAAAATCAACTATTGAGGCAATGGTATAATACAGGTCTTCTCGCCATCTGCATACTACAGGATACCGGTTTACTATTTTATGACCATTTTTTTCAAAATATTTTTTTGTTTCCTCCCAAGCTTGAGTATAGCTTAATCGTTTTGATGTTGGAGGATTTCCAATAAATGAATAATTTTCATGATCAGGGCAGCTTGAACGTTGAGAAAGAGACCAGTAAAATTTTCCACAAATACTACAAGATTGCCTTAAGAATCCTAATTTTTCAAAAAGTGATACTTTATAGAATTTTTCGTAATTTGATGAAAAAATATTAAGAATCTCAGATTTATTCAATTAAAATTATCTGATAATTAAGGTATTAATGCCTTTAATATCCTTAATTGATCATCATAACAAATATCTTATTTTGTTAGAGAATCATTGATGAATTTTACATACGTATCTTTAGGCGCTGCACCAATAATCTTGTTGACTTCTTTGCCTTTATTGAAAATCATCAATGATGGAATCGATTGAATGCCATATTTCATTGCAATGTCTTGATTTTCATCTACATTGATTTTAGCGACCTTTATTCTATCTGAATGTGTTTGTGCTATTTGCTCTACAACCGGACCAACCATTCTACATGGACCACACCATTCTGCCCAGAAATCGACAAATACTGGTTTTTCTGATTTAAGAACTTCAGATTCCCAGTTATTGGAATTTACCTGAACTACGTTTTCATTTCCCATAGTTTATAAA
>JBDUES010000010.1:0-16254 GCA_040297625.1 Candidatus Nitrosocosmicus sp. | reverse complement strand
TGATGGAAGAGGTTTGGAACATAGCCAAACATGATCTACTTGTCCTAAAATATTATATATCGTTTGGAGATTTTAAGGAAAAGATATCTAGATATTTCAGAACAAAAAGATTCAATCTTAATATGAGAAACTATTTGTTAAGAGATGTTTGTTAACTTATGCTAAATGGTATATAACCAGTGTTTATTCAATACTTCATCTAATTAAAGATATGAAGGGAATACCTTATGGAAATCAAGTTACATTCTTACAGATGTTGATATAGATAAAGGAAAAATATTCGACAATCAACACCTAAATTTATTCAACATTTTAATTTTAGGTCATCAAGAATATGTTTCTCAAAAAGAATATGATAATCTAAAACGATTTGTATCAAATGGAGGGACAATGATTCTTTTAGATGGCAATGTTTTTTATGCCGAGGTTAAATACTTTGGCAATAACAATACTATCTCTTTGGTAAAAGGTCACGATTGGGCATATAACGGCAAAACCGCCTGGAAAAGTATTGATGAACGATGGAAAGATGAAACCAAAGATTGGGTTGGAAGCAATTATTTATGTTACCATTGCATTAAATCATTTAGAAACAACCCTTTTGATTATTTACCTTATGAAGAACAATACATTACAAACCCAAAAGATATAATTCTACTTGATTATAATCCAATTTTATTACCTAATGTCCCAAAATCAAGCGTTGCTATATCTACATATGAATTAAATTATGGAAAAGGCAAAGTTATTGCTTTGGGGATCTATTCTGATGATATAATACAAAACAAAAAATTCAAAAGATTATTCTTTAGATATCCGAATACTGTATAAACAATATTGTTTTCGAATGTGTTCGTTATTTCTAATATGAAATGCAAAGCAAGAATGATCTATTACTATTGATTTTAACACTACTATTGAATCAAATAATAAGATTATTCTTGACTCTGATATTCTTAAAAAGTGACAGGATTATTGCAATAGGACAAACTCTCAATTCATTGAAAACAAATTCGGGAAGTATTATATTTAACTGGTGATGGCTATACAGGGTTTTACAAACCTGAAAATTCTTGAATATTACCTATCATCCGCATTTCTTTAGGAGAAAAGCATTACTGAAAGGATTACCATATTGGAACGATTGACCCGAACATATTGATGACTATTTTCTTCCATATATGAAGAACAAGTGCAAATTAATACATGTCAATAACTGGGTAAATCTTTTTGTAGTCCATTGTAATAATGAATTAGTAATCATAATGCGAACAGCAGCAGCATTTGAATACTTTAAAATACTTTATTTTTTTATAAATTTTGTATGACAAAATTTTTGGTAGATACATCTGAAAATCTTCCTCAGGGTTCTTTGAAAAATATTACTGCCGGTGGAAAAGAAATTTTAGTAGCAAATGTTAATGGAAATTTTTATGCTATGAATAATATTTGTAATCATGCTGGAGCCGAATTACATGAAGGTGCTATTCTTAATGATAAAGAATTGGTTTGTCCTTGGCATTCTGCAAAGTGGAATGTTGAGACGGGCGAACTAATTTGGTTTCCTCAAAAGTTAGAAAATCAAGAGAGATATCGAATTGTCGTTGAAAATAATAATGTATATGTAGAAATCTAAATGTATAAAAATCTTCAATTATTTTTCTTGAATTATTAGGCTCCTATTTTAAAATTGAAATTAATTTTTATAGGTGATTAAAAAAACAAACTTATTGAAAATTGATGATTTTATTTCAACTCTTCCGTCATCTGTAATATCTGGAGATAATATCATAATTCCTGAAGTGTTCTTTAGAAAAATCTTCTCTTTTTCTGGTTTAAATAAAGATGATGTTTTTTATCATTTGGGTATTGGTAATAATTATTCTTCTCTTTTGATTGCAAAAAGAGAATATGGTGTTAGAAAAGCTGTAGGTATAGAAATTGATCCAGATACGGTCAATTTGATTAAATCTAAAATTAACCTATATGATGAGAATGTACGTATAATAAATGATGATGTAATTAAATCGTCTTTATCTGAAGCCACAGTTATTTTTTCCTGGTTTACTGATGAACAAATTAACGAGAAATTATCTCATAAATTCAAACATGATGTCAAAGATGGTACTAAAATAATATCTATATGGTCCCCGCCTGATTTATTTATTCCTGACAAAGTAGATTTTCCACTGATTTTATGTAAAAAGCCTTTTACATTAGGACAGAACATCAAAGATCAGCTTAAAAGTATTTATGGAAGTAGTTGCATCGATTTTACCGCAGCGTGGCGCTTAGCTGAAAAATACATCCAATCATTTGGAGTAGTTGAAAATCATCATGTTCGTTTCCTTAATATTCTGCAAAGTGTAATAATATGGTTTAACGCTAGAGATCTTGGTCTAGTTTGTGAAGATGAAATTCCACCTCCTGTCAAAAGCTATGTAGGTATTTTACAATATTTTTTTAATATTGATCTGACAGATTTTTTAGTTAAATAAATAATTTCATTCTTGTTTTATTAACAACTTAAATTTTTTAATATATCTATATACTATGAATTTGATATTATTTTTTCTAAGTTTTCTCAATTGTGTTGTAATAAATCAGAAAAATTTGTCTAACAAAAAAATTTTTCATAATTTATAATCTATATATTTGATAACAATTTACCCCAAAGATTATAACTATTGATATTATGAAGCAAGTTTAGAAGATGGACTATGCAATTAATGAGGGGCGTAAGAATTTATCTGTTCCTCAATTAGTTGAATCAGTTATTTTAAATCGCGAAGGTGAATTATCTTTTACCGGTTCCTTGTCCGTAAAAACTGGAAAATTTACAGGTCGATCCCCTGATGATAAATTTATTGTAAAGGATGAGATCACTGCAAATTCTGTTGATTGGGGAAAGGTTAACCATCCATTATCGGAAGAAAACTTTGAAAAAATATTGAATAAAATGATAGATTTTATTAATGAACATAAATTAAATGATAAACTTTATGTTTTTGATGGATTTGTTGGATCTGATCCATCTTCTCGTTTATCTATTAGAGTTGTAACCGATAAAGCTTGGCATAGCTTGTTTGCTAATCAAATTTTTATAAAACCAACAAAAGATGAACTTTTAAATTTCAAACCCGAATTTACGCTTTTATCTGTTAATGATTTTGCTGCCTTTCCTGAAGTAGATGGAACAAAATCTGAGACATTTATTATAATGAGTTTTAAAAAGAAATTGGTTCTCATGGGTTCAACATCTTATGCCGGTGAAATAAAAAAGTCTATGTTTTCAATAATGAATTTTATTTTACCGCACAAAGGTGTTTTTCCTATGCATTGTTCTGCCAATCTGGGGGATGATGGTAAGTCTACATTGTTTTTTGGTCTTTCTGGAACAGGAAAAACAACTCTTTCCGCAGATGAAAATCGTAGATTAGTTGGGGATGATGAACATGGATGGTCAGATACTGGCGTTTTCAATTTTGAGGGTGGATGTTATGCTAAATGCATTAATTTGAATAAAGATAAGGAACCGCAAATTTGGAATGCAATTAAATTTGGATCAGTAATGGAAAATGTGGTAATAGATCCTTTTACCTTCGAGCCTGATTTTTCTGATGGTAGTTTAACTGAAAATACCCGAGTTGTTTATCCTCTTAATTTTATACCTGGTTCAGTTATACCCAGTATTTGTGGTCATCCTTCTGTTATTATTTTTTTAACTGCTGATGCTTTTGGTGTGTTACCACCTATATCGAGGCTATCAAAAGAAGGATCTATGTATCATTTTATGTCTGGTTATACCAGTAAACTCGCAGGAACTGAAAGAGGTATTACTGAACCAAAGGAGACATTTTCACAATGCTTTGGTGCTCCTTTTATGCCTCTAAGGGCAACAGAATATGCTAAATTATTAGGTGATAAGATCACAAAACACAATTCTAAAGTATATCTTATCAATACTGGGTGGTCTGGAGGACCTTATGGTATTGGAAAGCGTATAGATCTAAAATATACTCGTTCGATAGTTTCATCTGCTATAAATGGATATTTGGATAGTGTTGATTATGATCATCATAACATTTTTAATCTTGATTATCCTACGTCTTGTCCTAACGTGCCTTCTGTAATCTTAAATCCTAAAAACACTTGGAATGATAAGGAAAAATATGATTTCTCTGCAAAAAGATTGTCTCATTTATTTACTACTAATTTCAAAAAATTTGAACCGGTTCCAGAAGAGATAATCAGAGCAGGGCCATATATTTAATATTTTTTTGCAATATATTTAATAATTTGCAACTTTTTTATTTTAACCTGTTGCAATATTTCTAATCCTATTCTTATTATTTATTTGTATATCCAAAGTAGCCCGGAGCAGATTCGAACTGCTGTCTCCAGGTTTCTTTTCTAATTATAAGATCCAGAGCCTGAAATCCTTGGCCCTACTTGGAGTTTGACCGCTAGATTCGGCACCAATTTTATAGTTTTTATTGGTTCGACCGGGCTTCACGAGCTACCTGTTAACATTATTCTTTCTATTATTTTATTTTATCTTTGATAAACAAACCGACAATATTTTTTTCAGATTGATATCTTTATTTTTTGGTATTTGTTTCTCGTATTACAGTACCATAATCTAAATTAACCCTTTTTCTCATATATGGTATTATTTTATAATGAATAGAATAGATGTTTTTTTCACGAATTAATATTCCTTTAACTAGTAGTGATACAAATCCCCCTGCGACCTTTGATGGTAAAATATTTTTCTCTTTGCAGACGGTGTCCCTTTGTACATGATATTCTTTTAATGTAAAATAGTTCCTATTGACATCAAGAACTAGTGGCCATATAACATATTCCCACACTAATCGACGATTTTCTGTTGAAGAAGCATGCTTTCCTTTTTCTCTTTCTTTCGATTCGTGATTTTCTAATACCATATTCATTTTATTTGGTTTTCTATCTTTTTGATTGATATCATAGTCACATTTAAACAACGGGTTTTATAATTCTACATTTGATGACCTCTTCCAGTTCGGGGTTGAATGAAACCGATCTTATTTCTTTATCTCTTGATATGCTTTCTAAAAAATGGGATATCGATCCAATTGTTAGGGATTTACATGTAGGAAAAAGAACCGATTTACAGGATTATCAAATTAAGGTAAATCAAGTTACCTTTCACATCCCTTATTTACTCGATCCCTCTCTTTTTCTTTTATGGAAATGTTTATGGCCTGATTGTCATAATTGTTGTACTCGACAGGGTCGTTTACCATTAACTGTTGATGATATCACAAAAATTTCGAAAAATTTGGGTTATAAAAATAGATCTGATTTTATAAAGGAAGAAACATACGTCGCATCTTGGGATAATAATTCTGATAATTCCAAACTTGTATCTACATTGACCATGATTAATTTAAAACGAAAAAATAATGAAAATGAGAATGATGATGGAAATCCTATTTCTTGTAGATTTTTAAACGATTCTGGTTCTTGTACTCTTCATCCAGACAAACCTGGAGTTTGTTGGTTGTATCCTTTTTTTTCTTGGAGTCAATTTGAAAACAATCAAATGGTAGTGCATGCTTCTTTTCAACTTACTGGCGATTGTCCTGGTTTTTATCTTAGCCCGGATATTGATGAGGAAATGAAGAAAATCCTGAATGACTATTCTAAAAAGATCTATGACTATACAATGAATATCAATACGACAATTAGGGAAGGATTTGGACGAATTGATTTAATTGAGTAATGGTTAGATTGATAAAAAAATAGTAATAATTAAAAATAAATAAATGAATGATTAGTTGTTGTTTGCTTTATCAAATCTGCTGCTTACATCATCCCAATTGACTACATTCCACCATGCATTAACATAGTCTGGTCTCTTGTTCTGATACTTTAGGTAGTATGCATGTTCCCATACATCACATCCCAAAAGAGGTACTAATGCTTCTGTTCTAGGACTTGTCTGATTTGGCATTGATTTGTATTCTACTTTTCTACCTGATGGATTATATACAAGCCATCCCCAACCACTGCCTTGAATAGCTACCGTGGCAGACGTAAATTTTTCTTTAAAATTTGCAAAGCTATCAAATGAACTATTTATTGCATCGGTAATTGAACCCCTAGGTTCTCCGCCTCCATTGGCAGATAAATTATTCCAAAATATGCGGTGATTATCAAATCCACCACCATTAAAATTAATTGCTCCTCTTAAATCGCTCGGTACTTGATCAAGGTTAGATAAAATTTCTAATATATCTTTATTTTGAACTTCCTGTGAGCATTTTTCAAGAGCTGCATTAAGATTATTCGTATAGGTTTGATGATGTTTTGTGTGGTGGATTTCCATAGTTTTTGCATCAATATGTGGTTCTAGCGCGTCATAACTATAAGGAACAGGTGGTAATTCATATTTACTCATTAGATTATAGTTATTATTAAAACCTTTTATCCTTTTCCTTGTCTTTTTCTTTAATTGTTATCTATTCTTATTTTTTATTTAACTTTAATTTGATTATGTTTTTGTTGTAGATTTTTAATGTGATTAATTTAGTTTGCTGTATATTTAGGAAACATATTTATTTATTTACGGAAAACAAAACGGTATATTATGGTAATCAATAAGGAGCTCCTTGAACAACGTAAAAAGATTTCCGATCGTCGTCCTAAATTTAAACGACAAGAAAGCTGGAGGTATGACCGATTAGCTGTAAATTGGAGAAAACCGGACGGTATAGATAATAAAATGCGTAAGCAATTCTCGGGGTATCCAGCTTTAGTTAAGATTGGTTATGGTGGCCCAAAAATCTCTCGTGGGTTACATCCTTCAGGTTTTATAGATAATTTGGTATACAATGTTAATGATTTGTCGTTGCTTGATAAAAGTAAAGATTCAGCTCGTATTGCACATACTGTTGGAAATAAAAAACGATTAGAAATAATTGCAAAGGCTGAATCTCTTGGAATTAAATTGCTTAATGGAAAAAAGGCCCAAACGAAAACCACCTCATCAGAAATAAAAACATCTGATAAAAAAGAACAATAGTAGTGATATTTATGGTTGTTAATATTCGTAAAAAAAGAGAATTGGTTTCCAGAATCCTTGGAGTTGGTGTTAATCGTATTAGATTTGAACCAGATAAATTAGATGATGTAGCTGATTCAATCACACGTGAAAACATTAGATCATTAGTAAATAATGGATCTATTTGGACTTCAAAGATCCAAGGGACCTCAAGAGGACGAACAAGGACAAAACTACAAATTAAGAAAAAACATGGAACTGGTCCAGGATCAAAGAAAGGAAAAAAAACTGCCAGAGTGGGCAAAAAAGAAGTTTATGTTATAAAAGTGCGTTCTATGAGGCGTCATTTGAAAATATTAAAAGAAAGAAAAGACCTTACAAATGAACAGTTTTGGAGTCTTTATAAAAAGGTAAATGGTGCACAGGTACGATCATTGTCTCACTTACGAGAGTTAGTTAAGGTAACTAGAACTCATTAACCAATATTCATTTTTTTATAATTTATTTTAATTTTTCTCTTTATTTGTTAAATTTAACTACTTTGTTTTTCGAAACTTCTACTCCTCTTTTTAATGGTCTTTTTTAACTGCCAAATTAATATCTTCCAATGTCTTCATTGGTATTAATTACTCTATGACATAAAATATTTGTTGGATTTTTATTTTTATTAATAATATATTTCTCTATCATCCTAGATTGGTTTGGTTTTCCTAAATTTTTTGCAATATCTCCAAAAGTGGTTAACTTTCCTGAAGGTATTTTTTAATTCATAATTTCATGTTCATTGATCTTATGCTTGTTGTATTTTTTATCGAGCATATTTAATTGATCTCTTATATATTATATAATTTTGTAAAAATTATAATTTATTATTTTTTCAAAAACATTCACATACTATTTCTGTTAATTTTGGTACTGTGTCGTAATTCTTTATTTGATCTTTTATTATCCATTTATATTCGCTATGTTCCCAATCAGTAGATATGTCTCTTGTTTTAGAAGAAAAATAAAATGGTTGGATTGTTATCGATTTTTCATTTTCTATTGTTATTGTTATCTGTTTTAGTATTTTTTTTAGTATTAGATCTTCTTTATTTAATTTAATTTCCTCATAAATCTCAATTAGTGCCCTTGAAAGTAAATCTTCGTTATTTTCAAAAAAACCGCTAACTCCTGCCCATTTATGTTTGAAACTTTTTACTTTTTCACTTCTTTTTAAAATTAATATTTTGTTGTCGTTTTCAATGATGGACGTTACAACTATTGTATTATTATGGCTCATCTGGTTATGCTACCTTTTGTTTACTTTTATTCGATTTTCTATTTGTTTTTAATAATTCTATTTGTATTTTATTTCTATTGCATCCATAACCTAACAAATTTATTTTATGGTCATTAATTAAATAGAAATGATTTCTAATTCTTGATCTTTTAATATGTTCAGAATTTTTTCTTTTTCTTTACCTAGCCCTTTTTCATCAATATAGATATAATTTATATTTTCAATGCTTTTTACCTTAATTTGTTTTATAATTTTTTCATTTATAAAAGCAAGATTGTATTTGCTTACAATAGGTCCAAAGGCCACATTTGCAAATAAAATCAGGTCATTAAATTTTTGTGGATAGTGATTTCCACCAATTCCAATTCCTATTTCTGTGTCGTTATTATTCATGTTCTTTTGAATGTTTTTTATGGTCTCTAATACACTTTTACATACTATTGATGCAGTAGGTTTGCTATTCCATTCCATTTCTGATGAGCCAATTTCTATAAATAACATTGGATTTACTGATGAAGTTGGTCCATGATGCGTTGCTTCTATTATTAAATCATAATTTAAAAGTTCATTTCTTTTTTCATACAGTTTTTTCATATAGTGCTTTTGAAAAGAAGGAAATGTGTTCCCAATCTCCATGGGTTTTCCGCCTAGCAAAACCATATCTGAAAAATTTCCAGTGCTGTGAGATGTTAAAGTTGGAGTTTTACTTTTAGATGCATGTTTCGATAAAAATATTATCATACTATCTTTTGGTATTATAGTATCGAGATTATCTAGATTGATTAAATTTTGATTTGAAATAATTAAACTAGTGTTTGGATGTTTTGCAGAATTAAATATTTTATAATCTGTCTTGAAATTAATATGATTATTTTGATTTTCTGTTTTACAATGATCTATTATTTCAAATTTTTCATATTCCACGAGGTAATTTTTCATAGAATTGCTTGCTTGATCTTTTATGGATGTTACTATTGTAAAATTATTTATCAATGAAAATTAAAGTTAAAATTTGATTAATTTTATCTTTTGTACCATTAAAATTTGGATTCGTCATATATGAAATATTATAAATTTATAAATTCCAAATAACTATGTTTAATGATTTCGATAATATGCCAAAAAAGCTCACTGATGGTGATGGAGACTTGGAAATAATGGATGTTGATGCCGATAATACTGATGCTGATATTATTGTTGATGATAATGACATTGATGTTGATGTCATAAATCATGAAAAGGGTTCTAAAAATAAAAATAACAATAAAACAATCTTTATTTCTCAAGAGGGAACAAAAAAGGGTAAAAAAAACAAGCAGGATGAAAAAAAATCTAGCGAGGATGACAGTGAAAGTGAATCATCGGTAGTGGGAAAAAATGATAAAGTACTTGCCAATCCAGAAGAAGATGAGTTAGATTCTAAATTTTTTGTTGTTAGGGTTTCTGGAGGTCAAGAAAATTTGATTGCTTCTATGGTTCATAGTAGACTAACTACTAAAAAGATAGAAGGAATTTATTCAATTTTATTCCTTGATCATTTTAAAGGCTATGTTATAGTTGAAGCTTTAGATTCAAATATTGCATATGAAGCGTTACATGGTATTCGTCATATAAGAGGCCAAATTAGAGGGGAATTGCCATTTAAAGATCTTGAAGGTTATTTGATAAAGAAACCTGTAGTAACTGAATTAGTAATAGATGACACTGTTGAAATTATAGCTGGACCATTTAAATCTATGAAAGCCAAAATAATGAGAGTTGATTATGAAAAACAGGAGGCAACTGTTGTTTTGTTAGATTCTCCATATCAAATCCCTGTAACAGTTGATGCTAATTATTTAAAAAAGGCTTTATAAGAATATAAGAGGATTTTATAATAGTGTGATAGGTTGTAATTTATGAGCGAAAAAAAAATTGTAAATGCCCTTGTAAGTGGAGGTGAAGCTAGTGCAGGACCTCCATTGGGACCGGTACTGGGTCCCCTTGGTATAAATATATTACAGGTTGTTAATACTATTAATGAGAAAACCAACGATTTTCCTGGTATGAAAGTTCCAGTTAAAGTTGAGGTTGATACAGAAACCAAAAAATTTACCGTAGAAGTTGGTATTCCTCCAACAGCTGCTCTTATTTTTAAAGAATCTGGTATTAACAAGGGTTCTGGTACTGCTGGTACCAATTTTGTTGGAAATATTTCTATGGATAGTGTAGTTAAGATATCTAAAATGAAATTGGATATATCTTATGCTCAAGATGTAAAGTCTACCGCTAAAGAAATTATTGGGTCATGTTTGAGTTTGGGCATAAAAGTGGAAGATAAAGTTGCTAAAGAAGTTTATGCGGATATATCGGAAGGGAAATATGATTCATTATTTGAATAGATTTTATTAAATTTTCCATTTTTTTATTTTTTTGACCTGTGCTATACCAATAAGTATAATTGAGCTAACCATAAATTTCTAAAAATATAAAGAAAAAATTTCGATGGAGTTAGAACATATATACTAAATGGTATATATCACTTTTAATGACATTGTTTACTGCGTAAGTTTAAAATATACCAATTACCCCATCTTTAATTATAATTTTAAGGTGAATGGTGGAAGTGTCAATTCAACAAGGTTCAGCTGGCGGTATGCCGGTTTTAATATTGAAAGAAGGGTCTAGTGAGACCAAAGGTAAAGAAGCTCAAAAGAATAATTTTACTGCTGCAAAAACAGTTGCAGAAATAGTGAGAACAAGTTTAGGTCCTAGAGGTATGGATAAAATGCTTGTTGATTCGTTAGGCGATGTTACAATCACTAACGATGGTGCAACAATTCTAAAGGAAATAGATGTCCAACATCCAGCAGGAAAAATGATGGTAGAAATAAGTAAAGCAACTGATAACGAAGTAGGCGATGGTACTACATCTGTAGTGGTTTTAGCAGGAGCTTTAATTGAGAGGGCAGAGGAGTTAATTGCTAAAAATGTTCATCCTACTGTCATTGTAGATGGATATAGAAAAAGTGCTTTCAAATCTATCGAAATTTTAAACAGCATTGCAATGAAGGTAAACCCTGGTGAAAAAGAACAATTAATAAAGGTAGCTAAAACTTCTATGCAGACCAAGTTAGTTTCTAAAGATTCTGTTTATTTGGCCGATATTGTTGTAACTGCTGCCCAACAGGTAGCAGAAACCCTGCATGATTCTACAAAAGTGGACTTGGACGATATTAAAGTCGAAAAGAAAGCTGGTGGTTCTATTAAAGATACTAAATTAATAAAAGGCATGGTTTTGGATAAAGAGGTTGTACATGGTGGAATGCCAAAACGTGTTGAAAATGCAAAAATAGCGTTGATTAATTCTGCATTAGAAATTGAAAAAACTGAGTTTGATGCTAAATTAAATATAACTTCACCAGAACAAATGAAAAGATTCCTTGATGAAGAAAATAATATGTTAAAATCGATGGTAGAAAAGATAATCAATGCAGGTGCAAATGTGGTAATCTGTCAAAAAGGTATTGATGATATCGCTCAACATTATTTAGCAAAATCATCTGTCCTAGTAGTTCGACGTGTAAAAGAAAGCGATATGACAAAATTATCAAGAGCTACAGGTGCCCGTGTAATTAATAATCTAGATGATATGACATCAAAAGATTTAGGAAATGCTGATCTGGTTGAAGAACGAAAAGTTGAAACAGATAAATGGGTATTTATTGAAGGCTGTAAAAATCCAAAAGCTGTTACAATACTTATTCGCGGTGGCTCTCAAAGAGTTGTAGATGAAGCAGATCGATCAGTTCATGATGCTTTAATGGTAACAAAAGATGTATTGGAAAAACCTTTGATTGTTGCTGGTGGAGGATCCCCTGAAGCATATGTTTCTAACAAGTTAAAGGAATGGACAAGTACTTTATCTGGACGGGAACAACTTGCAGCAGAAAAATTTGCAGAATCTTTGGAAGTTATTCCTTTGACATTGGCCGAAAATGCCGGTATGGATACAATTGATACTATGACTGAGCTAAGATCAAGACAGAGTAAGGGGTCAACATGGGCTGGTATAGATGCACGTAACTCTAGAATTGCTGACATGTCTGAACTTGATATTGTGGAACCCTTATCGGTAAAAGAGCAAGTTATTAAATCATCTACAGAAGTTGCTTCGATGATTTTGAGGATTGATGATGTTATTGCATCAAGTAAATCTGCAGGCGGGGGAATGCCACCAGGTGGAATGGGCGGAATGCCACCAGGTGGAATGGATGGCATGATGTAAATTTTTTATTTATTCCCTTTCTTTTTATTTAAATTTTTTTATTTATTTTTGGTAATCTATTCGATCTTCCAATAAAATTATATTTGTATCTATTGATGGGTTATTGGGGTAGGTAGGGTCGGGGTGCTAGCCGTGCCCCATATCAGAAATCGGCTTCATGCTGAGATCAGCAACTACTAGGTAAATTCATGAATGGGAGGATTCCTGCTTATCTGACTAGTATGAAATCATGCCGTATCGGATGGCTATGAACAGCAAACTACATGAAGGTGTAGCCTTGACTGTGTATTGTCGAAATGGGTGAGGTCCGGGAGGGAGCAACCCTAAGGCAGCTCAGCCATGCTGTTACGTCTACGTGGTGGATTTGGTAAGATTTGAGATGGGGCCTTTTATTCGTGTTGGTACTAGTGGGCTGCCCCATAACCTATTTGATTGTACTATTTTTTTAGATTTTGTGTTGAAATATATTTTTAGATATACCTAATAACCAAAGTTCGTTTACAGAAATAATCAATCCAATCTATTTATGCTGCTTAAAACCTATATTAACAACATTTCTACAGTGTGCGAAATTATGTTATTTAGTATACAAACAATGGTATATATCAAACATGCTCAAATTACATAATTCCAAAATCTAAAGATCAGAAAATTTGAATAACAAAATTTGGAATAATCGGATAAAGTACATATGAAATGTTTTATTGCATGATTCAGTAAATCGTTTTTTATACCGTTTTAGTGCTTTGTTGCATGATTCCTCTATTTCCAAATACGTTTAGCTAGCGTCAACCAGTAAACCATATGAAATGGTCTGTCTACAACAAATCTTTAGTTAGAAGAGGAGAGATGCTTCTAGGCTTTGATGTTATTAACAACTGGGATACTGAATTAAAAGAGATGAACAAAGACAAGGTTGGATTAAGAACCATTTCGTTATCCAAATACATTTCTTCTTTTGTTAGGATATGCCAAAGCATACTTTCATCTTCCTTATAGGCAAACCGAAGATATTGCACAAGGACATGCTAAAGGGAAAGTACTTTCTATTCCAGATTACACTACATAAATAGAAGAATAAACAGGTTAAATGTCGAGATAAATGATAACAAAAGTAAGGAATTTGAAGACGACTACATTGTCATTGCAATAGACAGTACAGGCATAAAGGTTACCAATAGAGGTCAGTGGATAAGAGATAAATGGAATGTAAGAAAGAAAGGATATTTGAAAATTCACATATCGGTAAATGTCAAGAGTAAGAAAATACTTTCGATGATGAAGGTTACTGATGAGCACGTTCACGATAATAATGCGTTACCAGAAATGGTCGAGGATATTATAAAGTCAAATAATATGACAGCAATAGTCAAATTATTTGCTGATGGCGCTTATGATAGTAATGATATTTTTAGATATTTGTCAGACAATGGAATTATGCCATGTATTAAAGTACGGAAGAATGCAAAGGTTAAACTGAAAACAGGACACATCCTTAGAAATCTGAATGTCATATCCCAAAAAAAAAATGATTTGCAAGGATGGAAGGATAGCATTGTAAGCTATGGAAAGAGATGGATTGTAGAAACGGTATTCTCATCTATCAAGAGAATGTTTGGAGAGTATGTTTATTCTGTAAAGTTTGAAAATATGGTAAAAGAAATGGTTTTGAAAGCATCCCTGTATAACAAAATGATATCTATTTAGACAAAAAAACATTGTAGAAACAGAGATTTTAAGAATCATGCAACAAAGCATTTGGAAAGTATACATACGGCTTACCACGTTTTGATGGTAGTGGTAACTGGGTCATGGTATACAGCCTGTCATATACAGAATGTTAAAAAGGATGGATTCCTTTAATCTATCAAGAGATAATCTCTGGAACAGTTTATCTCAAAATAATATTCCAGTGGTTAGCTTTAGGCTGTTGTAAATATCTCAAGAGATAATTGGAATTATGACCATGTCTCAGATATATAATTAATTGATACTGGTTCGACAATGGTTCAAATATTGCTTGCTTGCCATCCGAATACGAGACAAGTAAGACAACGCCTTAGCTATAGACCCAAAAGATACCTGTGCCTTGGATAACAAAGGTAATGCTCTTGATAGCCTTGGTAATCACACAGAAGCTATAAAATTCTACGACAAAGCCTTAGCTATAGACCCAAAAGATACCTATGCATTAAATTCAAAAGGATTATACTTGTTTGATAACCTGGGTAATTATACTGGATCTGTAAGTTACTTTGATAGAGCATTATCTGTTACTCCAAATGATACAGGTGTATTAAATAATTTGGGTTTGGCTCTATTTTATCTTAAAAATTATGCCGGTTCTATCACATCTTTTAACAAGGCACTGCATATCAATTCAACAGATGATAATAGTTTAGAAAATAAAGGTATGGTGTTAGATAAACTTGGAAATCATACTGAGGCCATACCATATTTTAACAAGGTAATAAAATCAAGGTACTTTGATAATTTATTAAAAATAAATCCAAATGATACTTCTGCATTACAAGGTAAAGGTGAGATACTATCTGGGATAGGTAACTATACCGAAGCTATAAAATACTTTGATAAATATTTAGCCATAAATCCGATTAATATTGAAATATTCCATGATAAAGCAATTACACTTTTTAAACTGGGTAATTATACTGGATCTATTATATACTTAGACAAAATATTATCAATAAACCCTAGTGATCTAATAGCATTAGATAACAAACATTTAGCACAAAAAGGACTACAAAATAATAAGGTTAATAGTAATATATCAAATACTTTGCATATCTGATAAAATTGATATAAATATGCCATTTTTAATAACTTCTGGAAATTATGTATCATATTTTGCTTTGTTGCATGATTCGAAAAACAGTTAAAGCTATGTCACTTTCTTAGTTAATCAATTTAAATTATGACTATTTCCATTTTGTCCTCGACACTAAAACGTTAACAAAAAACGAGTTACCAAATCATGAAACAAATCATCCACTAATTATATTTTAGCATCCATAAATTATAACCTCAAGATAATTTATTGGGGATGTAAATCAATGTTTCAGATTTTACAAATAGAGAAATAAAGTGTTTTCTTTTGTTAAATATATTATAGATCTCTTGCATAATTACTTGCAAACAGCTTTATGACCACTAGTTCATCCTTGATCTGATCTCTCTTCGCTTTCATACGAGAGGTTATCCAAAAAACCACTGCTTTTCAAATCGTCCACTGGCCTAACATTAAAAGAATTTGATAATGTTTACTATAAAGAGATAATAAAAAGATATGAAAAATATGAAGATACAACGCTTATCCAAAAGAAAAAATACTAGAGAAAGAAAAGCAGGTGCAGGTAGACATTTCAAACTAGATGTAAGAGAAAGAATTCTTATGCTTTTGGTCTACTATCATCTTTACATAACCTACACGTTGGCTGACTTTTTGTTTGATCTAGATCAGAGCAACATCTGTTGCAGGGACATTCAAAAAATAGAATATTGAACATGATTATACTGCCTAACATAAATTCATACAATTATAAAATAATTTTACTCTCAATACATTTAGCTTAGTTACTCATTTCTATACCTCATTGCCTACTATCGTTGCTGATGATGTTTCTCTTGAACAGTTGA
>JBDUES010000009.1:0-17370 GCA_040297625.1 Candidatus Nitrosocosmicus sp. | reverse complement strand
AAAGGAGTGGTACCCCGTCCTGGCATCGATACAGATGCACGGTGGGGCTATAGCCATACCAAAGGATGGATATTTGGATATAAACTACATCTAACATCGACAACAACAGCAGATGTAGGAAAAATTGTAGTACCTCTAACAGCCGATGTAACTACTGCTAATATACCGGATAACCAGATGTGTGTTCCTTTAACATCATCCTCATCATCATCATCTGTATTCTTTTTATCATCGGTATTGTATATAGCAGGCGATCCAGGATATGATGATAAGAAACTGTATGAATATAGCAAAAGGACATTAGCATAGACCTCATTTGTCCGGTAGAAAGGTACAAAAGTACATCCAAAAAGAGAATTGAGCTTGTATGCTTTTATGAATCGGCATTAGGACAGGCTATCTACAATCAGAGAGGAATATCTATAGAAGCAATGATAGAGCATATAAAATCAGTGTTTAGGATAGACCCATTACCAGCACGTGGGTTTCATACGGTGTCTGCAATTGTACTTTTGTCTGTTTTATTGTATCAGCTAATGGTATACTATAACTGTAAAATTAAAAAACCCAATCCAAAATCAATAAAATATATGCTTGGTACCTGGTGATGTGAAGGTTCTGTTTAAAGATATAGGATCTGGAATTATGACCAAGCCTCATTTAACTAGTTTATTGAGCATATTTTGGCATTATTTTATCTATTAAATTAATTTACATTATTTAAGTTTTTACTAATTTCTCATCTTTACGAACTTTTATTTTTATTATTAGAATTCCTAAAAGATATAATAATAACATAGGTATAGAAATAAACCACATAGTAACTCCACTACCATCTGGAGTGATAAATGCACCAAAAATTACTATCAGTATTAGTGCATATTTAAAATTTTTTATCCAAAATTTATTATTTATTAAACCTGTTAATGAAAGAATATACATTATCAATGGCAATTGAAATGATACTCCAAATGCAATAAAAAATTGGAGAACGAAATTGATAAATTCATTTATACTTAAAAATGAAAGAATTCCTAAAGATTGTCCGTATTGATATAAAAATGTAAGCATAATTGGAATAGCAATTAGAAAAGAAAAAATAATACCACTGAGGAAGAGAGCGGTTATTGGAAAAATGAATCTAAAGATGGTTATTTTTTTTGAGTGTGTGGATATCGCAGGGCTGACAAATCCAAATATTTCATATACTATTACTGGAATTGAGCATGTAACACTCAATAAAATTGATACATATATTTGAGCAAATAATGATTGACCTGGGGCAGTCTGAATTAATTTTACACCTGCGGGGAGTAAATTATGGCTTAAAAAAAGAATTATTTGACTTGCAATATTATTATAAACGGCCGGATAAAAAAAATAAAAAATATAATTGTTAAAAGTTATTAAATGGATACCAAACACTGACGAAACAATAACTACGGAAATGGCAAAAGCAATTATTCTCAAAAATCGAATTCGAAGCTCATTCAAATGTTCCATCAAATACATATCTCCCGTAGCCATATACTATAGAATATACTAGTATACATCTAAAAAATATAAATCATTCAAATCGGAGTAAAAAAAAGAAAATGTTATAATGTGAATTTTTGTATAAAAAATTAATTTGTTGATAGAAAAAAAGATCTGTGTTTCTATTCCAATATTAGATGATGAATCAAACGATATTGAAAATAAAATTAAATATATTCAAAAAGAAGTAAATGATGATTTCTTTATAGAATTTAGATTCGATTATTTAAAAGAATTTACAAATTTAGATAAAATTCTAGAAAAAATTTCGAATTACAAAAAACTGTCTATCTATACTTTGAGACCGACAAGTGAAGGAGGAAAATTTTCTGAAAATGAGTCTGATAGACTAATTCTGATAAAAAAATTGGCTTTAGCTAGACCGATGCTTTTAGATTTAGAATATAACTTTATATCAAAAAATAACGAGTTGGCTGATTTTATAGATAATAATCAGGTTAGGATTTTAATTTCATGGCATGATTTTACTGGAACTCCAAAGAAAGAATTCTTGATAAATTTAATTGACAATATGAGGATATTCAGTAATTTTATTAAAATAGTTACTACTGCAAAATCAATAGATGATTCAATTAGTATTTTGGAATTATATAATATAGTAGATACAAGTATTAATTTGGTAGCATTTTCAATGGGTGAATTAGGAATTATATCAAGGGTTTTATGTAATATTATTGGTGATTCTCCGTTTACATATGCAACAATTGAAAAAGCTGTTGCCCCTGGACAACTTACAATCAATCAAATGAAATTGATTTATTCACTTTTTCACAATAAATTAATATAGTGCTTTTAATCTATTCGTCTTTTTTATTTTATTTTATTTTTATTTTAATAATCAAGTTTCTTTAGATTAATCTTATTTTTAAAACTGTTTACTCGATATATTTTTTAATTTTATATTTTTGAATTCTCGCATTATGTCTTAATCGATAACCGCAACAAGGACAAAATAACCCATTCCATTTGATAAAAATATCACAAATTTGACAGCGTTTCTCATTTTCTCCATAACGCAGAGTTTTTGGTATTTTTTTAGACTTGTGTCTGATGCAAATTCCTCTACAGGTCATTGTCTATGTGAGAACTCCATGTTTCGAATGTATGTTAATTTCTATCTTTAATATAATACTTATTCAACACAATATTTCACTAATATAGTATACTATAGAGAGAAATGAGAAGGAGGGAGGTGGAGGCGGGATAGTTTTTGTATAATCCATCTTCCTTAATTTTATGGTAAAGTGGATTTTAAAAGAAGTTTAAAACTATAAGATCGATTTTAAAATACAATTATAGAATGGTATATATGTATTCATTAGTATTATAAAATAAATCATTTTTTCAATATTTCATTTGGGTTTTGATTTACAATTATCATAGAAAGATAAATATGAGTATTAAAATTCTCAATAATCTTTTTTATTTGTACAAAGTCTAATATATCGTATATATATATGTTATAAAATTAGGCTATAATTATTAAATTAAAATAATTAAATTAAAATAATTAAAATAAATTACATTAAATATCCATTATTTCAATAATGAATATTCTTAATGAATAAAGACGGACTAATTGATAGTGAAAAATTAAAAAAATCTTTTAAAACATTTTGTATAATTGGCGACCCCGTTAATCATTCATTATCTCCTTTGATACATAATTCTGCCTTTGCTTCATTAAATTTGAATTACTCTTATATTGCATTTAGAGTCCCACAGTTAGATCTAGAGGAATCCGTTAAATCATTAAAAAAAATAAATATTGCTGGATTCAATGTTACTTTACCTCATAAGGTAAATATTATCAATTATATTGACATTTTATCCGTGGAGGCAAAAACAGCTGGTGCTGTTAATACTGTTAATAATGAAAATGGCAAATTTGTTGGATACAATACTGATATTCATGGTTTAATTGCCCCATTAGAGGAGCGGCAAATAAATTTTAAAAATATGGAAATTCTAATATTGGGTGCTGGAGGCTCATGCAGAGCTGCATTAGTGGGTTTATCAAAGAAAAAAGACATTAAAAAGGTCAATATAGTCAATAGAGACCAAAAAAAATTAGATAAAGTAATAGATTTAGGTAAAGAATTAGGCTTGAGATGTATTCCTTTGGATTATGACGATGAATACCTTTTAAAGGAAATATCTTTGAATTCTAAATTAATAATTAATACAACATCTATAGGATTAAATAATGAATCAAGTCCTCTAAAATCAAATTTTATGAGTAAAAATGCTTTTGTTTTCGATATAATTTATAGACCTATAAATACAGATCTTTTAAAGAAAGCTAAAGAAGCGGGTTCTAATATAATTTTTGGTTATGAAATGTTGTTATATCAAGGAGCAAAATCATTTGAAATATGGACTAGCACAACTTCGCCAATCAATGTGATGAAAAAAGCATTATTTGGAATTTTTGGTGAACCAAAATAAATTGAAAAAACCAACATCTACTTCCACAGTGTTTGGAGCTATTTCTATCATTAATGCCATAGCGACAGGAAAGGGATCTACTTTGGGAATATCTTTACAGGTTAAAGCTAAGATAACTTTGGAGCCCGGATTTTCAGGTATTTCAAAAAATTTTGCCAATGATAAACTAATTAATAAAATTATAAAAACTATTATACCTTATAGAATCCTTAATAATAATTTTGTTTCCATTAACCTATCATCTGACATTCCTGCTGGCTGGGGATTAAAAAGTTCCAGTGCTGTTTCCAACGCTATTTCTTTAGCTTGCTATAAATTAATGAATGAGGAGATTTACGATAGAGCAGTCCTAAATACAGCAGTCAACTCATCTTTGTGGGCAAAAGTAAGTGTAACAGGTGCTTTTGATGATGCATGTGCTTGTTATTTTGGTGGAATAATTTTATCAGATAATTACTATAAAAAGTTAATAAAAAGAGAACCAATAAATAATGATCTCTGGGTAATAATTTTTTTACCAAATGGTGTTTCACGAGGCGATATCATAAAATTGAAATTACACAAAGAACTTTTTAATCATGCTTTCAAGCTTGCAATTAAAGGCGATTATTGGAAGGCGATGAATTTAAATGGAATTTTAATAAATTCAATTCTCTATAATAATTATGATCCTTTGCTTTCAGCAATAGAACACAATTGTTTAGCCGTGAGTTATTCAGGTAATGGACCTGCAATTGCAGCTGTAGTTCATAAAGATAATATTGAAAATTTAAAAAATTCATTGGAGAATTTTAACGGAAAGTTGATTTTATCTCAAGTTAATAACTCTAAAGCTTTTGTTGAATAGTTATTAATAATGACTAAATGCAAATATACATTATTAGTTTAAAATGGTAAAAATAACAGTTAAAAAATCTCAACTCAATGGTAAAATTTCCTGTCCACCAAGCAAAAGTTATTCTCATCGTGCAGTAGTTATTTCTACATTATCAAATGGTGTATCTATTCTAGAGAATGTTCTTTTTTCAAGAGATACTATTGCAACAATTAATTGTTGCAAGATGCTAGGAATGGAGATAGAAGCAATTCCATCCAACAAGAAAGAACAATCAAAAAATACCGATAATTCATCATTAAATACCATTGGAAATCTAAATATTTCTAGCAATGGAGGTAGAATTGGATTTGATACTCCAAATGATATCTTAAATGCTGAAAATTCTGGAACAACTATAAGGCTTTTAACATCTGCATGTTCCTTTGTTAATAATGGTTTTACTATTCTAACCGGTGATAAAAGTTTAATAAAAAGACCGATGGGGGATTTAATTAACTCTCTTAATCAGTTAGGGGTTGAATGTTTCTCATCCAAAATCAGTAACACTCCACCTTTAATAGTAAAGGGAGGTGGTATGAAAGGAGGGGAAGCTCACATAAATGGACAAATATCAAGTCAGTTTATATCTTCATTATTATTATCCAGCATATATGCCAAAACAAAGGTTACAATTAAAGTTTTGGGAAATCAAGTTTCAAAACCATATATAAATTCTACAATTTCAATAATGAAAAAATTTGGTGTTGAAATAAAAAATCAATCAATATACAACAACATAGATTATAGGGAATCGATATCTAATTTAGCATCTCCATCAAACACTTTTTCTAATAGTCATCCAACTAATAATATCTCCAGTACCAATACAAATAAGCAAAACAATGTTGTAACTGAATTGTATGACATCCCAAATGAAAAAGATTATCTACCCACAAAATTTAGAGTACCCGGGGATTTTTCAACTGCAGCATTACTTTTATCATCTGCGATATTAAGTGACGGCGAATTGGTTATATCCAACTTGGATTTCTCATTACCACAAGGAGACTCCAATATTATCAACATATTAAAAAAAATGGGGGCAGATATAATTGAAGATAAAACTAGTGGAACAGTAAAAGTTATCGGAACACGGCAACTCGATGGTGGCGAATTTGATTTAAAGGATACTCCTGATCTACTTCCTGTAGTTTCAATTCTCTCATTAAAATGTAAAAATTCAATTAAAATTACTGGAATATCTCATGCCAGGTATAAAGAAACAGACCGAGTTGCTAATATTGCTTCTCAATTAGTAAAGTTTGGGGCAGAGATTAAAGAAGACCTTGATTCTATCTTTATTAATCCTCCTAAAAAAATTAAAAATGTATCAATTAATTCTTTTGATGACCATAGACTCTTTATGGCTTTTTTTATTGCTTCACTGGCTACAGAAGAATCAACTATAGATGGAGCGGAATCGGTAGATGTTTCATATCCTGGTTTTATTGATGATTTGAAAAAATTAGGCGCGAGAATAGTAGAATGATTTCAAACCTATTTTTTTAAATATACTTTCTCTAATAAATATGGATGTATATTATAAGTATTAATAAGCAGACAGAATATACATTTTAGATGTTTTGTTGGATGAATTAAAAAGCAGTTAAACTATGCTGAATTTTTAGCAAATCGTATTATATTATGACTATTTATCGCTTTAAATATAATATTAAAACGTTAACAAAAAAAAAGTACATTTTGGATAATACTATTAAAAATAATAATATATTGGAATTATAAATTGAAGTTTATTATGCCACCAAACATTCTTGGAGAACGATTTTCTATTACAAGCTTTGGAGAAAGTCATGGCAAATGTATTGGTACAATTGTTGATGGATGTCCAGCTGGCTTAAAATTTGATGAGTCGGATATACAACCATTATTAGATTTAAGAAGACCAGGACAATCCATAATAACAACTCAAAGAAAAGAAAGCGATAAATCTTCTATATTGTCAGGTGTATTCAATGGTTATACTACAGGTGCTCCAATCTGTATAATAATTTGGAATGCTGATGCTGATTCAAGATCATATGATGAAATTAAAAATACGCCTCGACCGGGACATTCTGATTACCCTGCCTATGTGAAATATGGGGGTTTTGCTGATTACCGGGGAAGTGGAAGATTTTCAGGACGTTTAACTGCAACCATAGTAATGGGTGGAGCTGTCGCCTTAAAGATTTTATCAAAGTACTTGAATATAAAAATTGTAAGTTATACGAAATCTATAGGAAATATTACCTGTGATATTGAAAATATGTCATTTGATGATTTATCTAATAAAAGATATCTAAATGAAGTACGCTGTCCAGATTTTACTGCTGCGATGAAAATGAAAGAAGATATATTGTTAGCGAGGAAAAATGGTGATTCTCTTGGTGGTATAATAGAATGTACTACCAACAGAATTCCACCTGGCATTGGGGAGCCTATTTTTGAATCAATTGAATCTGAAATATCCAAAGGACTTTTTAGCATTCCAGCTGTTAAGGGGGTCGAATTTGGTTCGGGTTTTATGGGCTCGAATCTAAAAGGATCACAAAATAACGATTCATTTTATATCGAAAAAAACTCAGGGGAAATATTAACCCGTTCGAATAATTCCGGCGGAATTCTCGGTGGTATAACCACTGGAATGCCATTAAAGTTTCGGATTGCTTTTAAACCTGCTGCTTCTATATCAATGACTCAAAAAACAATACATGTCGAAAAGAAAATTGAGACAGAACTACAGGTCAAAGGGAGGCATGATCCCTGTGTTGTACCAAGAGCCCCACCTGTTGTTGATAGTGTAGTAGGCATAATATTGTTAGATCAATGTATAAAATGTAATTTAATACCTCCTGTTTTAAAAGAATTGAATAGTGGTTAAAGGAATAGGGGATTAGGGGGAGATAGAATCAAAATGACTTTAGAGAAACTAGATGATTTAAGAATTGATATGAAAGCAGTGACCCAGCAGATAGTAGCTTTGATCAATCAAAGAATGGAAATTGCAAAAAAAATTGGTGAAATCAAAAGTGAATTGCAACTTAATGTAGTTGATGATAAAGTTGAACAAGAAATTAAGAAGCATATTTTACAAAAATCAGATAATAAAGGATTAGACCCAGAATTTTCAGGACGCATTATTAATATGCTCATAAGTGAATCGGTAATTATTCAAAATCATGAGAAAAATAAAAAGAAAATATTACCTGGACCAATTACAACTGAAGATAAAAATTCCTTAAAACAAAATAACAACACAAAATCCGATAATATTGTTTCTAATAGCATAAAAATCCGAACTCATATGGATGTATTTAATAAAGCAAAACAACTGGATTCTTTAGGTAAAAAAATTATTCATATGGAAGTAGGCGAACCTGATTTTTTACCTCCTCCACAAGTTAAAGACGAGTTGATGTTAATTTATGATAAGCATAGATATCATTATACTGAAACTGCGGGTATAGATGAACTACGAAAAAAATTATCCGCTTATCTATCTAATTTACGTGAAAATAAATCAAATGAATTCTATCCGGAAAATATAATAACTACAGTTGGAGGTAGATTTGCAATTTTTTGTACCTTTTCTGCACTACTTAGACCAGGTGATGAGGTCATAATTATAGAACCTGCTTGGCCTGCATACAAAGATTGTGCTAATTATATGGGCGTTAAATCAAAAATTATTAAAACAAGTCTAGAAGGAAATTGGGAACCTGATATTTCACTCATTGAAAATTCAATAAACATTAATACAAAAATTATATGTCTTAACTATCCTAATAATCCAACCGGAAAAATTTTAAGTGAAGAAAAACTAAAATCTATAATCCAAATAGCAGAAAAAAATAACCTTTATATTTTAAGTGATGAAGTTTATTGTAATTTTGCTTTTAAAAAATTTTCAAGTATATTAAAATTTCCATATAAAAATTCCATTATGATAGGTTCATTTTCAAAAACCTACTCCATGACTGGCTTTAGAGTTGGATTTGCTTTTTCCATAAATAAGGATTTGATTAATAAATTGATAAAGATTCAAGCTTTATCTCTAACATCCGTATCGGAGCCGATGCAATATTGTGCTTTAGCTGCATTATCTTATAATCCAGCAGAGTATAATCAAATAATGAACAAAAGAATTGATTTTGTATGCTCTCAGTTAAAAAATATGCCTTTTAAATTTAGTCATCCTGACGGTGCTATGTATGTATATGCCAAAATTAATGAAGAATTAGCAATAGATGATTTGACGTTAATTGAAAAATTGTTAGAAAGAGGCGTTGCAGTAGCACCCGGAAGTGGATTTGGAGATAATTACACAAATTATATTAGAATTTCTACATGCATTGATGAGAATAAACTAAACAAAGGTCTGGAAATTATTAACCATCTTGTAACTTCACTATAGTTGTTATTATTTATATTTAATTTATCTATCTGACAAAAAATGGGAAATATTGTAACAATAGTGGGAGCTGCAGGGAAAATGGGAAAATGGTTTTTTGAATATTTTAAATATGTAAAAAAGACCCCTCCGAATCCAGATATTTGGTGTGATCTATTAATTGATAAAATAATCCTTTACGATATAAAAGAAATTGATTCCTCCCATACCTATAATGACAAAAATATTGTTATTACAAACAATATTTCAGAGTCAATTAAAATATCGGATATTGTTGTATTTTGTATACCTATCAACAATATTATAGAGATGTTTAATTGTAATGCTCTTTTGTTTAAACCCAAATCTATAATTATTGAGATTTCATCAATAAAATCTACAATTCATGGAATTTTATCGGATATTTCTACAAAATGGAATATCGTAACGTTATGTATACATCCGATGTTTGGTCCTGGAGCTTCTATTTTTTCAAAAAGTAAAATTATATTTATTCCAGTTAATAAAAATAAACGGGATATTGAAGAAACTCAGTTAAATAAAATTTTTCCATCTTTTGAAAAAATTATTATTGAAGATCCCGATAAACATGATTTAGCTATTTCTGTTATCATTAGTTTGATTTATTTTATTAATCTAGTTCTTTCAAAATTTTTAGTAGAATTATCAAACACAAAAGAATTCCAATTCGAGGATGATCTGATGAATTTTTTTAAAAAAATATCGGGAAGTACGTTTAAAATTCAATCATTACTAAGTGAAAGTATTTTAACAGATGATGTTTCACTTTTTCTAACTCTTTTTATAAATAATGATAAATCTATTCAAATATTTAACAAATATGGTCAACTCTTTAACCAATTATTAGATAAAATTGAAAAAAAAGATCAAGATTTTATAAAAGAATATGTATTAACAACTAGAAACAGTATTAAAAAAGATATTGATATAAATCAGTCTTATGAGATGTTGTACAAGTTTCTAAATACCTAATATATCACACGGGATCTATTCATTCAAGATATAATCCTTTATTAGTATAGACTACAAATATATAAATTCAGCCAGTTCTATACATTATTATACTGTCTAACATAAATTCGTCAAGTCTTTCTATTAGATCCATCTCTTAATGAGATTGTATGTATAGCATAAGGAAAGTACAGTGATATTGTGCTCACATTTTGATAGATTTTTTTTGTAGAAATGCTTTGACACCATACAAACTTGACTTACTGGTTAATATGAACAGTATGAAATTGTGTTAGTTAGTATAGTTTACATATCTTTTTTTTCTGCAAGGAAAGCAATCATCATCAGAACATTCTTCTGCTGTCCTGTATTTAATGTTCCATCTAGTCATTTCTTTAAATAATGGCTTCCTCATTCTTTTGTATACAAAAAAATGTATATGGTATTTTAATTTAAGAACTGGCAGGTTCGGGGGATTGATACCATGTACCATCATCATCATCTTTGGTAATAGGATATTTCATTTTGTTCTACAACACCTGAATGAAATCGGTATATGGTAACAAAAACATGTATCACTACTTCTTTGATATGCATATTCCAATAATTTTCATGCTCTCAAGTCGATAGCAACAACAGCAATAGCAATCACAGCCGTCAAAGCCATAATACTAATTCTTAGCCAATCTTTATTATTGTATATATCATCTCTTGTTATGCAAGCCATTCTAAATCTTTTTTTCTTTATACTATACTGTCTAACATAAATTCGTCAAGTCTTTCTATTAGATCCATCTCTTAATGAGATTGTATGTATAGCATAAGGAAATTACCCATGATATTGTGCTCACATATTGATTGATTTTGTAGAAATGCTTTGACATCCTACAAACTTGACTTACTGGTTAATATGAACAGTATGAAATTATGTTAGTTAGTATATGTATTATTTTAATTTTATTTTTGTATCCAGTTCTATTTTTAAGTAAAAGAAAATGATTTTGTTTAATAAAACAGGATTATAATTTTTGGATGTTTTTCTCAAAGATAGATTGGAATTAAAAAAATAAAATTAAAATAATAAAA
This sequence comes from Candidatus Nitrosocosmicus sp., assembly GCA_040297625.1. Lineage (GTDB taxonomy): Archaea > Thermoproteota > Nitrososphaeria > Nitrososphaerales > Nitrososphaeraceae > Nitrosocosmicus. The sequence continues at coordinate 6,019 of JBDUES010000009.1, read as the reverse complement.
ATAATCCATAGTAAAAGTACTTTGAAGAATGTGTTCACTGTTGTTTCTCGTATTCATATGGGAATAGAGCTCATCTTCAATCTAGATGGTTTTCTTTATGTGAACAGGGTCTAATAACGGTTCTAGAAGATAAGGATTGAAGAGTATTTAATCAGTTTATGTAGTTTCTCTAAACTATATAGATAAAATACTTTTATTAAATTGAAAACATATCTAAATAAATCAGTCTTTAAAGTATTTGTTTTACTATACTAGTTAATATTTATAATGAGAAATATCTTTCTTAACTATACAGAATCAACAAAGTATAAAACATCATAATATATAATCCAGTTTTTATTTTAGAAATATGGTTGCAAGGAAATGGTTAGATAATGAAGTATCATTAGATCCAATTAAAGAATTAACAATTGTAGTTGTTGGATATGGGATTCAGGGATCTGCCCAAGCATGTAATATGAAAGATTCCGGAATTAATGTTATTGTTGGATTAAAGCCTGGTGGAAAAAGTTGGGCTAAAGCTGAAAATGATGGTCACAAGGTTATGCCGGTTCCTGATGCTGTTAAACAAGCGGACATAATCCATATCCTTATACCTGATATGGAACAAGAAAATACATTTAGAAATGAAATTGGTCCTTTCTTATCTGAAAACAAAGCATTATGTTTCTCACATGGTGCTGCCATACATTGGAAATGGATAGTATGCCCAGAAAATGTTGATATAATAATGGTTGCCCCAAAAGGCCCGGGTCAAAGAGTAAGGGAGTTATACCTTGAAGGATTTGGAACTCCTTCGCTAGTGGCAGTACATCAAGATTATTCTAAAAAAGCTTGGGATATATTACTTGCTTTAGCGAAATCTATAGGTAGTACGCGTCCGGGGGTTCTAGAAACTAGTTTTAAAGAAGAAGTTGAAACTGACTGGTTTGGAGAACAAGTTGATCTCTGTGGCGGAGTTCATAATATGGTGATAAAATCCTATGAAACTCTTGTTGAAGCGGGGTATCAGCCAGAAATAGCTTATTTTGAATGTTTACACGAATTAAAGCTGATTGTCGATCTAATACAGAAATACGGGATTACAGGTATGTATAATCGAGTTAGTGAAACTGCACGATATGGCGGACTTACAAGAGGCAAAAGAGCAATAGATCAAAACTCAAAAAACAATATGAAACAAGTGCTAAATGAAATACAATCAGGTCAATTTGCGAAAGAATGGGTAGAAAATTATAAAAAAGATAGCAAGACCGCATTTGCTAATTTACTTGAAGAAGTAGAGAACCATGAAATTGAAAAAGTCGGCAAAGATTTAAGAAAAATGATGTGGCCTAATGATACAATAACCTGAAATATTATTTAGACCCTTTATTTTTTTTGCTTTATATTATTTTGTATGTGCTCTATTATAGTTTGAAGAGATGTTCCTGGACCAAAATTTCCTGTAATACCTTCTTTTTCTAGTGCCGTTTTATCGGATTCAGGAATGACTCCGCCACCAACTAATAAAACATCATTAATATTTTTTTCTTTAAATAGTTTTGATACTTTTGGAAATATTGTAAGATGTGCTCCGTTTAACAAACTCATTGCCACTACATCCACGTCTTCTTCTATAGCTGTTTTAACTACCTGTTCGGGGGTACAAAATAATCCCGAATAAATGACCTCCATTCCTGCATCTCTTAGAGCTCGACAAATAACGAGTGCACCTCTATCATGACCGTCTAGACCTAATTTCGATACTAAAATCCTTATTTTTTTTTTAGAACTGGCATCAGACTCTTGTTGATGCATTATTGATGATGCAGACATATATTATAATAATAATACAAGGGAGTTTAAAATATTTTATATCAAATATATTATGAACCACATTTTTTTTATTAATAATCAAGTATTATTTAATAAATATTTATGATAGTGGATGTGGATAATTGTTTTTTATTTTGGTATATCCAGACTATCTATATTTAGAATAATTTTATAGTATTTTTTTTAATGGATAAAATATTAAGATATTGAAAGAGTAATATAAAAAGATTCTAAAAAATCATATATCTTTATTTTTTGTTTAAAATCTCCTGTTTAGATTTGTATAATTATCTAATATGCCATTTTTGTACTATTGTTGCAATTTTATTGGGGTTTATTTGTAATTCTAGAAATCGATGATGATAGTGATGAAGGATTTGATGAAATATTTATTTTTATATCAATAGAGTGTCCGTCTCTATATATAGTCAAAGTTATTGTGTCTCCGGGTTTAGTATGCTGATCTATGTACGTAATTAGCTGATCTGTTTTTGTTATATTTTGATTATTAATTGCTGTAATAATATCACCTCCATGTTTTTGACCATAATAATCTGTTGTAACTCCTCTTAATCCGGCTTTATCAGCAGGGCTATCTTTCGTAATTGTATTAACATATACTCCTCTTAAAGTCTTTGAAATGTTCTTAAATTGTGATGTGAAATCAGAAGTCAACGTTGCTACAGTAATCCCTAATCGAGAATGGCTAAAGTTTCCCTTTTGTATAAGGACGGGTACTTCTTTGATAATTGTGTTGGAAGAAATTGCAAATCCTACTCCATCAGACAAGCCTGCTGTATTTATACCAATAACTTGTCCTTGGATATTTATCAATGGACCTCCAGAATTACCAGGATTTATTGCTGCATCAGTTTGAATTGCATCTGGTATGGAAGAACCAGAAGGTTCCTGGATTAAACGACCAGTTTGACTAATTATGCCCGTTGTCATAGTATTATCTAATCCATATGGGTTTCCTATTGCTATTGCTTGGTCACCAACTTTTATGGTGGAAGAATTGGCGATATTGAGAGGAGAAAGAGGTTTACTTGGATTTTCTCTTATTTTTAAAACTGCTAAATCCCTAGATGGATCTTTACCTACAACCGATGCAGTATATCTATTTCCATCTGTAAACGTAACATCAACTATAGAGGAATTACTAACAACATGGTAATTTGTAATTATATGTCCTTGAGTATCATATACGAACCCTGAACCCAATGCAGTGGCATTCTGATCATTATTTGGATCAGTAGGAGGCGAGTTGGGATTTGGATATGCTGGTGATGTAAAAGGTAATCTAGGCACTTTGCTTGTTATTTGAACTATAGAGTTTTCTACTTTGTTAAATATTGAATTCAGAAGATGACTTTGTAAATTAAATATCATGGTGGGACTAGTAGTAGTGACATCGGTCATGTTTTTTTGTTGTTGTTGTCCTGACTGGGTTATAGCTATGACATTTTGATATACTGGATGATTGATTAGTCCTATGCCTATTACTATTGTTGTAAATAAAATAATTATTAAATTTATGCCTATTAGTGGTGAATTGAGAAATGTATTTAACTTCATATTATCTATATAAAAAAATAAATCTTATAGATTTAAACCCATATGGCCAATCTCTTGTTTGATAATTTATGTGATCCGAAGAAGAAGAAGAAGAAGATGGGATTTTAAGATGCATTGTTACATGATTCAAAAAACAGTTAAAACTATGCCATATTTTTAGCAAATCGTATTAAATCATGACTATTTACATCATGTCATTAAATACTAAAACGGTAATAAAAAACGATTTATAATAATCATGCAACAAAGCAATAGGCATAATATCTTGTGTTATTTATGATGAAATATGGTAATTATCTATATCCACAACTTGATGATATTGGACCCCCAATTTGACAATATATTATTAAAAGAAAACAATGCAAAACCTTGATGGTATGTAATAATTATGTAGGTTGTTGTTTTAGTTTTTTATTTGTAAATATTAGACATTAAAAACCGTTTAATACCAGTATTTATATAGTATGAAAACTAATAGATGCTATGTCAAAGAACAACACTACAAATAACAGCACAGAATATTCTTATAATACTAATAATACCAATAACCAAAATAATCCAGATTTCAAAGAATCAGTTAACAAATCACTTGATGAAACTAAACATAAAATCCACAGATCAATAGATGAATCAAAAAATCAAATTCCTCGTTATAATACCATCGTAAACAACTATCAAGAACAAACATTACAAATTGCAAAAGATATTTCAGAAGATTATATCGAATCTCAAAAATCTATAATCAATTCACTACAATCAGCATGGAAACCATACAATGAAAGCTTTACAGGATATGTAAATAGCTGGAATTCTCCCGAGTCAGTTGTCAAAGCATACAGCAGATGTGTTAGTAATTTTGCAGATAATGCAGTATCCGCAATGAGACTATCAAACAACATGATATTCTCAAACTTGGATTCATGGAAATCAGGATTAGAGCAAGCAAAAGATAATTCAAAACACATATTCAATCAAAACGTTAATGCAGCAAAAACATTTGAACATAATTCAAAAGAGGTGAGAGCAGCAGCAGTTAAAGATGCAAATACAAACGTTAATACCGAAACTACAGTCTCAAGCACAACACAACAACAATCAAGCAATAAAAAAATCTAATCACATCTATTTTTCATATAAAAACAATAGACATATACATATTTTAACATACAAAAAAATTAATATCAATAAAGCACCCGTTAATATCTAATATAACCTATACATGTAACCATCTAAATTTAATTTTTAAATATAAATATAAACACATAATCTTAAAATTATAATGTCTTCCAATACCATTTTTGAATGTCAGAAATGCGGTCTACCGTTTAGTTCCGAAGGGGAGATCAAATTACATTTACATCAAGAACATCCAGATAAAAAATGAAAATCCAGTTAAAGTCCAATTCATAGAATATAATCTTCATTATCGACTTCAAGAAATTCTTTTAGTACCTAAATCATATTAACAATTGTTGAATAACAAAAACGGTTTAAAGAATTGTTAAATAAAATCTTCAACTTCTATAGTATCAATATCAGTCCAAATATTATATCCTGTAAATACAAATACTTGAAAATGCAAATGTGGAATATATGTATAGCCGGTCATACCAACTTTAGCAATTTCTTGGCCTGTTTGTACCTGCTGACCTACCCTTACTTTTGCGCTATGATATTCCAGGTGGTCGTATCGAGAATATTCACCATTTGAATGTAATATTATAATAAAGTTAGTTGTATTCCAATAAACTGGATTAGGGCCTCCAATATTGGAATCATCATTGACAAAGACCACTTCACCGACTGCTGCATCAAGAACTGGCGTATTTTGGGGAGCAATGAAATCTATCGCATTTCTAAAACTACCAATATGTGCAGGAGATGAAGTTCTATCTATTCGCTGTAGCGAATCTTTTGGTATAGGTATTCCATATTTGTTGTAAGTAGTCATCCTAAAAATATGCGTCCCTCTTTTACAGTAAGATGTAGTAAGCATATTATAAAAGACATCAGCTATTCTCTTAGTCCCTTTTCTTATATCGTATAGTATATAAGGAATAAATGTGCTGAAATATCATAAAGAATTAACTATAAAATCAAAGATTTCATTTATACTTTTGGTTTTGTGATATATACTTTCGTCAAGAGGCATCATATATACAATGTGATTAATACTATTAATTTATAGCAAAACTAGTATATTTTGTTATACAGATAATTTCTAATATCTTGAGATAATGCAATCGACATTTGAGGAGCAATTAAAAGTGTTAGGTTACGATCTCCTCAAAGAGTTGTAGGAATTAAAACTCTTCCAGACTTTTGATAATGATAAAAAAGAAAAGGACAAAGAAATAATAAAAGTAAAAGAAGGAATTACAATTTATCTTAATACTTTTGAAGTAAGACAGCAAAGCTATTTTCGTTACTATAAATATGGATTTCTCTTGATGATTAAATAAAACAACATACCGATAAAAAGGAAAGAAATAAATTTATTCTATTACAAATTCCCCATATCCTTTATATTCTGAATCTTTAATATTCATAGCGTCAACTCTATTCATTATATATTGTTCTTTCCTTAATTCCAAATATTTATAATCTATTTCTCCAAAGTTTT
>JBDUES010000008.1:0-13026 GCA_040297625.1 Candidatus Nitrosocosmicus sp. | reverse complement strand
TTCTTCTTTTATGATTCTCTTGTAAGACGGGTTTGGATTGAGGAAGAGAAAAGACCTGTAGTCCGAGTAACAGGCTCGCACAAACATTCATGTATATTTGGTGCCGTAAGCATAGAGGGAAAACAGTAGTTATTCAGACAGTATGATATATTCAACGGCGATACGTTTCTATCGTTTTTAAAGATAATTCATTCTAAATTTCCAAAATGTTATTTGTTCATGGATAAGGCATCGCCTCACTATAAATCAAAGAAGGTACAAAAGTATTTTGGAGAAAACAAGGATACTCTAATCCCGGCATATCTTCCAACTACAGCGTCACAAGAGTTTATGGTGATGGAAGAAGTTTGGAACATAGCTAAACATGATCTACTTGTCCTAAAATATTATACATCATTTGGGGATTTGAAGAATAAGATATCTCTGTATTTCAGAACAAAAAGATTCGATCTTAATATGAGAAACTATTTGTTAAGAGGTGCAATTTAGAGAACATATGCTAGTTGGTATATAGAAATCTAATTTAAAATGATATTATTACTAGAGGAGAAATTTTAAAAATTATAGAAGAGCGAATTTCATTGCAATTGTGATCTTTACAGGGATATTCTTTTATAATGATAAGATTGACAGATGCGGAGGAAAAAATAACATGACCAATAATAACAAATATAAATACTAATATGAGATATCGGTTTTGTAGGAATAAAAGTTTAAAGAAATCCCAAAAGAGTTTAACAATGATGACAATATAGAAATAATATTAGTCAGTAAAGATAATTTTCTTCTTTTTACTCCAAATGATTCCTGAAGTAGTATCAGGAATGATAGAGACAAGATATAAAGTAACACCCTATGAGAACATTATGCAAAAAGGATAAATTCTTTGAAGCGAGTGTACAATCAATAGATCTAGATAATAAACAATTGATTCTAACACACTATTGGAAGGCAATCTAAATCAAGCGACTTGCTTCAACATCATAAAATACGATTACTATATCATTACATTAGGAAGCGAGGATAATTTTTCGGCATGTCAAATATAAAACAAAATGGATTCACCATAAAAAATATCGATAATGCAATTGTTTTGATAACTCATGATAAAAATTTAGAACAAGACAATTATGACTTGAAAAAAAAATGTTGAATTTTATAGTTGTTGGAGGAGGTTTAGGGGTATTGAAATAGTGGGAGCTGTCAACGATTTTGTCTGCGATTTAGTCAAAAAATACTATCCAAACAATTCCATGTCTGATATGGGAAGTCATTCTTGTTAATGCAACTGACAAAATCCTAGAACAAATAGATGAAAGCTTGGGTAAATTTGCATTGAAAAAACTAAAAGAAAATGGTGTAGAATTTATAATGAATGTCAAAGTCAAGGGGGGCATCAAGAGATAAAGCCATAATGGGTAATGATGATAAAATACCGTGTTATTCTTTAATTTGGACTGCTGGTGTAACTCAAAATAAATTAATTTCTGACCTCCAGTGTGAACATGACAAAAGCCATGGAATAATAACAAATGAATATTTAGAGATGAAAAATTATGAAAATATTGTTTATGTACTTGGAGATTGTGTATCGACATTAGATCCTCGCACAGCATAGCATGTCATAAGGCAATGCAAAGTAGCAGCAGAGAATATAGTTTCTGTTATCAGGGAAAAATAAGAAGGAAATAAAAGGAAATAGAAATTCGAGTGTAAAACTAAGGAATGATGACAAATATTTGAAAAAGACAGAGCTGTTGCAATATCATGTGGTAGAATTAAATTACACGAATTTTTGGCATTGGGGCTTTAGCGATCTTATTTATCCAATTTTACAACAGCAAAAAAGAAGGTAAAAGTTATCGACGATTGGACTTGAGATGTGCTTTTAAACAAGTAAGTCAAGTATCATAGATAATGTAAACGGTGGCTAAATTATGTAGTTGGGATAAAAAGAGATTTTAATTTTGGAAATAAAATAATCATATCATATAATAAAAGCAGGAAATCAGTATTACATTAGATTAAAAAATGTGTAATGGTACAAATTTATGGAACTTTTTATATGCAATCTATTCATCCTGAAGCCATTGATTATTTAATTTCTGTAGAGGGATTTTCGGATTTTAATGGTGCGCAAAAAGATATATTAAATAAGGAATTTATTGATTATGCATCAAACTACATAGTTGCAACAAATACAGGAACAGGAAAAACAGCCCTTGCACAATTACGTATTGTTGATACCCTAAAGAAAGGACAAAAAGTCATTTTTATTTCACCCTATAAAGCAATTGCAGAAGAAAAAAGGCAACTTTTTGAATACTACAGCAAATACGGATGGTCCTGCATATCTTCTGCAAATCCAAATGAAACAAAAGACAATATCGATTACTCAAAGTTTAATTTAATTTCCATGACTTATGAAAAATTTGATTCGGTATTGAATAATGCACGATATGTCAATGGCTGGTTAAAGCGAGTGGGTTTACTGGTAGTTGATGAAGCTCACATGATAAGTGATGTAGAGAGAGGACCAACACTTGAATCATCCATTACAAAAATCATCACCCTTTTTGATAAAAAAATAAGAATCCTTATGCTCAGTGCAGTACTGCCAAATGTAGAGAGCGTTGCCAATTGGATAAATGCAAAATACGGTACTAGTAATTGGAGACCAGTTGATCTAGAGGTAGGTTTTGTCCTATATGGCAACAATAACAAAAATGGAAATACCAACAAAGGTCAATCTAATTCGAATTTGGAAAAAATAATTAAAAGTGAATTAAAGCCTCGAGAAATTCTAGTAAGGTATGGCAGCCTTAATGCAATTAATAGGATTATTTACACAAGTAATTCAAGAAATAAAATAATAGAAGATGAAGCCGCTATCGATAATATTGACAGCAATACAACACATATTGTTGCTGCTATTGCTCCTGCCTCTATATCTACTGCAAAAATATCCAACAAAAATATCAATAAAACTTTGGCAACAGCAACAGCAACAGCAACAGCAACAGCGGCATCGCTTAACTCTATTTACAAAGTTTTAGACCATGAACAAAGGGCTGAAGACATAGATAATCCATTATGGTTTTTATCAGAACAAACAATTAAAGAAAATGGACAGGTTCTTATTTTTACAACTGATAGAGCAAGCACTGAATCTATTGCTTCAAAAATGGCATTTTCGATGAACAATTCAAAGGACTTTCATAACTATCTTTCTACTTCAGATATTGCAGAAATTGAAAATAATTTTATCTCTAAAATGAGATTAAAAGATGATAAACTAATTGCTGCTATGACAAATGGTGTAGCTTTTCATCATGCAGGTCTTGATTTACAAAAAAGGAAATTGGTCGAGGATGCCTATAAATCAGGTAAGATAAAAATTCTTTTAAGTACTACAACCCTTATTGCAGGAGTTAATCTACCTGCAACCTTGGTAATTTTTGATTCATTATCATATTGGAATGGGACTAATAAACAAATGATGGCAAAAAGGGATTTTTTAAATGGATGTGGAAGGGCCGGAAGACCAGGATTTGAGACACGAGGTAGAGCGTTAATTATGGCGTCTTCTCTACTATCGGCTATTCAATTTATTGCAAGGCCGTTAGAAAAAGTAGAAAGTCAATTTACCCTTGATACCCTCGTCTTTCAAACACTATCTATAATAAAAAGAAATTCTGATATCGGTCAAAAATATACTACGGTAAAAGACATAGATAATTTTTTTAAACATAGCTTTTATTTTTCTTGTGGATTTAAAATTGATATTTGCAGTTACTTAAACCAGCTTATTGATATGGATATGATAACTACTTGTAAAAAATCACCAAATGACTATGTGAATAATGCTCAAATCAAAGATGTTATCACCAATGTTGACGAAAGAAAAGATGATACTGATAATAGTAATAGTAATAATCGTCTTGATAGAGAGCAATCAAATGAGACGACATATAACATTACCAAACTTGGTTATGAAACAATAAGATTCTATTTGAATCCACGAACTGGTTATCTTGTTAGGAATATGCTTTTTGCATTAGAGTCTTATTTTTCAATGACAAATTTTAATTCATCAGACTTGTATATGAGAGTAAGCATTCCCAGCAAAATTACTGTATTATCATTTATTCATACATTAATGCATTCGAAGGAATTACAAAGCCTATGGAAAACAACAAAATTAAAGGATGATGAAATAGAATTTGTAAGAAATCACAGTAAAGAGATAATGTTAAACAAAACAATGTATTTGCAGGAAAAACTGGCTGATGATGAGAGAAAATGTCTATGTACTACCATGGCTTTTTATGATAAATTGAATATGGATGATATTGCATATAGAGCAAATTTTGAATTTTTATATCAAAGATTTGGTCGAGGAGACTTTGCAGCTCTTCAAGAAAATATGGAATGGTTAGTTGGTGCCACATTAAGGATTGCTAAAGTTATTTTAGTCAAAGATGCAAAGGCACTCGAAGCAATTTCAAACATGCTCATCACATTATCAAAAAGGATAAATGCAGGAATGGTAAAAGAGGAACTTTTAGAATTATGTAGTATAAGAGAAATTGGACGTATTAGATCATTTACACTTGGAAACTCAGGAATAAATTCAATAAAAAAGTTGGTTAATCCAAATAACAGATGGACCGTAGCCAATATCCTGCAATCAGAACAATTGGCAGAACGTATAATAGAGAACGCAAAAAAAATTCATAGATTACAATAGTAGGAGTTTATAAAATGAAATAACCAATATATTCGATAAAGGATAGCATTTGAAGAATAGTTATTTCAATTTTTCTATTTGTTTTTTTTCTATTAACATAATTTTCCTCTCCCTCTCCCTCCCTCTTCCTATTATTCTTCAAGGCCTAGTCGTTTTTTTTAAATGTTATTGAAATAATAATAGTATCCGTGTAGTTGTCATAGTAGTCGTCAAATCATAAAATAGATCTACTCATTAGATGGCATATTACGGTTAGATCGATAAATTCGCTTTTGTTTATCCGTCATAAATAAAACTTGAGAATCTTGCTAAAATAGTGGAGATTTATGGTTGTCTCTTTATGTCTTTTTTTTATATGGATATTAGATAATAACTATTATAATAAAAATTATTATCATGAGAAAGGAAATTGATGTATTTGAAGAAGTCAACAATAGATTCTATCAAGCATTTCAGAGTCTATCAATTGAAAAGATGGAAAGAGTTTGGGATCATGGCGATAATATCGTATGTATACATCCAGGATGGGATCTATTTACTGGATGGTTAGCAATACGTGAAAGCTGGATAACAATATTTCAAAATACTAGCAGTATAAAGTTTTTGATAACAAATACAAAGATACGAATCTTCGATGATATTGCAGTTGTAGTATGTTTAGAAAACATAGAGAGTACCATTGAAAAACAAACAATCAAATTGGGAATATTAGCTACAAACATATTCAAAAAATTTAACAGTGAGTGGTTAATGAACCATCATCATGGTTCATTAGTAACAAATTACATGTCACCTAATATTTCCTCATATTAACGGTGTTTAATCAGGATGCATAGTCTATTCATTTTGAATATGTAATTATTTGTCATCATAAAAATCAACAATTTTCTTAGGATGGAAAAAGTGGTTGTATGACAATGTGTACATATCTATTGATAGAACACATATACACAGTATCATGTTGATTTGTCAGAACCTTATTTAATATGGTATTAATCCAGCATATTGGGCATTATTATAAAGAAAGAAAAATAGTCGTGGCATATTGAGAACAGAGACAAACCATACAATACCAATACAGACCTTATATTCAGTAGTGTTATGCAACTAAGGATACTGAGGATTTACCATACCAGTTAGTTGTAAAGAAGATGGTCTTGTCGTAATACTTGCTTTTAAATCGATATAATGCCACCTCTAAATACAGTCAAAGTTATTGTGTTGCCAGGTTTGGTATGCTGATCGATATACGTAATTAATTGATCTATTTTTGTTATATTTTGTTTATTGATTGCTGTAATAATATCGCCTCCGTGTTTTTGACCATAATAATCTACTGTAACACCACGTAATCCAGCTTTATCACCTGTTGCGTTTTTTATAATTGAATTAATATAAACACCTCTGAAAGTTTTTGATATATTCTTAAATTGTGATGTTAAATCAGAAGTCAATGTAGTGCCACCCAATCCTAAATAAGAATGGGTAAAGTTTCCCTTTTGTATCAGAAATGGTGTTTCTTTAATAATAGTGTTGGAGGAAATTGCAAATCCCACTCCATCAGACAAACCGGCGGTATTTATTCCAATAACTTGTCCTTTGATATTCAATAACGGACCTCCAGAATTCCCGGGATTAATCGGTGCATCAGTTTGAATGGCATCAGGGATAGAAAAACCCGCAAACTCTGAAAGTAAACGACCAGTCTGACTGACTATGCCCGTTGTCATAGTATTATCTAAACCATATGGATTCCCAATTGCTATTACTTGATCACCAACCTCTAGGTTGGAAGAATTGTCAATATTAAGAGGTGTAAGAGGGTTAGTTAAATTTTCTATAATCTTTAAAACAGCCAAATCACTAAATGGATCTTTACCTATAACTGATGCAGTATATCTATTTCCATCTATAGATCTCTTGCATAATTAGAACAATCTAGACTATTCTTTCTGGATTCTAGGTGGATTCCTAGTTCTGATGATTTAATATTCTATAGTTTATCAAGCCTGCGACTATATCTGATATCTTGTTATACTTTCTCAATTTGTTTCTGAAAATATCGCTCATTATCCTATACTTTTTCAATCTGCAGATGGTGTGTTCCACTACTATTCTCTTTTTAGAATGAATTTTGTTATACTCTTTTTCTTCTTGGGATAATTCGTAGTTTCTCTTCTTTTTACACGGTAATGCCGATAGTTGTTCTGGGAAATCCGTTTCTACTCCAAGGTATCCTAGATCAAGGACATTAACAACTTGTGGAGGAGTGACAGGATGGTTTTTCTTATAAACATCATAGTCATGTCTACGTCCTTTCTTATGATTTGCTTTATGAAGGATATAACCACGATTGTTAACCATAAGCTGATTTTTGATAGTATGTCTTTTCTTTTTGCCCGAATAGTACATCTTCTGTTTTCTCTTATCTACAGGTCTTGGTATCGGTTGTCCTGTACAATCTATGAAGGCCATAAAGCCCAGAAAATATTGTTTAACATCGTTCGGAGTTCAGAGTCTCTTTGTTTTGTTGTATATTTTTTGTGGAATTGGTACGCATTTTCTTATCAATCTTTCAAACTTTTTGTATATCTCTGCAATAGATGTTGCTCTGATTAAGGTCAAATAAAAAACCAGCTAAAGTATATGTTATATAAAGACGATAGTAAACAAGCATCATTAGAAATCTGTTTTTAATGTCTAACTTGAAAGGTCTTCCTGCACCATCTTTTCTTTCTCTTTTTGTATATTTTCTTTTGGATAAGCGGTATATTTCGTGTTTATGATATTTTCTTTCTATCTCTGAGTAAATGTCATCAAATTCTTTTACTACAAGACAGGTAAATGATTTAAAAAGTATTGGTTTTTTAATAACCTATCATATGATAGCAATGAAAGGACATTTCAAATAATAGATGATGGGCATAAAGCTGTTTGTTCTAATTATGCAAAAGAGATCTATTAAATATTTTAACATTATTTTGTCATTCAACCATTTAAATTGTGATAAAATTGGGTACTCGATAAAGTAGATTAAATAATTATAATTAAGATATTTATAGTTGCTATATTGAATTAAATAATCTATAATTATTCTAACCTGATTTAAAATGATACTATTTTCTATTAGTAAGAAACATATTCTATTTAATGGTTATAACTAATTAAATACTATGAGTTCAAAGAAACCAGAAAAATCTGATAAATCCGAAGATAAAAAAGATAAATCCGCCATGACTGAAATAAACAAAATTGAAAATTCTTTAAAGGCTCTTTCAGCCAATCTAAATAAATTGAAAACCAAATTTAAAACTAAAGGTGAGGCCGCTAAAAAAGAATAATTTTTGTTTATAGTATTAATCAAATACAATTCAATTTATTATCTGTAAAAATTCTTAAATTCTATTTTTTTGAAATTGAATGTGTATACATGAGGATATTGTATTATTTATGTTTGAATAAAATCAAATCGATATTTTTAAAATATTTTAAAATTATATCAACAAAAAATACTCATATACACAAACACCCATATGGTAATAAATCTATATTAATTAATATTAAATATTAATTTTGAATCTGATTGATCAATATCAAATCCATTATAGCATTTAAAGCATCAAATACTGAAAATATTATTGATTTTGAAGGAATCTCCAAATTGGTTGAAATTATGGTAAAAGTCTATTCAAAATCCTATGCAGATCATAATTTTAGTTTTAGAATTTTATTACCTCGATCAAAAGACTCCAAAACAATTAACAACCGAACTAAAAAATTGGGATTACAAATTCAAAATGATTTTTTACTTGGAATAAGAAAAATAAAATTAAAACCTAATATTCGTGAATTTCGATATATTCATGATGAAGATCACTTTGGATGGTTATTGATAGATCCATCAATTTATGAAACACTAGTATAATTTATTTAAATTATTATTTTTTCACTATTTTCTTTGTATATTTCTAATTTGCTGTGAACTCCTCAATTTACTTTTTCATTTTTCATTTTCTTTGTTTTTCACCAACTGTGATCATTCTTTTTTATCTAAGTTTGTACATCTTCATTTTTTTTCCCTTCTGGTCCTACTTTTAATAATTTTATTGCTAAACTTGATATTATTAATCCCAAAATACATCCACCGACTATATCCGAAAAATATTGTTGTAAAAGATATAATTTTGTAAATCCTATTATGGCGGGAAAAAGTATCATAAAACCTTTGGCAAAATGAGTTGATCTTTTGTAGATCAACCCTCCTATAATAAAACTAAATGCGGTTGTAGATGCTAAATGATTTGATGGATATGAATAATTTTGAGCAAAAGGCATAAAGCTATCTTTCTCTAAAGTAAATTTATCCGGGAGTTTAACGAGTGGTTCGAAAACAAATGTTGTTGGTGATTGATTTGCTGCAAAAAAAGGTTTTACATATGTTACCACGATTGTAATTGCAACTATTGAAATTAATAAAATCATTCCAAACCGTCTTGTTTTCTTAATTATTGTTAAAATAAATCCTATAATTATTAGATTGATTGTATCTGAAATGGTTGTTATTATTATAATTAGTAAGTCGCTTTGTGAATTTCTTATTATATTCTTAAAATGATCTGAAATAAAATTATCTAGATTTTTTACTAATCCTGTAATGGTTAATACCGTGATTATTGCAAAACATAATAAAAATAATAGAATGTATGAATTCTTTATATTCCAAAAGGGGTTGTAATTAATGTTAAAATTGCTTTTTTGATTCATTCTTTATTTCGATAATTCTTTTTTTGGCTACATTTTGTATTTTTTGTATTTAATTTTATTTTTATTATAATACTTTGGATTCTTCTTTTAATTTTTCAGCGGAATTAGGATCTTTATCAATATAATATTTGATCATTCCAAGTTTCAATACCTTTAAAGATAGTAATGCACATTTTATTCTTGCTGGTCCTAAATTAGTTAAACCAATATTTTCAAGAATATCATTTTTTGTAATATCTTTTATTGTTGTCAATGGTTTATTTGATACCATCTCGGTAAGCATCGAAGCACTGGCTTGGCTTATTGCACACCCCCTTCCATCAAACTTGATATCCTTAATATTGTCATTTTCAACCTTTAAATCAATGGAAATTTCGTCACCGCATAAAGGGTTGCTATCGTGTATCCTAACATCTGGTTCTTCTATTTTTCCCTTATTTCTTGGATTTCTATAATGATCCAGTATCATTTCTCTATAAATATCCTCGCTCATACCTTGAATATCCTCCTTATATGATTTAAAGCATCTACAAATATATCGATTTCTTCCTTTGTATTGTAAATATATATACTTGCTCTTGAGGAGGCAGCAATGTCTAATTTATCCATTAAAACCTGAGCACAGTGATGCCCAGATCTTATTGCTACTCCAAAATCATTTAAAATTGTAGCACAATCGTGAGGGTGAATTCCATCAAGATTAAATGAGATTAATCCTCCCCTGTCTTTTGTATTTTCAGGGCCATAAATTTTTATATCTTTTATATCTTTGATACTATCGTAAAGGTATTTTACAAGTTCCTTTTCGTGATCTCTTACATTTTTCATTCCTATTTTCTTTAAATATTCTATTGCGGCATTAAACCCTATTACATCTGCAATGTTAGGTGTTCCACCTTCAAATCTGTAAGGTAAATCATTAAAGACCGTGTTATCTTTGTGAACCTCTTTTATCATATCGCCTCCAGTAATAAAAGGCGGCATACATTCTAGTATCTCTTTTTTTACATATAGTATTCCTACTCCTGTTGGACCTAACATTTTATGAGCGGAAAAAGCCAAAAAATCACAATCCACATCCTGAACATCTGTTTCTAGGTGGGGAACCGATTGAGCTCCATCTAGAACAACGGGGATGTCTTTTTCATGAGCTGTTTTTATTATATCTTTAACAGGATAGATGGTTCCTAAGACATTTGACATATGGCTAAGAGAAATAAGTTTAGTTTCTCCTTCCTCTTTTAAAAAACTTAAAAATGATTCTAAATTTAAATATCCTTTGTCATCAGTATCTATATAATTTATTTTTGCTCCATGATCATTACACAATACTTGCCATGGGACTATGTTGCTATGGTGTTCATATTCAGTTAAAATAATTTTATTTCCTTTTTTTATGTTGTTTTTCCCCCAGCTATATGCAATCAAGTTGATAGATTCTGTAGTATTCCTTGTAAAAATAATCTCTTCCGGATATCTTGCATTAATAAACTTGCGAATGTTTTCTCTTGTTTTCTCATATTCTTCCGTAGCTTCTTCAGCTATCTGGTAAACCGCCCTGTGAATATTTGAATTGTATTCTGAATAGTATTTACAAATTGCATCGATTACCTGTTTTGGTTTTTGAGTAGTTGCAGCGTTGTCAAAGTATATTAACTTTTTTCCATTTCTTAAACTTCTTTTTAATATGGGGAAATCTTGCCTTATTTTATAAACATCTAGCAGCGCTTGCATTATTATTATCTATTTCTGCATTTTAAGATATAAATCTAATATATTCAAACGAGCATGCAGTTATTATTAGATCTCTTGCATAGTTAGAAACATTTAGTTCTGTTTGCTATGGATTTTCCATCTCCCATACCATCTAGATTTGATTCATTATTCTATAGTTTATCAAGCCTGATACTATGTCTGATATCCTGTTGCACTTCCTCAACCTATTTCGGAATATATCGCTCATTATCCTGTGTGCTTTTTCAATCTGCAAATGGTATGTTCTATCACTATTCTCTTTTTATTTGGTAGTGATGATATTTGTTCTGGAAAATCTTTCTCTACTTCTAAGTATCCAAGGTTGAATACATTTACAACTAGATTGGGATTGACAGGATGATTCTTTTTATAAATATACTAATCATGTATATCACGTCCTTTCTTGCGTTCTGTTTTGTGAATGATAATTCTACGATTGTTTACCACTAGTTGTTTTTTGATAGTATGTCTATCTTTCTAGACAAATATGTTTTTCTTCTTTCTTTGTTTTTATGCCTTCGAATTTGCCACTGATCTATGTAGATCTATGAAAGCAATAAAGCCTGGAAAATATCTTTATACTTCATCTGAGGTGTACACAACCTTTTTTGTTATTTATGTATTTTTTGTGGATTAGGTACATATTTTTTATCAACGGTTCAATCTTTTGAATGTATGTACAAATGTTACTTTGATCCAAGTCAGAGAAATCCTGCTAGTGTGTAAGTTATGCAGAGATGGTAATAAACAAGTATATAGAATTAGAAATCTGTTTTTAACATCCAGTTTGAAATGTCTTCCTCGAACACCAACTTTTCTTTTTCTATCTGTTTTTCTTGTTGTTAAACATTTTAACTCAGATTTGTAATATTTTTCTTTTTCTTATGATAGACATTATCAAATTCTTCTAATGTAGGACCTGTAAATGGCCTGAAAAGCATGTTTTGTGGATAATCTATCATAGGATCGCAAAGAATGGACAGATTAAGGAAGAAAGATTGAATGTAAATTTGTTTGTGAATAATAAAGCAAGATATCTAATAATTTAACAATGATATTTTTTTGTAGTATAGTGTTATTTCAACTTTATACAATTAATGCCAATAATAGATCGAAATTTGCTTTACCATCATTGTATCATTAACTACGATGGTTTCAAAAGTCCGTTTTTTATTATAACTTTGGTTAACAATAATGGAAATAGGTGTTTTAAATAATAATGAACTATAAATCTATCTACAATAACTAGCAATTAAAATTACTAATAATTATAATAATATTATCAACAATAGAATTTTACAAAAACATTATTTAAAAAATTGGTTATATATATAGGTAAAGCCACCAAATGATTATTCACATTCACACAATTTTTACAGTTAACATATTAACTTATAATAATACTTTAACGAGATTGGCAAAAGAATATGGTTATGGTTACAATGATTTAATTGATTTGCAAAAGATTACTTGATTTTTTAATTTTTCAAAATAGGGAAATGCAAAAGAACACAAAAATTTTCATGGTTTTATTTAAGTATTAATAAATGTATTTAGATAGATTATTTACTTTAAATTATTATACTATAAATTAGGATCTATCATTGCAATGTTAATATATTATCTAGTGCTATACCAAATAGCATAATTAAACAAACAATTATTTTTGATCTAACGATCTTTTAATAAATGCTTATAGCTAGGCTGATTGTATTATCATCTTATATTCCTTGACACTTACCAATGAATCCTTTGAA
>JBDUES010000007.1:0-18081 GCA_040297625.1 Candidatus Nitrosocosmicus sp. | reverse complement strand
GGATATTTGGATATAAACTACATATGGTATCAAGTACTAACTCTTCGTCTGTAGTTGTACCTTTATCAGCTGCTGATGTTACAACCGCCAATGTACAGGATAATCAGGTCTATGATGTGTTGACATCTAGTAGTTTACCATCTACAACATTAAAGAAAACACACACTATATGATTGCAGACCCTGGATACAATAATGACCAGAACTTGTATGATTTAAGCATGGATATGGGATTTCAGATTGTATGTCCAGTACGCAGATACAGAAATATATCGCAAGAAAGACTAGATCTTTTGATTTCTATGAATCGGTTCTAGGGCAGGTTGTCTATTCAAAGAGAAGTACATCCATAGATTACTGATAGAACATATTAAAGCCGTCTTTAGGCTAGACCCAATACCTGTAAAAGGAAATGGTAATGTATGCAGTATCATACTTCTGTCAGTTTTACTCTCTATCAGATGCTTGTTTATTACAACTGCAAGATACAAAAGGACAGTCCAAGGATGATCAAGTACATGATAGGAAGTCAATCGAGTTTAGAAATGGTGCTTAAATTACTCAAATGAATAATGACCTGCCCTCATATATTTACAATAACAGACAATACTCAACTTTTTATAAATAAAGCTATTAATATGATTTGTATCGTTTTTAATATGTGTGATGCGATTTGACAGCAACAAAGAAAGAATTAAAACAAAAGGAAAATTTAGAAAGGTTAAATAATGCAACAACCACCCTTGATGCATTAACCAAAAATAGTAACATACAAAGGAACATTAGAAATATGATTAGAGAAGTTTTGATGATTTTAAAGGATGAAAAAGGAGGAGGGAGTATTTCAGTAAGAGCTGCAAATGCTATTAGTATGTTAGATGGTGTAACTCAAAATCCCCAAATGCAATCACATATTAGAACTTCTCTCTGGCAAGTAGTTTCAGCTTTAGAAAGTATTAGAGAGTAGCGACACACTATCTATAAGGAAAAAAATTTACTCTGAAGAAGATGGTTTAGGTGGAGGCGGAAGTTTTTCTAATTTATGTTCGGGATTAGCCAAATAGTGTCGTGACGCGCCCTCTCCACTTAATACAATATTACAATTTATACATCTATATCTTATTGCCAAATGAGATCAACATTAAAACATCAAACATATGAAAAAACCTATCGAAAACTACCTCAATTTTAGTATTTCTCTATTATCGGGAACGCTTGATCTTATTCTTAATCTGGAATAAATAGTACTAGCAACATTTTCTGATTTTGATTTTTCACCATGGTTTACTAATACCCTTTTAGGTTTGATTTTTGATATAAAAGATAATATTTGATTAAAATCGCTATGTCCACTAAATCCATCAATTTTTTGTTTTGAACATCTCACTGGAACAACTTTCATTTTTCCATTCTTATCAACCATGCTTGCTTCAGATATCGTTCCATCAAGAACCCGTCTTCCAAGTGTCCCATTTATTTGGTAAGATACAAAAATTATTTTGTTTCTAGGATTTGGGGAAATCTCTTTGAAATATTCTACTGAAGGACCTCCCTCTAACATTCCGGACGTAGCCATAATAATAGATGGCGAATCATCATTAAAAACTTCATCTCTTTTACCAAGGCCATTTATAACGGTAAAATAAGATGATAAAAAGGGATTTATACCTTGAAACACAGACTTTCTTACATCGTATCCTAAATAATGTGCGTAAGACATATGAATAGCACTTGCTTCTGAAATCATCCCCTCAATAAAAATTGGGGACTCAATTAATCTACCATCACGCATCTCTTTATCCAAAACAAGCATAATTTCTTGGGCTCTGCCAACAGCCGGGACAGGAATTAAAACTTTACCACCTTGTTTTAATGTATGATTAATACTTTCAGTAAACGTGTTATAAACAGTAGACTGCTCTGGCATTATATCAGTACTAGAACCATACGTACTCTCAGTAATAATAGTCTCTACACGTGGATAGTTTGAAATTGCACTATCCAGTAACTGCGTTTTTGCATATTTGTAGTCACCAGTATATAAAATATTATGAGTACCAGAAATATTAATATGAACCGTTGCACTTCCCATTATATGGCCTGCATTATTTAATGTTATAGTGATATCAGGTGAAATATCTGTGGGTTTTCCATATGGTATTGGTATACAATGTTTAATTATTTCATTTACATCCCTAAGTTCATATGGTAAATAAGTTCCGTTACTTTTACTAATTTTAACAGAATCCATCTGCAATAAATTCATTAAAGGCAATGTAGGCTCGGTACAATATACAGGGCCCTTATAACCAAATTTATATAGTGCAGGCAAAAATCCTTGATGGTCTATATGAGCATGGCTAATAACTATTGCATCAAGTTCTTCTAAATTAAAATTAAACCAATCAATTCGAGGATAGGCATTATAGCTTTGATCTTCTCCAGGATTTATCCCACAATCTAACATGATTTTACTTTCGGGTGTCACCACAACAAAACATGATCTACCCACTTGCTTAACACCACCCAAACAATAAATTAAAACTTCTTTGAGATTAGTGTATTGATAGTTAGACAAGGGTCCAATATTATAATTTTTAGGACTTTGAACTGATGAATTTGGCTGAATATGAGCATCTTTAACAATATTTCCTTTATTTAAATATTCTTCAGCAGGTTTGAGAAGACTGTTTGAAAGTAAATTAGGTCGAAAAATTCTTTTTCCTAAAATTTGATAAAAACCATGTCTCTCTTTTGAAGAGGATTTTAAAGTAGAATGTATATTTTTGATACTATTTGATGGGATATGGGGTGAACGCCTAGTATGGGTAATCCAACCAGTAACCTTAGCTATTTTTAAAAAAATATCTGGGGTTATACCCTCAGGATTATTCACTTCCAATATCACTTCACCCGTTGCCTCATCACAAAAAATTACAGATACTGAAATTTCCTTAGGTAAAATTTTAGTTATTGCTGATCTAGTTTCATCCTCGGTTAGACGTATATTGGGATCTGTTCTTATTATAAATCTCTTTTTTATTGATTTTGACAGAGCAGATAGATGGAAGGAAAGTTCGGTTAATGAGAACTCTGGATTTTTTGTATATAGAGCAATATTCGTTCCTTCAAATTTGGCACATGTTATTTGGGCTTCGGGGGGTATAGATAGTAAAATCTGTTTTTCTAATTTTTCTTCAAAATTCATTGTGATATTAGAAAAACCAGAATGTTCATTTTTTTCAGAATTAACTTTAGAGATAGTCTTAACAGGAATATTATTTTTATCTAAAATGCTATTTTTTTCAATATTTTCTGTAGTCAATTTAATTTTGATTCCTTTGTCTAATTAGTATCCTTATTAAAAAAACACACAATTATATACTATATAATCCAAGCTGAATATTTATATTTTTAAAAAAAGTATAAATAAAAATACTCCTATTTATTTTTTTGCTTTGATCTATTTTGAATCATTTTTTCAGCTATATTTTTTAATATTTTATTTTTTATAAAGTTATTTTTAGATATCATAATATATCCAGATTTAATATGAGGTCTGCGTGGAAACCTAGCACTATCATTTATTTGATCTTTAGGAATGTCATATCCTAATGAAATAGCTGCTTCGAGTAATTCCGAAAGTAGAGGATCATAGATCGCCAATGATTTTGAAATTTTTCTCCCTTTATTTCGAGATAAGCCTTTATTATAATAGTCCAACCATAAAATAACATTATCATAATCTTTCATTACAATTAATAAATTTAATTCAACATGCATTTTTAAAAGTTTAGATCATTATTCTATAATTTATCGATTCATTTTGATCACAACTCTACAGTCACTTACAATTGGATTATAAATTCTTAAATCATCACACATTTCTTTTATTTTTACTTTGGCATCATCAATATTTTTTGCAACTATTTCAATTTTTAAAGATTTAATTGTCCTTACAGATATAATATCATGGTAACCTTCTTTGAGGATAAGATCATTCATTATGGTTTCACCTTCCGGGTCATTGAGAAAACTTTTATTTTCTATGTAAACAAAAGCTGTAAATTTAGTATCTTTAATATTTTTTATCCCATCCATAACTGATTAAATTAATTACAAGACATAATAAATACAAAAGCTTTTAATTACTGCATCTAATTGATAATAAATTTGTGGTCATGTAGCTCAGCCTGGTAGAGCGAAGGTTTTGTAAACCTTAGGTCGCGGGTTCGAATCCCGTCATGACCTTTTGTTATGGTGTTATACGTAATTCTAATTTATCAATTTGATAGCTTTATTTGACAGAAGAAGATGTAAGTCATAAGGTATATACATTGTCCATGGAACTATTGGGAGAGATTTTACATTTTTCAAAGAGTGGAAGATTGATTGTTAAAATTAACACGTATAAACCATTTATTAAATCAGGACTAAACATATCTGATGACCAGGAAAAAAAAATAGGCAAGATCTCCGAAATATTAGGCCCGATACACTCGCCATATGCTTCAATCATTCCATACATTCAAAAAAGAAACAAATTGACCGGAACAAAAGTATACATTAGTGAAGATTTAAAGAAAAACTACAAGCCAAAAACAAACAGGTCAAAAATAAAAAGAAACAAAAAGTAGGACAGTAGACATAATTATGTATAATAGACTAAATTTAAAGAATAACTGTCCAGAGTGCAATGCTAGTGTTATCCACGATAATATAAAAGGCGAATTCATTTGTAGTGCATGTGGATATGTAATTGAAGAGCAGATGGAAGATTCTGGGCATGATGGATATAATCACAATTCATACAGTAATCAAATTAGTTCAAGAGCGAGTGGATTTAACAGTATTTCATATCATGACTTCGGGCTACATACAGAAATAGATTATAAAGGAAAAGACTATACAGGAAAAGGTTTTGATGATGAGGTAAAAAAAACCATTATGAATTTAAGGAAATGGAACACCATCATTAGAATTTCAAACTCAAAGGAAAGAAGATTATCAAACGTATTAACTAAAATAAATGAAATTTGTTCTATAATATCATTTCCAAATGTAATTTGCGAAACTGCTGCATTGATATATAGAATATATGAAAATAAATATGATACAAAGGGGAAATCATCTACCTGCATGGCTGCTGCGGTAATATTTTATGCTTGTAAAATTTGCTCCATAATAAGGTCTTTAGACGAAATTATAAAAGTGTGCAGTACAAATGAAGATCATCATGGGAATCTGAAACTATCTTCAAAGTATTATAGATCAATGGTAATAATTTGTGAAGAAGAAGAATATATCAAAAATCAACAACAATATGAAATAAAAAAAACAAACGAAATACAAAACAGAGAACAAATAAAAAATACTCAAAAGATAAAATTAAACTATAATCGTAGAATATCTAGCATACAAATAATAAGTATTGGTCAATATATTTCAAAATTAGCAAATTTATCAAATTTTGACATTAAAATTGAAAGACTTGCTTTAGAAATAGCAAAGAAAACTGAAAATCATTTATTATCAGATGGGAAATCACCAAATGGAATCGCAGCAGCTTACCTTTATCTAGCATCAATATTACTGGGTGTAAATATTTTACAAATGGACATCTCCAAACTTGCAGGAGTAACCGAAGTAACAATTAGAAATAGATGCAAAGATATTTTAACAAGTTATAAAATAACTTTAAAGGTTAAACCAAATTCAAACAATAATAATAAAAATAATTATAACTAAAATAGTAAATATTAAAGATATAAATTATGATTTAAGGAGCTTGTTAATAATGGGCGGCAATAAAAAGAAACCTACCCAATCAAATGCATCAAAATCCCAAGACAATAAAAATACTAAAAAGGAAGAAATAAAAAAAACACCTGCTTCCAAACCACAACAAAAACAAAAGCTATCAGTATTAATAGAAGAAAATCAAGGGATGAAAGTTTTGGGTTCAATGAAAGCTATTACCATTCATGGCTTAGCTAGAACTTTAGGGGTAAAGATCTCGGTAGCTAATAACTTTATAAAAAATTTAGAGAACAAAAATATAGTTAAAAATGTAGGAGGATATAGTGGACATAGGATTTACCAAAAAATAAGATAATAAATTAGTTAACTCTCTGAATAGAAAGTATATCTCCCGCTTTTGTTTTTAAAAGCTCATCGAGGTTGTTACTTTTAATATACCCAATATGACTAAATTGTTGATTATGTGTATAATCAGTTAAAAAAATACAAATGTAATTTGATATTGATGAAAAAGCTATATCACCTTTTTTAAACTTATGTAGAGGTTTTTCTACACCTATATCCAAATCCAATTTTACTTGAATAAATTTATTTTGAAAATTGTTAACCAGTTGACTAATAGGTAAATTGATTAATATTTTTTTTATAGTTAAAGGAGAAAGATGTTTAATTAATTCTCCTTCTAACTTTACACCCTCATTTAAGGTAATTAAAATAGGTACTCTTGAAACACTAGTTATCTTTTCAGACATACAACAATTAATAAAGTTTATAAATATGAACTTTCAGCAACATTTAATTATATATTTTAATGAATTTTCATAACAGTGGCTGTTAAAAGGACAAGAAAGAAATCACCAGTTGAAAAAAATGAAGATGAATTAGAAGACATTCAAAATCAAGAAAATGTTGACAATGAGAAAAACCCGCTTCAAGCCAAAATGGATATTCCAAAAGAAAAGAAGGAGTATAATATTTATGACGCTGAAACTGATTTTAAGCTCAAAGAAATCTTTTCAAAGGATAGCAAGATTCTCATAGGTCCTCCCAGATTAACAAGATTCGAAAAAGCAAGAATTACAGGCGCCAGGTCACTGCAACTATCACTTGGTGCTCCCACTTTTATTAAAATCCCACCCGATTTAACAGATACAATAATGATAGCCAAATATGAATTGGATAAAAAAACACTACCGATTTCTATAAGAAGGATATTACCAAATGGCTTGTATCAAGACATTCCAATAGATTGGACAATAAATTAAAATAAATATAATTTTAATCAAATCAAACTAAAAGTCAACATCAATTACCTTATTTTCTTACAAATAAATATATATCATTAAAATTTGTACCCGTGTATCCAGTAAAAATATTAGAATGAAGTCGTAAAAGTAAATTGTATGAATCATGCATTGCAATATAATGGCTGGTATCAATATGCTTTCTCTTTAAAAAGTCAATCGTTTTAGGGGTAATTAAACCACCTGCGGCTTTGGAATTACCATCAATACCATCAGTTCCAATAAATATAACAGAGAAATCATCATAATGACAATTACAGAAAAAATCAAGCAGATAACATATAGATTCTTGATTCCTACCACCCTTACCAATTTTTTTTTTATTAACAGTGTTAGTTATTTCCCCCCCAATCAAAATACAACTATTTTTCTTCAAATATTTTTCAATTAAAATCTTGGATTCATCAATAAAATTAGATAATTGTTTATCATATTCATAACACAAATATTTAACGTCATATTTAAATTTCCTTAAATATTGTATTAATAAATCACAAAATCCATAGTTGTTACCGATTATAAAATTATTGATATCCCTTTCAACAAATTCTTTAGGTTTTAAAGTTTCCGGCAATTTGGAACTAATACCTAAATTTATTGTTTCTTGAACCTTTTTCATAGACTTGTTATCCATATTTATCAAAGAGTATTTCTCCAGGATACATCTCGCATCCAAAAATGTGGATTCATCAAAACTAGTCAATCCAGAACCAATTGTATCTAAATAATCACCAACAACATCAGAAAGAATTAAACCTATCACGCAGCATTTATTATTTATATATTTTAAAATATTTCCTCCTTTAATGTTTGATAAATGTTTTCTTACAATATTAATTTCTCGTATATTTGCACCACAAGTTATTAAGAATTGATTTATAGTTTTTTTATCATTTAATGTTAGGTTGTGAATTGGAGAAACTAATAGAGAAGAAGCACCACCAGATATTAAAAAGATGACCATGTCAGAACTTTTTGTCTTTGTTAATAATTGAATAACCATTTTTGTTGCTTTTAAACTATTAATATTAGGAATTGGATGGGATGACTTTATTATAATTATTTTTTCTTTTAGTAGAAAGTGTTTTTTAAAAGATTCTTTATCAAAAGATTGACTTTCTGGCATAATTAATATAATATTTTTAATTTTTTCTTTAAATAGTTCTAAAATAGCTGTCAGCATTTTTACAGATGCCTTTCCAACACTTATGACAAAGAGTGAACTTTTATTCTCCAGATCGAATGTTTTACAATGATTATTAATACCATTTATTGTAAATTGAGAATTCAAACAAATGCTTTTATTTACGATTTTGTCAGGACTTGCATTATAGAAAGCAAATTCAATCGCGTTTAATGAATCAATCACAGATTTATAATTATGGTTTTTAATCAAAATTTTTTTATTTCTTATGATATTTTTTTCAGGATTATTGCTACCACTTTTATCGACGTTAAATCCATTATCGCTTTTCATATTAATATGATCATATTAAAATTTAAAATGTTTTTTCCACTAATATTAAATAAATTATATAAAAATAAATAATATTTCAACATTAAATAAAAGATGTTTAATTTCTATACTCCAGATCAAGCAAATGACCTCCTACCTGAAATCAAAAGGAGATTTAATAAAATTATAGATAAAAGAAATGAAATTATTATGATTCAAAATGAATTAAATAGTATTATAGATGGATATCAATCATTTAAGATATTTTTTAATAAAAAACAAGAGCTAAACAAAACAATATCTTCTTTATATAAAGAAATAGAAGAAATAGAAGATTTTGGTATTTTAATTAAAAGTTTAGATGAGGGTCTATTAGATTTTCCGTCTAAAAGATTTAATGAAGAAGTATGGCTATGTTGGAAGATAGAAGAAGATAAGATCCGATTTTGGCATGGGAAAAATGAAGGATTTATTGGAAGAAAACCATTGTCTGTTAAAGGTACTTATAATGAAGATAATTTAGATGATTTAAGATAGATAAGGAGATCTTTATTTGAGTAATAAATTAAAAACAATCCTAAACATTGGAGGTGAACCCATTTTTGAAACCATAAATACTAAATTAAATCCTTTTGAGATATTTAAAGAACTGCACACCATTTATAATGATATGTTTATTTTTGAATCCTTGGATGGACCTAAGGAATTAATCAAGTCTTCAATTATTGGTTTTGAACCAAAATATAAAATAAAGTGCCTCTCAAAAAAATTACTTGTTTTCAAAAAACAAAAAAAAGTTGATGAAATATCTATTACTGATCCCTTAAATAATATTAATGAATTTTTTACTTCTGTTAAAAATAAGGATTATCGATACGTTGGTGGATTGGTTGGATATGTAAATTATGAATCAATTAAATATTGGGAAAATATCCGTGTTAAAAACAACAAATATTTTCCACTTATGGAATTCGGACTGTATACCGACGGAATAATATACGATCATGATAAAGACAAATTAGAATACTTTTATTATAAAAAATCAAGGCTAAAAAATATTGAAAAAGTTTTAGACAATGATAATAGAGGTCAAAAGAAATATGAAAAAATTCAAGAATTTACATTTAGTAATTTGAGTAGGAATATTGAGGAAAAAGAATTTGTGAAAAAGGTGAAAAAGGTGAAAAAATATCTCATTAATGGTGACATTTTTCAAACAGTCTTATCAAAAAAAATAAAGTTTGTTTGTAATGGTAATCCACTTTTTCTTTATCAAACTCTTCGAAAAATAAATCCGTCGCCATATATGTTTTATTTCCAACTAAATAGACACATTCTTATGGGCTCAAGTCCAGAAATGTTACTTAGAATTACAAACAATAAAGTTGAATCCTACCCAATAGCAGGATCTCGTCCTGTTTCTAAAGATAAACATACTACAGAAAAATATAAAAATGAAATGCTAAATGATGAAAAAGAAATAGCAGAGCATACAATGCTAGTGGATCTAGCAAGAAATGATTTAGGTAAAGTTTGCAAATTTGGGACAGTAAACACAGATGAACTTATGAGTGTAAAACAATTTAGTCACATTCAACATATTGTTTCGCACGTTACTGGAGACCTAGATAACAAATACACTGTTTTTGATGCATTCAGAGCAGTATTTCCTGCAGGTACCGTTTCTGGAGCCCCCAAAGTTAGATCAATGGAAATAATTAATGAGTTAGAACCAGAAAGCAGAGGACCATATGCAGGTGCAATCGGATATTTTTCTTTTAATAAATCATGTGATTTTGCAATCACCATTAGATCAATATTCATCAATAAAAATAGAGGATACAATCAATCTGGTGCCGGAATTGTAATAGATTCAATTCCTGAAAATGAATATAAAGAAACAGAAGATAAATCAAATGCATTATTATCGTCATTAAGTATTTTTGAAAATAAAAAAATTAAGAAAAAAGAATTGAAAAAGTATGGTATTTCAAGTAGTAGTAACAGTAAGTAGCAAGTTGAAAATAATTATAGATCCCTTGGAGGTATTGCAAATCTATTTGATTTTTCAGAATGGTATTTTATTATCATAGACGGATCTTTTTGCCTCCCTGTTAATACCCCTACAACTACATCATCTTTTTGTATAATCCCTTTTTTTCTTAATTTTCTAATTCCAGCAGGGACAGAACCTGATGCCATCTCACAGTCAAATCCATTTATACCCACCACAGACATACCATCCATCATATCTTCATCTACAACTTGTTCAACTATTCCATTTGTAAATTCTATAGTTCTCAATGCTTTAATAATATTTGCAGGTTTCCCAATTTGTATTGCAGTAGCATGAGTTTTGGGAAGACGTTTATCTTTTTTCTGTATTTCATAATATTTTTCTATTAGAGCGGTATCAGGTTTTCCATTATTCCATCGCAGCTTTATATTTTCAAACAAACCATTTACTAATTCATAAAATGTATTAGCTCCCTCTGCATTAACTACTAAAACGCGGGGAATTTTTTTTATCCATCCCCATTTATAAAGATCCATTAATGCTTTTCCACAGCTTGAAATATTTCCAAGAGCTCCACCAGGATAAACTATCCAATCCGGTGGATTCCAATTCAAATGTTCAAGTATTCTAAAAATAATAGTTTTTTGGCCTTCAAGCCTGAAAGGATTTAAGGAATTTACCGTATATCCACCTTCTTTTTTAGCTATTTCGAGGGATTTTGCAAGTGCATCATCAAAATTTCCATCAACTTGAATAACCTGAGCACCAAATTGAAACGCCTGTCCTAATTTTCCGGGTGCAATTTCGCCTTTGGGTATATACACTTCACAGTCTAACCCTTCATTAGAAGCATACATAGCAGCAGATGCAGATGTGTTTCCGGTAGAAGCACAGATTAATTTTTTTACAGACAATAACTTTGCATGTGTTACTGCTGCTGCCATACCATTATCTTTAAAAGATCCACTAGGATTGTACCCTTCTGGTTGAAGAAAAAGATTATCAGCAGGCATATCGACATAATTAGCAACTTTACTCATCTTATAAGGTCTAGATAATCTACCTTCAGACCCATCTAAAGATACAAAATATTTAGAGCATTCATCAAGGTTTTCTGTATCAATATTAACAAAATTTATTAGTTCCCTAAATCGCCAAACTCCACTTTCATTAAAAATATTTCCGCCATGATTAAGTCGTTGGAAAAAGATATCAATTAATGATTTATCAGGATATTTAGAATATTCGATATCAAATAAATAACCGCATGATGAACATCGATAAATATCATTATTAATGGAATATGTTAGTCCGCATGAAGGATTAATACATTTTTTTTCTACTTTCAATTCAATATTCTGTTAAAGTTTCACTATTTAGATTTATAAACTTAAAATTGAACTTATCAATAGTATTTGAACAGTAATTATCATGAATTCATAAATTTACTAACCAATATTTGTATGAAAGAAAATCATCATCATGATGGCATATTGCTTTCTGGAGGTTTGGATAGCAGTATACTTGCATATCATACAAGACCTAAAGATTCGATAACGATAATAGTAGATAAAAGTTCCCCGGATTATTCTTATTCTTCTTTAATAGCAAAAAAAAAATATTCCATTAACCATCATAAAATTATCACATCTTTTGAAGAAATTCTATCAAATATAGAAGAATTAATACAAGATTTTAAAACGTTTGATCCTATTTTTTTAAAAAATTCTGTCGTTCAACTAATTGGGTTTAAAACTGCAAAAAAACTAAAGATAAACTCGGTAGTATTAGGGGATGGCGCAGATGAACTTTTTGCAGGATATAATTTTTTACAACAATATATTAACGAACCAAATAAAATAAATCAAAAGATCGATTCAATTATCCAGAATATGGACTTTATTTCTATTAAACTTGCAAAAAAATTAGGATTGAAAATATTTCTTCCTTTTTTAGAAAAAGAAATTGTTGAATTTTCACACAATATTACGTTTGAAGAGAAAATTTCAAATTATAATGGAATTTTATTTGGAAAATTTTTTTTGAGGAAATGTTATGAATATATTCTGGGAAAAGAAATAGTCTGGAGGAGGAAAACTGCACTTGAAAACGGTTCAGGGGTTACCAACCTCCAATACTATATCAATACTAATCTGGTAACAGATTACGACTATATTAAAGAAATAAAAAAAGCAAAATTAGAAGAAGGAGTAGAAATAAGAAATAAAGAGCATCTCTATTTTTATAAAATATACAGGAAATTTTTCAAACCACCTATTGAAGAGAAATCAATGGCTATTAATAACAACAAAATAGAGATAGAAAAATGTCCCTACTGTAATACAATATTTATATGGGATGGAAATTTTTGCAAGGTCTGTGGAGCATTTCCGGTATATTTTAATCATAACAATGATGTGTTGTATGATTCAAAAAATAGTTAAATATGTGCTATAATTTTATTTTTATCAAATGGTATTAAATTATGACTAAATACTTTACAAATATAATACTAAAACTAAACAAAAAAACGAATTTCTGAATGGTTCAATAAGCACATATCAAATTAAAAATATTTAATATTTAACTAGTTTGTAACCATATCAATTAGTATCCTTGGTTACTAAATTAAGAAAAACACGCCTTTTATAAATAAAATATGCTATGTTGATATGGGTATACAAGAAAGATGTCTTTTAGTAACAAATGGACAAAACCGCAGAGCGAAATAAACAATGTTGGTATGAAATTATTAGAAAATATTAAACCTCCATCCCCCCTGAAACCCCGAATAGAAGAGGCACAAAAAAGACTCCATTCACAAATCGCTAAATTAGAGAACATGTCCATGAAAATGGAAGAAAAGGACCAATTAATTTTTAAAAGAGTAATTAGTGCGATGCAAAGCCATGACAGTCAATATGCCAAAATATTATCAAATGAATTATCGCAAATTAGAAAAATGAATAAAATGATTACGTCGGCAAAACTAGCTTTAGAACAAATACAATTAAGATTAAATACAATTACAGAGTTAGGCGATGTGATAGTTACATTAAGTCCAGCAATGTCTGTAATAAAAAATATACAAGGTGGATTAACGTCGATGATGCCAGAAGCAGGTCAGTCATTTGGAAAGATAACAGATATATTAAACGGAATTATGAATGAATCAGGACAAATCCCGCAAACAACAGAAATGACAGGTAATACAAATAATATAAGCGAGGATGCGATGAAAATTATCGAGGAAGCTAGTGCAATAGTAGAACAAAGCATGAAAGACAAATTCCCAGATTTACCAAACACAAATATAGAATCAAAAGTAACTGAAAGTAATTCACTTTATTAAATATCATTTTTTTTAATTTTAGCTTTTACTACTACTACTATTTGAAATAATAATTATTTGTTTTTTTATTCTTGAAATAGTTGGATAGCTATATCCTTTTTCACGGTAACGTTTTATCATTATCTTCCAATTTTTTATTCTTATTGTTGCTTGTTTACGGGTCATTAATTGAGTTTCTTTTTTCACAATACTCTTTCGGCCTGGATTTAAATATCCACCCATACTTGCTTTATTTCTATTATATGAAAACCGCAAACCAGAGATGATCAAATCAGCAGGCAAACTATCAAAGTATTTTTTAATTTCATCATAATGAGATTTAGAACCATAAAACTCTATAGAATATTTTTTTTTATTAATTTGTAATTCATCACCTCCTCCGCCTCTTCCTCCTCCCCTCTAATTGTGATATTTAAAATTTAATTCTTTAAAAGGTAATATTATGTTCCATAACGACCACAACATCAACAGCAACACAACCACAATTAAAATATTTTTAGTCCACTGTAATTGATGTTTTTTAAAAAATCGTCTATTTTAACTAAAATTTCAGAAAAAGGATAATTAAATTTATTATGCATATTAGGAGAAACAAATGGAGAAACAATAAAAGTATTGAGATTTAAATTGTTATTTTTCGAGGAAACAATCCATATATTGTTTATATTTTTTTGTATTTGAGATAATTTTTTAATTGATTCATCGATATTTTCATCTCTATCTTTAAAAAAATGTATCAAAATTGCTTTATCATTATCGGCTTTAAGGTTTTTAGAATTTGGAACTAGTACATCGACTGACACATCATCTATATTGATTTTTCTCTCGGCTGGAATCATAGACAGGGTTAATACAAAATGCAATAATGCCTCGCTAAACAATACAAATTCATCTTCAATAGGATTATCTTTATTCAATAAATTTAAACAATTATTTAATAGCATATTAATTACAGATTGAGAATTATAAATGTCATTTGATAATTGAGTTCTAATATAATTTTTCCCCATCTTGTCAATCTCAGCATACAGAATTTCTTTAATATCCACTTTTCATTATTTGTAGTTATAATATTTATAAATTAATATTACAAATAAAATTATCAATACCAGATCTAATGCATAATTAGAAAAACGATCTTATGACCATTAGTTCATCACCTTCTTGGCCATCATTTGCTTTCCAGTTATAAATTATTGAGAAAGCCCTTTTACTATTCAGATCATTCACAGGACTGGAAGTCAAAGAGTTTGACATATATTTACAAAAAAGAGATGGCAAAAAGATATGACAAATATGAGATACAACATGTATTAAAAAGAAAGAATAGAAAACGATCTATGGGCGCTGGAGATAGACCTTTCAAGTTAAACATAATGAACAGATTCTAATGCTTTTAGTATATTATCGTCTTTACATTACTTGCACTAACAGGATTTCTCTTTGACTTGGATTAGAAAATGCAGTTTATTATAGCATCCATTCAGTTTCTTTAATAAATTTGATAGCAAAACTTTGAAATTTATCCAATTAATATATAACGGATTAAGAGATTATCTTTTATAAAACAAAGATAATTTATATAATGACTCGAATCCTTGGAAATAAGGGAAATAAAAAAATACAATAAAATAAATATTGTATTAGCAAGCATAGGAATAACAATAGGAATAATAATTTTTGTAGTTTTATCATCACCATTTATAAAAGAAGAGTGGAGTAAAGTCAGTCCAACTTTTTTGCCAATTAGTACATGTACAAAGATTCATAAACTAGAAACGCCATTAATAATAATGATAAATACCATGAATAAGAAGTCGAACAAAAACAACGATGATCTAGTATTAACTCCAGGTGGACTAAGATCAGAAAACTCGGTTAAGCAGGTTGGTCCAAATGAATCTATCCATCGTAATGAGGATGGAACTTACACTGTTGTCCCACAAGAACAGATCCCTAATGACAAAAATGTATAAGATTGACTTAAAAATAACCCTGAATTGACTTTATTGAGATCACTCATTTTAGAAAACTCCTGCTAAGAATATTCTTTGTTGGAGTACTCATCGTCATAGCAGTAGACAGTTCAGGAATCGAGGTTACAAATAGTGAGGTCTCAGTGGATGCAAGACAAGTTGAATATACAATAAAACGGGTTATCTACAGATACATATTATAGTAGATATTAAGGCCAAAGAGATCTTTGCTTTAGAAGTTATCAATGAGAGAGTAAAGATATTCAAGTAATAGATCTCTTGATTAATTAGAAACAATTTAGTCTATCCCCTACGGATTTCGTATCGGTCAATAGTGATAATGGTTCATTATCCATAGTTTATCAGGCCTAATACTATATCTGATATCTTGTTGTACTTTCTCAATTTGTTTCTAAATACATCTGCAAGGATTCTGTATTTTTTAACTTTGCAATGGTGTGCTATATCACTATCCTCTTTTTTTAGAATGACTTTTGTTATACTCTTTTTCTTCTTGAGATAATTCCTTACTTTTCTTCTTTTTATATGGCAGAATGGATTTTTGCTCTGGAAAGTCCTCTCCTACGCCAAAAGATATCCAAGGTCAAATACATTTACCACAACTTGTTTGGGAGTTACAGGATGATTCTTTTTATATTTTTAAAGACATAATCATGTCTATGTCTTTTCTTATGATTTGCTTTATGAATTATGAGACCGAGGTCATTAACCATAAGCTGATTCTTTACAGTATGTCTCTTTTTCTTTCCTGAATAGTACATCTTCTTTCTTCTCTTGTCCTTATTTGGCTTGGGTATTTGTTATTCGGTACAATCAATGAAAGATAGAAAGCCTGGAAAATATCGTTCTACTTCTTCAAGCGTTCGAAGCCTTTTTGTTATGTTGTATATTTTCTGTGGAATTGGTAAACATTGTCGTATCAATCTTTCAATCTTTTGTATATCTTTGCTATAGATATTGCTCTAATCCGGATTAAAGAGAAATCCTGTTAAAGTGCAAGTAATGTAAAGACGATAATATACTAAAAGCATTAAAAATCTATTTTTAATATATAACTTGAATGGTCAGTCTGCTCCAGCTTTTCTTTCTCTAATATTTTTTCTTTTGGATAAACGCTTTAGCCCATGCTTGCATTATTTTTGATGTTATACTTATATACACCCAATTTATTACAATATATATGAAAATAACATATTGTATGAGGCTTCAAAATGAGTAATGAGTTAATTCTTACACCGGGCGGTTTCCGATCAAAGTCTCTTGTACATTTAATTGAATCTGGGCATATGTTGAGGATGACAGATAATCATATACAGAAGGTTCATTCATCTGGAAAAGTTTTAATAGACTTTGGCGAAATAAATCGTCGTCCCGGGAATGAGCCACTCATGCCTAGCAATGTAAACATAGGCCCTAAAAATATTCCTAGCTTCGGTTCCGGTTGGATTACTTATGCTTATTGGAATAATAATACAGGAACACCAATCTCTTCTTTTACAACTTCTTGGATAGTTCCACCTCTGCCATCTACACAATCTGGTCAAACAATATTTTTCTTTAATGGAATCCAGAACTCTACTTATATCTATCAACCCGTATTACAGTGGGGTCAATCTGCCGCTGGTGGCGGAGATTATTGGTCAGTAGCAAGTTGGTATGTCGATAGTTCAACAGGACCAGCTTTTCATTCAAGCCTTGTAAGAGTTAATCCTGGAGATACATTGATTGGAATTATGACCCTTAGTAGTCAAAATGGGGCCTCCTTTAATTACAATTGCGTCTTCCAAGGAATTACTGATTCAAGCCTTCCAGTGCAAAATATCCAAGAGCTTACATGGTGTGCTGAAACACTGGAAGCCTATGGAATAACGAATTGTTTAGATTATCCAAGTATATCTAAAACAGTAATGTCAACAATCAATATTCAAACTGGAAACACCCATCCTAATATTGCATGGACACCAAATAACAGTGTAACCGACTGTGGACAGCATACAGTAGTAGTTAGTAATTCGGCATCTGCCGGTGAAGTGGATCTTTTCTATCACTATTTGAATTCTAGCGGACTTTGGATCTCTTGGAAGGGAGACGGTAATGATAATCTTAATGTTATGGATATATTTAATCCGTCTAGCAAAATAATATCAAACGAAACAAGCCCCACTTCACCTGCAATTACCGCATTTAATAACAGCT
>JBDUES010000006.1:0-24656 GCA_040297625.1 Candidatus Nitrosocosmicus sp. | reverse complement strand
TTCGGTTAGACTGAAAAATATGATACAGGAAATGATGTTGAAAGCCTCATTGTATAACAAGATGATATCTATTTAGACAAAATATGTTATAGGATTATAGAATTTTAATAATCATGCAACAAAGCATATAAAAATCAAATCAAATCAAATCAAATATTTTTTTATTTGTAAGCAACAACAACAATTGCTCCACCTAATAATTTTTTCTTAAACTCCACTTTAGAAAAACTTTTTGATAACATATTGTTTAAATCATGATTTTTAGGCCATCTTAAAAAAGTACCGTAAAGTGTTTTAAAAGGAATTCCCCTCTTTCCGGCAACAGAAAAAGCCAATATAGCCAAAAAATATTTTAAATACAAAGAAACTAAAAATCGAGATATAAAATTATCAGGTTTTCCCAAATCTACAATTACCAACCTGCCATCTTTCTTTAAAACTCGATGCAATTCGTCAATTGCAATATCAAGTTCTATTGCATCTCGGAGTGAATACCCGCATAAAACCGCGTCAAAGGTATTACTTTTAAAAGGAATTTTTTCAAAAACTCCACTGCATAAAAAAAATCTAAACGGTTGAATGCAGATATTTATATTATCTTTGACTTTATTTAACATTTCATAGATAGGATCATAAAAAAAAATTGTAACATCATTAGAAACATTATCTAAAACGGTTTTTGACATATTGCCAAATCCAGAGCCAGCATCAAGAATAACATTCCCAGATTGAATACTTTTTATAATACCTTCCTTTCTAAAATCATCATCTTTACCTAATGAAACAACACTATTTACCTTGTCATAGACAGGAATAATATTTCTCAGTACATCAATAACTTCATTCCAATATAATTTTCCCAATCCATTACTTTTCAAGATGATTAATTTGTAACAAACCAGATAATGAATTTTTGTGTTAAAAACATAAAAATTGGAAACAGGTAATTCATCAAACTATTGAATAAAAATGAAGAGGAAGGAGAAGAATGTATCAAAGACGTATATCAGTTTGGAGAATTAAAAGTTTTGGTTAAAGGATTTTTTGTTTTAGATAACAATATAAAAAAATTATATGATAAGATCAAATCTACCCATAAGGATACAAACATTGCAATTGTAAATTCAAAGATTGTTTTTGGATTGGATCATATTTTTGGGATTATAAAAATAATTAATGAAGAAATGAATAGAAAAGAGGAAAGAGAAATAAAAAATTTTGATATTGAATTCTTATTAAGAATTTGCTATACCAATCAAATTTCATATGCATTTCAAGTGTTAAATGATAACAAAAGCAGCAGCAGCAGCAGCAGCAGCAGCTTCATATGCATTTTATTTTCCAAAAGTTTATCAAATATCAAAAATGCATATACCGATTTAAAAAAAAATGGAAAAGAAGGCAACACTAATACTTTAATTCAAATCTCAGAGGCTAAAAAATCACACATACTTGAACTTTTTTTCAACAAAGATATAAAAGATTTAGAGAACATATGGATTCTCAACGATGACAATAAATTTCAAAAATTTCTTATCGAGAGATCCGCAATTGCTTTAAAATAAAGAAAACTCGTTTTAGATAAAAAACAGAATAAAATGCTTTTGTTGATGTTGATGTTGTTGTCGATTATTCAAAAGAACGCTTTTCAATCATGGAACTAAATAAAACATCATTTTTAATAACCGAAACTCCAGCATACTTTCCTATTATTTCAATCAAAAGAATCCAAGTTGGATTTGTTAAATCAACCTTTGCTGAGATAAAAGGGCCTATTTCATTTATTATATCTATTTTTTTTAAATTGGTATGTCTTTTTTCGATTAGAATTTTAAAAGAGTCACCAACTGGTATTTTTTTCATTAATTCGATAGAGACATTTTTTATTTCCAAAATATCAGTTAATACTACCTTTTCAATCGGGATAAATCTTAATAGATATCTTATTTCCCAAGGAACATCCTTTAATTTTTCCCTTAAAAAAAAAATAAAATCAATAGGATCATTTAAACAGAGCCCAAAAACAAGGCCATCTATATTTGTTGTACTAATCGTTGCAGATAAATCACCAAATTCATTAAATAGTTCTAACAATTCATCCATAAGATCATCTTCTTTATACCTAAACGTTGTTGCAATAAAATTAAATTCCACAAACTATCACTTTTTCTTTTTTTCTTGCAAGTCTTCTTTTAATATTGCAAAAATCTTTTCTTTTGAAATTATGCCCTCCCTTGTTATTTTTGGATTATTAATTTCTACAAGATCAACAATAGTCGAAATATTCAATGAACTATTAAATGCTGATGCTGATGCTGATGCTGACGGTGTTCCCCCATCAATTACAGCATCATAACCCTGTAAATCACTAGTTTTAAGATCTTTAACGTTAGTAAAAGGAGCATGTTTATACAAATTGGCACTGGTTCCCACCAAGAGTTTATTCTTTGTCATTTGTATTAAATTTGTAGTACATATATTATTAGGAATTCTAATAGCAATAGTTTTATCAAAAGCATATCTGGAAGTCAAAGAGTTATTTTGTAGTTTGAGTATCAATGTTAATTGACCTGGCCAAAAATGATTAATTAGTATATTTGCTTCTTCTGTGATTTCAACAAATTTGGATAAATGTGAGATGTTGCTAGTTAAAATAGGCAAGTATTTATCTAAAGGTCGATTTTTAATTTTGAAAATTTTTAGAACAGATTCATCATTTAATGGATCGCAACCGATACCATATACAGTATCTGTAGGAAAAATAATAATGGAACCGCGATCTATAAGAGAAGCACATTTTTTTAAATCTTCATTTTTATTACAACTGAAATAAAACACCACACAATAATTAATAATTTAAATAAATTTATTTGTTATAAAAAAAGGATATGTAGGATGAAAATAAATAATTTTATATAAATATAAATAGATAATCTCGCATCTATATTAAAAAATATTTCCAAAATTTTATAGTTTCTTACAATATCGATATAAAATAACATTTTAAACTTTTAAACACAGATAGATTCGAAAAGATAAATCATTTATTTTTTATTGTCTGCTATACCAACACCCACACCAGAATCAAAACAATATTACATTCATTTACTAAAAACTTTCATTTAATAATAGTTATTTTTTAATTGATCCAGCTATAATAAGTTCTATAGAAACAATAGAATAAAAATGGTTGATAAATATACAACAGACATAATGAAATTAGACCACACTTATTATGATAATAATTCAGTTGAATTTGATAAAATAATTAGTGGGTATTATAAACTAATCGGTGGTGCCGATGATAAATACGATAAAGAAACTAGTAGAAGACTACGATCATTTGGCGATGAACTTTTAAAAAAAAGATTGTATGATAAATTTACTACATTTAAGGCAGATCACGATGATATGATAATAGGAAACCACTTGCGATTATTCTCATTTTGTGAACATCATTTACTCCCCTTTTTTGGTGAGGTTGCAATAGGATATATCCCGGATAGCAAAATTTTTGGACTTTCAAAATTTCAAAGACTTATAGACAAAGTTTCCTCAAAACCTCAATTGCAGGAGAGGTTAACATATCAAATTCTTGAAGAAATCAATAACAGATTGGAGCCAAAAGGAATTGGGGTTGTTATAAAAGCCATACACACCTGTGTATTTGCCAGAGGAACTCAATCAAGTACGGCAGAATTCACCACATCTGCAGTAGACGGAGTATTCAAGGAAAATATAAATACAAAGAATGAATTTCTATCCATAATTAATGCTAATGGCAGATTGCGCTTATGATTTCCAAATAAAAATCAATTTTGCAAATTATTAAAAGTTGGCAATTATTTAAAAAATACGATATATTTTAATTAGATAAGGTAGCCAGAAAGTTTAAATTGATATCTGCAGCAGCAGCAGCATCCAATACCAACAACAGCAATAATAACAATAATATTAATAGCAGAACTACTACGAATAGTAATATTATAGAGTATTTAGATTGGAATAATGCTCTCAATATACTGGATAAAGCATATAGATTAGGGCTATTTGTTTTAATTATAGGACCTAAAGGCACAGGTAAAACAACTTTAGTAAGAAAATTCGCTAATTCAATAAACAAAGAACTCCTCTCAGTTAATTTTAGTCTTAGAACCAGAGAATCTCATTTAATTGGAACAAATACTATTGATAACGGTCAAATAAATTTTGTTAATGGAATTTTGGTTCGTTCAATGACTGATGGTAATCTACTTTATTTAGACGAGCTTAATGCAGCAGAACCAGATGTATTACTCAGATTAGATGAAGCATTGGACGACAGAAGACAAATAGTATTGAAAGAATCCGAAGGTCAAACCATCCTGGCAAAAGAAGGATGGTTTTCAATAGGTACCATAAATCCTCTATCTCATGTAGGAACAAAAGAATTGCCCCCCCAGATAATAAGCAGATTTCCGGTTAGAATAATGTTAGATTATCCGCCAGAGGATACAGAATTAGAAATAATAAAAAAACATGTTAATTTAAATTATAACGATGAAAAAGTGGTAAGAAGTGCAATAAAATTAGCCAATAGTTTAAGGAGAGCAGCATCATTAGAAGAAATTTTTTACAGTCCCAGTATAAGAGAAACTATAGCATTTTCAAAACTTATCACTAACGATACCAATTCAAAAGATGCTGCAGAGATAGTTTTTGCAAATGTATATCATCAATGGGGAGAAATAGAATACAGAAAAGTGATGGACATTATCACATCAATTTTTATTTAATCGAGTTTGACCTAAATTGTCGATTTTTTGGAATGTAAAGGAAAAGGAAAAACACAACGATGATGATAAGAAAATCAATAATAATCAATACAAAGCCATTATAAAAGATGATGATACTGAAATTGAAGATGTACGTATTCGAGATGATGTTTTATTAGAAATATCTACTTTTTTAGCAAGAAGATGGTCAAATATTAATGATGTAACCGTTATCATTTCAAGGGAGAAAAAAACATCTACAAATATAGAAAAAAAGAAAATTACTTTACCCGAATTAGAATATTTTTATGGCAATGTATTTCAAAAATATCGACAATGGAGAACATTATTATGGTACGAATCCATGAGATTAAAATATTCATTTAAAATTTATGATACAGATATAGCATTTGGATATATTTTTAATATACTAGAAACTAAGAGGGTTGAAATTTTAGGACTAGATGAATGGAGAGGCATGATCAAAGAAATAATATTTTATGAAGTACTATCAGGGAATAATAAACCGCTGCTAAATTCTCTTCATGGAAAAACTAAAATTCTTGAAGCTTTCTCTCAACTTTTTTTAACAGGATTTTTAAAGGGTGAAATTTATGGAGGAGAGAATGAAAGAATACAAAAAGCCTCAGAATATGCAAAAAATACAATAAATGAATATGTTAAAAATTATAAAAAAAATGATAAGCTCCTGAACCCTTCAGCAGACCAAAAGTGGCTTGAAGGTGAGACAAGGCAGATAATAAAGATACTTCAAATAGATTCGCTAATGTCCATACCTCCCATTCCCTTTATAATGCCTAAAAATAGGTATGGTCTCTCGATGAGCCAGGAAGAAATTATAAATCAAATAGAAAAAATTGTTAAATTAAAAAACAAAGAAATAGAAATAGAAAAACTAGAAAAGGATATAGAACAAGGGAAAGATATAAAGGAAGAATTCAAGGTCCTCGTCAAAGAAAGTAAAAAAAATGACAATAAAGGTTACGAGTCTATAGAGAATCTATCAATTGCAATACCTGACAATAATTTAGAAATTGATGAAAATAAAATTTACGATTATAATTTAATTAATAAAGTAAAAACAGCATTAAAAGAATGGAAATCAGGCTGGAAAGAAAAATATGATTACCAAGGCGAAGAATTAGAAATTGAACATTATATTGAAAGACAACCAAAAGTTTTCATAAACGATAAAAAGATTTCAATAAATGTCAAGATTTCAATTCTATTGGATCTCTCCAGTAGCATAGAAGACAACGAAATTGAATATAAAAAAGCAGCAGTAGCTCTTTGTGAAGGATTAGAATATCTAGGTATAAAATTTTCTGTCTATGCATTTAACACCGAATCAAGAGCTATTAAATGTTGGATTGTAAAACCTCAAAATGTTAGATGGGGAGCAATTTATGCAAAGAGATTGATGAAAATAAAACCCTTAGGTGGAACTCCACTAGCAGAGGTTTATGGAATATTACAGCCAGTTATCAATTCTTTCAAGCCAGATATTTTTGTTACACTAACAGACGGAGAACCCTCCGACATGGATGCAGTCAGAAAAACAGTATTATCATATAAAAGATATGGAATAAGAATGATTGCAATAGGTTTAGGGTCGGATATAAATGATGCAGTAGGTATTGGATACAATCTAAAATATCTAAACTATGAAAAAACTTTGTCATTATCTAAAAAAAGGTTACAAGATTTACCAAAAAAAGTACTTGGTTTATTAACGCTGGACTAATTAATTAATTAATTGGATGGTATAATAACCATCACCATCGCACAAATTAATAAATTAAAAACCAATTAAAATTGTAAATCGGGATTTCCTTTTTTTAGTTTTTCCCAATCA
Source organism: Candidatus Nitrosocosmicus sp. (assembly GCA_040297625.1). Taxonomy (GTDB): domain Archaea; phylum Thermoproteota; class Nitrososphaeria; order Nitrososphaerales; family Nitrososphaeraceae; genus Nitrosocosmicus. Next base: position 18,026 of record JBDUES010000006.1, on the reverse strand, counting down.
GCCAAAAAAACAGCCAAGCCCTTTTCAGTTAATGTATGATGAATCATTTTTTCAAGTATTTCAGGTGGTAATGTAACAACATCTGCACCAAGTTTGGCAGATTCTATTACATGAATAGGATGACGGATACTAGCAACAAGCACTTGTGTTGATATATCGTAGTTTGTAAAAATTTGTACAATATCACTGATCAAGGTTAATCCATCGTGTCCGATATCATCCAATCGTCCAATAAATGGACTTACATAAGTTGCCCCGGCTTTTGCAGCAAGTAATGCTTGATTTGCAGAAAAAATTAATGTTACATTAGTTTTAATATTTTTTTTGGACAATACATGAATAGCCTTTAAACCTCCGCTACTCATAGGAATTTTCACTATGACGTTATCACCATAATTAGCAAGTTTAAGGGATTCCTCAATTATCTCATCATACTCGGTTGCAACAATTTCCAAACTTACTGGACCGTCTACGAGATTGACAATCTTTTTCATTGCACCGATTGGATCACTATTTTCTTTTAAAAGAAGACTGGGATTTGTAGTAATGCCATCTACTATTCCAAGTTCAAGATATCTTTCTATCGATTCAATATTAGCAGTATCTAAAAATATTTTCATTTTTTATCACTTTTTTTTAGTTCAATCACATTCTTTACTATTTCTTTTGGAGACAAACCATATTTATCAAATAACTGATCTATTTCATCATCCCGTGCAGATTCTCCAAATACATCACGTACACCTAATTTTTTTACAAAAGTTGGACAATGCTCCGAAGTAACATCAGAAATAGCTGAACCCAATCCCCCTATAATGCTATGCTCTTCAACCGAAACAATAGATCCATTCTCCTTAGCACATTTATAGATCAAATCCTTGTCGATTGGCTTTATAGAAAACATATCAACAACTCTACAAGAAATAGCATATTCTTTTTTTAAAATATTACTAGCGTTTATACAAGGTGATACCATAGTACCACAAGAAAACAAACTTAGATCGGCTCCATCAATAATTATATTACCCTTACCAATCTGGAATTCTGAATTAGCAGTATAGATTTCTTGTGTGGATGGACGCGCTAATCGTGCATAGAACGGTCCTGGAATTTTCACTATTTGTTTTATCAAATTTTTAGTTGTAATAGAATCAGAAGGAACTAAAACTCTCATATTTGGAAGAGATCTCATTACAGAAATATCTTCTATCTGCTGATGAGTAGCACCATCCGGTCCTACAGATAAGCCTGCATGAGAGACCACAATTTTTACATTAAGATTTGGATAGCAAATTGCATTTCTGATCTGGTCCAAACATCGACCTGGAATGAAAGCAGCATAAGTACTTGCAAATGGAATTTTCCCTGCTATTGCCAAACCTGCAGCTATTGAAACTAAATTAGCTTCAGCTATACCAACATTATAAAATTTATCAGGAAATTTATCTCCGAATGCTTTTATTTTTAATGAATCGGTAGTATCACCACCTACACAAACAACATTAGAATATTCGCTACCTAAATTCAGCAAGGTTTCTCCGTACGCTGATCTCATCTCTGAAATTTGTACACTACTACTCAAGGAAAACGACACTATTGTTTAATCACGTTTGTTATAATGGTTTTTAAAAAAACTTTTATAATTAGTTTTGTTCCCATATTTCTTTAATCACATTAAATCGATTTAGGATATCTTTTCTATTTTTTATCCAATCTTCTTTTATTCCAAACGAATCGGATTCTATCAGTAATTCTTTTTCAAGAGTAGAATTCAATAAAAATTTTGTATTCTTAATTGTTTCGATAATATCATCAGAGCCAAAAATAGCATTACCCATAACAAAAATTCTGCAACCTGCTTCATAACAAGAAGAAATTGTGGACAGATCGATGCCTCCATCAGCTTCAATATATCCACCATATCCATTTTTCCTAAGATCAGGGATTAAGTTTTTCATTTTTGATAAAACAGGTTGAATAAACTTTTGACCTGCAAAACCAGGATTTACGGACATTATTATTATTACATCTAAACGATCAAGATAGGGATATAACCATTTTGGTAATTCGGTATTTGGATTAATTGCGATACCTGGACTCGCACCACTAGAAATTATTTTATTATTTATCTTTTCAAATTCTTTTTCATCAGAACACACTTCCGCATGAATAGTAATTACATCACATCCGGCATCAATATATGAATCGAGAACATCATATGGATTATTTATCATAAGATGTGTATCAAATGGCAATTTAGTTATTCCACGCAGGTTTTTAATGGTATCATGAAAAAAAGTTGTATTGGGTACAAATTTTCCATCCATAACATCAAGATGAATCATATCAGCACCAAATTTTTCAACTGTTTCAATTTTTGATTCAAAACTTTCCTTATCTCCACCTGCGATGATAGATGGAGAAATTAGATATTCACCTTCAAGCTCCTTTATTAAAAGCGGAAGATGTTTTTTAGAAGGAGCCCTACCATGCCATTGAGGATTATTTGCCATGTGTTTAATTCCATTCCCTTTTACAGTATTAGCTATTATTATTTTGGGTTTTCCCATAGATTTTATTTTTAGCGCATGTACAAGTTGTTCTATTTTATGACCATTTACTTCAACTACATTCCAATTAAAAGATAACCATTTTTCTTTAACTGGATCTAGAGGCATAATATCGTCGCTAAACCCGTCTTGCTGGATTTTATTTCTATCCAGAATGGCGACTATATTATCTAGTTTATACTTTGCAGCAGTCATTGCTGCTTCCCATATTTGACCTTCATTAATCTCCCCATCACCCAATAAACAGTAAACCATATTATTTTTATTATCAAGTTTGTTAGCAAGACCGATACCAACAGAGATTGATAATCCTATTCCTTCAGATCCCCCCGAATATTCTATTCCAGGAACACTATGATGCTTTTGAAAGTCGCTATATCTAACAGGGTGACCCTGTAATCTAGAATTCAATTTTCTTAATGTTTTTATTTCTTCTTTTGGAAATGAACCGGCAATAGATAATGTGGCATAGTAACCAGGCGCTGAATGGGCTTTAGAATTTATAAAGAAATCACGATTCTGTAAAAAGGGATTGGCGATATCAAAATGCATAATTTGAAAATAAAGAGATCCCATTATTTCGGCAGCAGAAAAAGAAGCACCCGGATGGCCCGAACCTGCTTCAGCTATTCCATTAAGTGCTAAAGTACGTACCTCTTTAATTTTATTTTTTAACGATAAAAACCTACTTACCTCATGCATTTTTTACATTCACCAATACCATATCAACATACCTTGTAAAAGGGATTGTCAAATAGGAAAAAAGATAAAAAGATACACCATTTTTTGGTTGATTATTTGTTGAGACCATCATCATTAATATCTGATAAAATTGAATTTAAATCAGAGCTAGTTAAACCTACACCCATTTTAGCATCCCTCCTACTTTTAATAGAATTGTTTGAAAAAACAATCAATGTAGGTACGGCATTAATATGATATTTATCCCATAAGGGATTATCATCATCATTTATTTTGACACCTCCAACCAAAATTTTAGGATCAATTTTTTTTACAGCGTCTTCAAAAATTGGTTTAAATCGACTACAATAATGACACCAGTCCGCATAAAACAAAACAAGAGAATTTGAATTGTTTTTTGTAAGTATATCCATCTCACTCAAACCATAATCTCTCATATTATATCTATATCAAAACAATATTAAAAAATATATTTATTTATTTATTTATTTATTTATTTATTTTTAAAAGTGAATTTTAACGCCAAAAAGAAGGGCAAAAAAAGTTAAGATCAATAGCAATAATAAAAGACAAGAAGGGGAGAGGGAGAGAGGAAAATGAATTCAAAAAAAAGGAAAAAATCATCATCCGGGCAGTTTGAAATCAGGTAGCTGTGGGAGTTTAAAGTTTGGTAGCTGTGGGAGTTTAAAGTTTGGTAGCTGTGGAAGTGGAAAATTTGGAAGGAGAGAGGGAGAAGGAGAATAAGGATTGGCGTTTGGTCCAGATGGTAATAAAGAAGAGGTATTATCCTGTAAAGATATTGTAGGTCTAGGAGATAATATCGTTGTCAAATTTAATATCTGTCCATTTCTATTAACGGTCAGTTTAATTTCATCACCTACTTTTTTATTTATATCCAAATAAGATATAACATCATCGATTCTTGAAACAGGTTTATCATCTACTCCAATGAGAATATCTTTGTCAATAATTTGTTGGTGGCCAATCATATCGACCTGCAAAACCAAACCCCTTAACCCTGCTTTATCGGCAGGTCCATTTTTTACCACATTATCAATTAATACACCTTTATAATTTCGTGGAAGGCCAAATAGGTCAGTTAAATTGGGTGTAAGTTTAGATCCAGAAATTCCAAGCCATGGATGTTGATAAGTACCGTTTTTTATTAATGATGGAATTACCCTCAATATATCATATGAAGGAATTGCAAAACCAACTCCAGTATACGCTCCTGTATTTGAGAATATAGCTGTATTCATACCAATAACAGATCCATTTAAATCAATTAAAGGGCCACCAGAATTTCCAGGATTTATTGCTGCATCTGTTTGGATCACATTAGGGATAGAATATCCGGAATCAGAATTAGGCAAGAGCCTGCCCATTTGACTCACAATTCCAAAAGTTAATGTATTGTCCAAACCATATGGATTTCCGATAGCAAGCACAGGATCACCGACCTTTAAATTTGTGGAATTGGAAAACACTGCAGGTATCAAATTTTCGTTTACGGGGTCAACTATTTTGATTACTGCAACGTCTCCATATGGATCTGTTCCAACTAATTTTGCAGAGTATGAATTTCCATCGTTAAATGTAACTACAATATTAATAGCAGAGCTTACAACATGGTCATTTGTTATAATGTATCCTGATTTATCATATACAAATCCAGAACCATATTTTGCAGGTATTGAATTAGTAGTACTACCCGTATCAAAAAATGGATTAGATGAATCTGAGGTTTTATATTCTGTAGTAATTTGCACAACCGAATCTTTTGTTTTACGAAAAGCATCATTTAACAAAGAATTACTTCCATTACCAAATAACCCAGAAACCTGCTGCTGCTGTTTGGAAATTTGGCCATAGATATAAAAGGAGTTTACAGCAATACTCGATAGCAAAAGTAAACTAAAAAAAAATATAACAATTTGTTTATTGAAAAATATAATCATTATCTACAATTTCTACTATTTGATATTTATATCTACATTTGAAAAAAACTAGATATACAAATGTAATGAAGGTAGGCTTTATAAAACAATATTAAATTAAATTTTAAAATATAAAGGTTAGTTATATGTAATTTGAATATAAAATAATGTCCACCATCATAAATGAAGATGATTATAAAGTTGTAACCATAAAAAACTTGAATTTGAAGAGCAATTCAGACATTATTTTAGATGATGTTTCATTTGAAATTAAAAAGGGAGATTTTTTAGGGATAATTGGACCCAACGGTGCTGGAAAAACAACTCTTTTTAAATGCATGCTAGGATTAAATAAAGATTATTCAGGGACAATAAGAATTTTTAACAAAGAAATAAAGAAAGAGTCTAAAGAGATTTATAAAAAAATTGGATATATCCCGCAATCAAATAATTTTGATCCCAGGTTTCCTGCAACAGTAAAAGAAATAATACAGCTAGGTATGATAGGAAAAAAAATAAGTAGAGAAAAAATGGACAAACTGTTAGAATTAACCGGTATTTCAGAATACCTGAATAAAAGAATAGGCAATCTTTCCGGAGGCCAGCAGCAAAGAGTTATGATAACAAAGGCATTAATTCATGAACCTGAACTTTTAATATTGGATGAGCCATCTACAGCTATTGATGCAAATATTTTAAAGTTGTTTTATAAACTATTAACAAAATTAAACAAGGAAAAAAAGATAACAATAATTTGGTCTTCACATGATCTTGACGCCGTTAATTTATTATCAAACAAGGTAGCCTGTATTTATAAAAAGTTATTATTTCATGGCAGGTCGGAAGAATTTTTTAGCGATGAAAATAATTTGAAGAAATTTACAGAATCAGCAATGCATATACATATTAAAAGTCATCATCATTAATCTTTATAGTTATAAAATCAAAACAATATGGGGCTTAAAAAATGAAAAAATTAATAATAAAACCAGCAGCAGAAGCAACAGCCAGATGATAAATAAAAAATTGGAAAAGGATAAAGATGAAAGAAGAAGAAAATGTTAATGCAAATAAATCAGGTAAGACAAGAAGCATTACATTCAGATTAGAAAGCTCTATAATTGAAGAATTGCAAACTGAGGCTGAATATAGAGAAACATCTTTAAATGTTCTTATAAATCAAATATTACGTCGGTACTCAAATTGGGAAAGATATGAAAATAAAATTGGCATGCTGCCGATTCCCAAAGTAATTTTGTCAAGCATAATGGATGAGATTATGAGAATTGGAAAGGAAAATGGAATTGAGGATGTTATCGTTTTTAGAAATTTACTGATAAAAGAACTTTCACAAATAGCATTCATTTTCTTAAAAGATTCCGTATTGTTAATAAAAAAAAATTACAATTTGTTAACCGTTTTAGAAGTTTTAGAACAATACATGAAAGTGGTTGGAATAAATTCAGATCATAGAATTGAAGATGACGGGAAACATATTTACGTTATTCAGCATAAATTAGGGGAAAATTGGTCATTATTTATCAAAGAGTTTTTGATATTAATATTTGAAAATTTGGGTAAAGTAAAAGTTGATATCTCCAGTACTCAAAATACAACAGTTGCAAAAGTATTTATCAATTTATAATTTATTATATTATTATTTCCTCGATGAAATAAATAACATATACAAAAATAGTTAGAAAACCCAAAATAAAAATATTCTCCATATGTAAATGGTAATGCAATGTGTGAAAATATTTTTCTAAAGTTACTAATTAAGAATATAGATTGATAAATTTGATAAATAGTGTAATAAAAAATGTTTTAATTTATAATAGGAATATTGATAAAAGTTAAAGTTAAAAGTTTTTAAAAAATATTTTGATATTTTTTGTATTTGTCGAATAGTCAATAATTCTATCCTATCTGATATGGAGCGATTAATCATGGGGGAGAATGAGGCTGAGAATAGGAGTGGCAATAATAGATTACATTATCTAATCAAACCACATCCTCGTATATATACTCATCCTCCGTCTCCTTCCCCCCTTTTTATTCTTCTTCGATGATGAAAAATCATATCAACTCTCATGGTACATGTAATTTTTATTCCCCCGAGTCCAAACAAATACGGGTGTATTATTACAGTGGTAACAACAACCTCTATCATGTTTTGCAAATTGCAAAAATTATTACAACATTTCAAATAAAAAAACATGGTAAATTCATAGAATAAACTACTACTTTACTAACTAACTAACTAACTAAAACCACAAATGGAACATTCTTTATTATATGACCTAATCATATTTTTTCATATATTACAACAATAAATAATAAAAATGTTATCATAATTATAACTATTTTTTTATGAATTAAAAAAATGTTTAGAGGTCGAGAGGTCGAGAGAAGAAAACATATAACCAACACAACAAACTATTGTCGAAATTTATTGTTTTGGCGAATATATTATGCGATCAAAAAAAATAATTATTTAAAAGCTTCAACCCTTTTAATATTCACATGTGCTATTTTTGCCACCATTTTAAATATCGAGGGAAGCAATTGTATAACTAAAATAAATTCAGTGGCGAATGAACATAAAATTAACAAAACAGGCCAACAACCTCAACAACAAATAAATCAGAATCAAAGTGCAAAAGAAAATAGAGAATCATTTGAACTTGTACAGTATTGTTTTCTTGTTACCAATTTATTTGTTTATTCACTTTATGGAATAATAATTGGTATAATAATTATTACAGTGTGGTATATGAAATACAAAAGAATTTGGAGTAAAAAGGCTAAAAAAATAGACAAATAATAACATTTTTTATGATGTATTTCAAATTATTTATCATTCCATATATTCAAATTATTACCCGCACATACTAAATTCCATAGATTTTTAAATAAATCCATTATAAATAAAAATATATAGATTGTCTGACAAGGATTCCATATTAGAACTGGTTAAATCATCTTATTCAAATTCTCCAACATATAAAGAAGCATATTGTGGAGTGCCAGAAAATTATAAAGATATCAAAACTTTAAGAGAACTTTTAGAAAGTAATTACAAATATCGTTCTACCAAAATTCAATTAAGGGAAAACTTAATATCAAAAATAAAAAAGAATGAAAATCCATTTACAGGGATAATAGGTTTTGAAGAAACTGTCATTCCAGCCGTAAAGAGAGCATTATTAGCAGGTCATGATATATTATTTATTGGTCATATAGGTCAAGGAAAAACAAAATTAGCTGAAATATTATCAGAAAATCTTCTTTCTCCGATTCCAATTGTAGAAGGAACAATTACTAATGACATTCCAACTGAAATTCCATATTCTCAGCTTATTGATCTTTTACAAGATAAAGATATTTATAGATCATTACCGGAATTTTTTGTTTCAAAAGATTGTGAAGAGATTATAAAAAATAACAAATTAAATACAAAGATTAAATGGATTGATGGAAAATCAAGGTATAGATACATTTTAGCAACACCAGATATTTCAGTAAAAGACCTGGTTGGTCAAATAGATGTTGTGAAAGTAATAAAAAAAGGTATAGAAGTATTTGATATAGATTCCTATTCACCAGGCTATCTCTTGCAGGCAAGATACGGCATTTTATGTTTGGATGAGCTACCCGTTCTTGATCCACGAAAGCAGGTAACTTTGTTAAGTGTCCTTCAAGAAGGTAGATTTACAACAGGCGCATATCCAGTATTTTTTAAACCAGATGTGAAAATAATTGCAACTGCAAATCCAATAGATTATACTCATTCTGGAAAAATAATTGAACCTCTGGCAGATCGTCTGAGAAGTCATATAGAAACTCATTACCCAAGAACGCTAGATGATGAAATTTTAATTTTAATTCAAGAGATTGATATGTTATTTAGGAAAAATACCTTTTTACCTGTTTTTATATTAAAAACAATTGTAAAAATTTTCCAGTCATTAAGAACTAATCCAGAAATAAATAATGAAAGAGGAGTAAGTGTTAGATCGACAATTCACTCTTTAGAAATAATGCTAGGGGAAGTCGAGGTAACAAGATCAATAATTAACAATGTAATAACCATTCCAAGATTTTCAGATATTTATTGCATATTTCAATCATCCAAATTTGAGCTTGATGAGATAGAGGACACAACAGAGAATAAAATAAAATTTTTGAACAACACGATCAATGAAATCATGAAAGAAATATCTAGAGAATTCTTTGTCAAGATCATTAATGCAGAAGAGTTAATCGCTATAAAAAACGAGTTTAAAGAAAAAACATTTACAGTTCTGCAAAATCAATATCAACAACAACAACAAAAACAACAACTGCAGCATGTAAATAATTCTCTTAAATCAAATTTAAAAGATTCAGGTGTTGTTACTACTACTTCTACTACTACTTCTACTTCTACTACTGCTACTAGCAATTTGCTTTATTCAGAACAATTAAAACAATTTCCACTTACAAAAAAAATCGTAAAAAAAGCCCTAGATAAAATTAAAGAAGAACAAACAGAATATATTAAAAAAGCACAAAAAAACAATATTTTTTCAAATCTGGAATATTTAGACTATAATAATAAAACGATTGATGAATTAGATAAACAAGAAGAGACCATAGCAACAGTAATGGAATTATTTTTAGAATACCTTCGATTTTCCATTCCTCCCATACTGGATAGAAAAGAAAACAAATTTGAATATATTGAAATTTAATTTGAATACCAGAAATAAAAAATTCATTTATTTTTCAAGATCATTTGAAAATAATGATGATAAAAAAAAATGGAATCTTGAACAACAACAACAACAACAAGATTTTAATGAATCAGATAACAAAATCAATAATAATAACAATCTATTAAAACATTTTTTTCCCGATATCCTAAAAGCATTAGGCAACAGAGCAATAAAAGAAAATACTCCTTCTCTTCAAGAACTAGAACAGTATTTACAGAATCATATCCAGGAATTAATGACAGAAGAAAGGAGGAGGAGGAGGAGGAGGATGGGATCAAGTGAGGATGACGTAACAACTAATAACAATTTAAACCCATTTGCAGCAAACGAAAATACCAAAAAAAATATAAAGATGGGATTGAAAGACAACCCGACTGATAAGAGCAAAGATGGTAAAAACAGCAATACTTTATCCAGCGGTGGCGGCGGCAGTTCAACTTCTCAACAGGGCAATTTCAGATTAAATTTTAATTTTAACAATATGCCATCAATTGGAGATCTTCCAATAGTTAGTCAACTAATAGAAAGAGGATATTTGGTTGACTCAAAGAACTGGTTAAAGAAAAAAGGCTTTCTAAGAGTTGGCCAGGAAATACTATCTGAAATAATAAAATCATTAAAAGCAGACAAATTGGGAATGCATGAAACTCATTTTACTGGCAGCGGCAACATAATTCAGGAAAATTCTAAAAAATATGAATTTGGAAATGAACTATCAAATATCAACATTAATTCAACCATTATGAATTTTATAGAAAGACAGGTTAAAAATAAACAAGGTACACTGGAGTTTCCATTAGATATCACTTATGAAGATTTAGAAATGTATGAAACGATTGAAGAAATACAAGTAGCAACAGTTTATTGCATAGATCTTAGTTCTACAATGAAATATTCCTCCATGTATAACGAATTAAGCAGAATAGAAGCTGCCAAAAGAGCATTATGGAGTTTATATATACTTAATAAAAAATTCTTTCCGCTTGATTCAATATATTTACTAGGATTCGGATCGGTTGCATCAAAAATCGATACTTTTGATATCCCTTTTTTAAAAACATTTGAAACAAATGCCGATTTTTTGCATTACACAAACTACCAGGCTGCTTATAGACTTGCAAAAAAAATTCTAAAAAAAAATGGTGCTAAAAATAAAAGAATAGTAATGATTACGGACGGCCATCCAAGTGCGTGTTTTATTGACAGCACAAACGAAAAAGAAAAAATAATGAAACAAAGACCATATTCTCATTTTTACATGCCGGATTATCAAGTCCTAAATCAACAATATTCAAAGAAAAATAATATCAAACTAGAGATAAAAGACAAGCAGATAGTATATTTATGCTATAGATATCGACAAATCGATCAATATATTGGAGAACAGACTATAAAAGAGGCTAAAAACACGTTCAAAGCAGGTATCAATGTAGATACAATAATGGTTAGTGAAGATGATACATTATTGGATTTTATAAACGAATTAGCCAAAGCTGTAAATGGAAAATCAATTTATATAAATCCAAAGGACATTGACAAAATTTTAATAAAAGATTATTTATTGAACAAAAAGAAAACTATCAAAAAATAATAAAAAAAGAAGAAAAAAAGGGAAAATAATGATTTTAAATGTGTTTATCTTCCAATTCCCTGCAAAAATTCCAACAACTTTAAAGCATCCTTTGTGACATTATTGTCCGATTGATTAGTAGTACCTGAAATTAATCCATCGTTATTGGAAACAGCACTATTATTTTTATTTCCGTTTTCAGACGAATTAATAGTAGTGTGGGTGGTATTAGCGGTGGGGGTGACGGTGGAAAATAAGTTTGAAAAGAGTGAGGAGAAATTAGGAGATTGAGTGGAGTTTGATGACGAGTTTGAAAATACTTTAAACAGTCCAATTAATTTATTCAATTCCGACATATTCAATCCTGCTGCTGCTGCTGTAGAATTACCCGAATTATTATTATTCAATCCAAATAAATCATTATGGGATTTCTCTAAAGAATTGTTGCTCTTACTTTCATTAGTCAGATTACTGACAGCAGCAGAACCAGTGTTGTTTTTAAGGTTAATACCAATTGTATTACCATTGATACCATTAAGGCCACCATTAGCACTATCACATAAATTTGAAATCAAGGGAAGACTGCATACTTTTTCAAGTGTTTTAGGTGGCAATGATGATAATGGTGATTGAAGAGAAGAAGTTGATGGCAATGGTGGCAATGATGAACCTATCAAGGATTTATTTATAGCATTTGTAGAATTTGTCAAAATATTATTTACAGAATTTGTAATTGAATTTTTTAAAGATTTAAAAATTTTGGTGGAATTATTTGTGAGATTATCTATTTTAAAAGTGGACAATAAATTATTCAATATTGGAAACATGGTGGAATTAGAATTAGAATTAGATTGTTTTAGATTCAAATTTTGATTAGATGGTGCTGCTGCTGCCGGGGATAATGGTGCTGCTGCTGCCGGTAAAATTATTTTAAAAGATTGAATTATTTTGTTTGCATCGGGGAGTGAATTTGGATAATTTGACGATTCAGTCTGATAGTTAAGATGATATAGTTTATTTTTGACTATTGTTCCAATTTCAACATCATCTATTTGGGAATTATTAAAATAGCTTCTCGTTATCAATTTGTATGCAGGGTATCCTGAAAGCGATTTATTTGCAGACGCTTCAATTATTGCAACATCTTTATTCCCATGTTGGATAGAATTAACAAGATTTTTAACGTAATTACCAATATCAATGTTTGACTTCGAAGTAGAGGAAGATGTGAAGTTGGAGGGCGATGATAAAGATGGTATCGAATTTAGATTTTGTACAAAAACATCAATCCATAGAATATATCGTTCTGGAAACAAGTTTGCATCATTTACAGGGTAAAAACTTATTTGTTTAAGTGTATTGTTTGATTTACTTTCATCTATTAAAAAGTTTGAAGGGTATTTTAATGATACACCAATTTCATTATTTTCATAAGTATTAAAAGGAACTGTTTTTTGGTTTGCAGGTAGAATAGAACTATCAAGTGAGGCAACTGTTTTTTGGGCAAAGGAATCATTATTAAAAAAATCAGATACAGAAAATACACCAAATAAAAGCCCCGAATAAACTATAACAACAACAAATAGTGAACATGTCACTAACCTATCATTTGTATTCATTGAAATTTTATATTTTTTAACATATATAATATTATTCTATCAAAAATATCTATAAACGAATAACTTTTTAAAATTGCAATGGATTATTAAAATATAAAAGATATGACAAACAAAAAAGATTCATTTATTACAGACATTACTGATGGAGATGAATTAGGCGAGATTCGTCATATTGCCCATATGTTGAATCCCGATGAAAAGGTTCTCCTTGTTGCAAGACAATCAAGATTTTTACCAGGGGGTTCACGTGTTACACCAAATACAATTTATGCAACAGATAGAAGATTAATATTGAGAGATCCCAGCATGTTGGGTTTAAAAGAGGAAGTTATAGATATTCCCTATAATCTTATAGCAAATGCACACTTAGAAAAAGGGGTATTTTCATCCACTGTTATTTTTACCGCTCCAGGTTTATTTAATGCCAATATAGGTAACAGACTTCCAGGAGTTAAAAGGCTAAGGGTAGGCGAACATGGAGAAAACGGGGAGATTGATGCAATTCCTAAAATAAAAGGTGATAATTTAATCGAGATAATAAGAAACGGGATAATACAAGTGAGAGCAAATCCAGGCACAACAGGATTAAGTGCATCAGGTTATAGAAATACCAACGGAATAGGAAGAGGAGGAAAATTATCCATTACAGAAGAATTGGAAAAACTTGCAGATCTTAAAGCAAAAGGAGCGTTGTCCGAAGAGGAATTCATCAGAATGAAGGAAAAAATATTAAAAAGCAATTAACAATCTTTTTTCAAATTTCATTTTCGATTAATGGTTGGTGTGGTAGCGGTGATGGTGGTAATATGTATGGCCCTGCCCTACCCCACCATTCATTATTTATTCTAATAAATTTTTAATATTTATTTTTTATATCATTATTTGTACATAAAGTTCTTGAAAATTACACTACATCACATTTTAACCAAATTCAGATTAAAAGTTAACTGAACAATATAACATCTCTTTTTTTGTCCTTTAGGTTTATTAAATCTATATATATATTCCTTGACAGAATACTTTAATGTTTATTTAAATTAAACCCGGACCAAAATAAGCACACGCAATGTCTGAGTCTATTGAAAAAAATAAGAAAGACGTATCATACCATGATGAAGAAAATAATGCTTCACCTTCATCTTCACCTGTTGATGATAATACCCCTTTAAATATCATAAACTACAGTGTCGATGAAAAAAAAATAGATGACAAGTTAGACTTTCTTTTTAATAAACAAAATGAACTTTTTAAAAAACAAATGGAAAATACAGAGAATAAAATGAAAAATCTCTATGAAATAAAAGAGCCCTTTGACGGATACCGCCTTTTTATGTTATCAACAGCACTTGTACATGAAGCAATTGAACTGCAAAGAGAAACAAATTGGAAATGGTGGAAAAAGGAAATTAAAACAAATGATGAAAAAATACAAGAAGAAATAATAGATATATGGCACTTTTTGATTCAGCTATCGATAGAAGCAGGATTAGATTCAAAAAAATTAATAGAAAAATATATGCAAAAGAATGAAGAGAATTTAAAAAGACAAGTAAAAGGTTACTGATTTGATTGGACTGGACTACTATATACTAATACTACTATTACTACTCCACTATCCAAGCAATTCGATTTCATCATATAAATCCTTGACAGCCAAAACAAACAGATCTTCTTCAAATACCAGTAACCAATCGCTCGTTCCTACAACAGGTAATTTTCGTATTAGTATTCTAGAATCTTTTAGTACTGTTTTCAAATAAATAAAAGAGGGCAGCTTCTCTGTTTCATCGTTTTTTAAATGGCAGAGATCTTTTTGTAATTTTATACCTCTCTGACCTGCTTGTATATTCAATATACGTGTAACGCCATCCCTATCCACTATTTTTGATGTAACATAACTCTGACCAATATCAAAATCAAGAGAAAAAGAAAGTTTAATTTTCGATAAATTACTATTTGGAATTTCTTTAAATAAAACCTTTGATTCATCATCAAAAAAAAGATCATCTTTCATAAATTCATATTAGAATGAGTTCATTAAATAAAACCTTTTCTACAGGATATGAATAAATTCTTGTTCTTTATATAAACAATTATCATTATTATTATTAATAAATATAATAAATAAAAACATATGTGGTTTTTTATATTTTATCGATAAATATTTTTTTAATGAAATAAACTTTATATCGATTGATGAAAATATCCATTTAAATGAAAGATTCAACCTTTATAAAATTAACTGTGTTATTATAAAATTTAGGTCTTATCATCTATTGTAAATATAATTATACGGCCTAACATAAATTTGTCAAGTCTTTCTATCAGATCCTTTTCTTAAATGAGAATATATATCTACCATAATAACATTATCCTGAATATTGTGCTTATATACAGATAGATTTTTTTGTAGAAATGCTTTGATATGCCATAAACTTGACTTATTGATAAATATGAACAGTGTGAATTATGTTAGTTAGTATATTATATATGGACCATAAAATTTTAAATCATTTTCTATTCACACTTATTATTATCAAAAATAAAATAAATAACCAAAATATCACCGCAATCAATGGTTATCCCGGCCCTATTTTGATCTATTAACCAAAATATCGAAAAAAGGAATGAAAAAACTCTCTTGATTGGTTATATCATCATCAATTCCATCCCACTATACTATTTCATAGACCCGCCTATCTTCAGTCCATGTTAGCGACATCCTTAGCACATGATGGGCATAATGTAGCATTGGTATCAGATATGAACATATTACCACACGATGAGCATTTTAATTTTTTATCATTATACATAATTATTTAATCAAGGTACTTGTTAAAATATAATGAGTCTTTTTTTATAAAAAAATGAATGCTTTTTTTCAGGGAACAATAGATTATGCATTTTTTATATAATGTTTGAGTGGATTAATATTTCAAAATAAAAAATAATTTAGAGGCATAGTGGTAGTAATAGGAGTTGGGGTCTGGGATTAGATTGTTTTGAATGTTAAATTCAGACTGATTGAAATATGTCTCATCCCCCTATACCATCCTCCCACCATCACACCCAGAATTTCAAAAATACATAAAAACAATATTTATCAATTCACAAAAAAAACAATCAAAGTATAGAAAAAATATTTGAAATCGGTAGCATTAATAATATAATATGTATATAATGCAATCATAAATGTCTGAAGGTATAGTAAGATCATGTAATAATTATGATAAAATTATAATTGAGATAGGATCAGGTGATGGAAGATTATTACACCATCTATCAAATCTATATGACAGAGACAAGGTTTTTTTAATTGGTATAGAAATAGATCATGATCAATACATTGATTCTTGTATTAGGATAGATGGAGAGGAGGTAGAGAAAAACAAAAATATACAATTTATCAATGAATCATTTGAAGATGTATTAGCAAATTTTAATGATAATTCAGTGGATACAGTAATATCAGTTTTACCGCACCCCAAATACATAGACCAGATTAACCAAGATACTTGGATACCAATTTATAAAACTATTTTAGATAAAATAAAAGTATGTGGATATTTTATATTAGTAACTGAATTAATCGACGAACTTCTTCAACCAGTTTCACCTTCAAACTATATAGTTTGGAAAAGATGGCTCATCAAAGCTTTTAGTTTAATAGGCTTTGAAATACGCAGGATTATTGATGGAGATACACCATCATATTTTTCTTCACATTATTTAGATAAATTTATGAACGATCCTGAAAGAATAAAAATCATATCGTTGATAATGACAAAAAAATATAATATGGGTTCATGAAAATTCTTTCTTTTTTTATTTCCTTTTGTATATATATTAACGATACATAATCTTGCAATTATAGTGTTACCATAATAAAAAATATATAATATACAGAATCGATACCAATTGGGTATGTGTGGTGTGGATGGTGAGAGAGTATTGTATCAAGTTACTAAATAATCACGAAAGACAAAATAAATAATATCACAAGAACAATACAGTTTTTTATTTAAAGGTTCTTTTTTTCTCCACCATCCAAATAATTTTTTGTAAATAATTAAAGTCATTTAGTAATTTTATCAATATTTCTCTCCCTTTGTAATACCAGCATTATAAGGATGGGAAATACTAGTCCAATAAGAAGTAAGAATTGAATTGTAATAACAATAAAGAAAGCCATCATAATCAACCAAACATAACAAATTGTAATTATATAATCATACGAACTCTTTAACATACTAGTGAAATATACCTATAATCGATAGATAATTAGAGATTCTATAATAACGTTATTTATAAAAATCTTGATATATGCTATAGTATTACTCGGTATTATAAAAACAAAAAATATTTTAATAATAAATAATATATTTATTGCATAAACTTTTTTGAAATATATTTATTATACTATTTTTTAACCAATTTTATATACATATTATTACTATTGAAAGTAAACAATATGTAATTTTATATAATTCAGTTAAATGGAAATAGAAATTATAGAGATAAAGTATTCTTTTTAAAATATTATAAAGAATTTATGATTTATTAAAATAAGCTTTTACATGTAGTCGATAAATGTAGTATATAAACAGTACGGATAAGCCTATTCCTATAGATATTCCAATAATAGATCCCAGAATAACAGTTATGGCATTATTACTTGATAGCATTTGTCCAGATTGACTTAAAAACAAAATCGGAATAAAGCGAATAATATTCACTACAACCCCAACTAATGTTAATATAATAAATCCTGACCATGACCACCTTCTACCTTTCCACATGCCCCATCCAATTACAATAGATATAATACCCATTACAAATGGGATAATACCTAATACTCCCGATATTATTCC
>JBDUES010000005.1:0-13949 GCA_040297625.1 Candidatus Nitrosocosmicus sp. | reverse complement strand
TTCATTCAAAAAAGAGAATAGTAGTGGAACATACTATCAGCAGATTGAAAAAGTACAGGATAATGAGCGATATTTTTAGAAACAAATTGAGAAAATATAACAAGGCATCAGACATAGTTGCAGGCTTGATAAACTATAGAATATTAAATCATCAGAACTAGGAATCCACCTAGAATCCCGAAAGAATAGTCTAGATTGTTCTAATTATGCAAGAGATCTACTGACTCGTAGAAAATTGTGTTTCTGACAGGAGCAGTAATATCTAAAGAAAGTGGGATACGTACTTTTAAAGGATGAGGTGCTTTGTTGAATGATTCAAAAAACAGTTAAAATTATTCTATATTTTAAGCAAATCATATTCAAGTATGACTATTTACATCCTCTCATTAATACTAAAACGTTAACAAAAAACGATTTACGGAATCATGCAACAAAGCGGATAAGAGGAAGTTATGGAAACAGAACGATCCATCAAAACTAGCCTCTCGATTTTTTTTATGAAAATCCATCCTTAGTATAGGAATTTTATATCATTATGCAAGAATTAATTAATCCTTGCAATTTCAATTCATCACATTTGGCAATTTCAAACATAGAAAAAATAAAAATAATATCTGCTGCTGTTGGATTCTAATTTAAAATGTTGACGGTCATCACTACCTTGAGGTAGTAAAAACATACTAGAACTGCACGGAAACAGATTCAAAATTTGTTGTATTAACAATGGCTATAAAGGAGTTATGAACATGTAATAAATATCAACATTCACCAAAATATAAAATATGCCGAGATACTTAAACCAAATATAGTCCTATTTGAGGAACTATTATCTGAAGAAAAAATGGTTTAAAGCAATATACCTGTCATCATCTTTCGATATCATGTTTATCATAGTAACATTATTAAATTTATCACCTGATAATAAGATACCACTATATCCTGGAATAATAATGCAATACTAATTGAAATAAATCCTGAACGACCCCACAGAGTCATCAATTCGCCATCAATCAACCAACTGAGTATTCATTAAAATATCAGGTGCTGAAATTCTGCCAAAATTGATACTATAAATAATGAAAGAACTATCAAAAAATTGACAAAATGGATAACATTATTTAATTATATGATATAGCGATGATATAAATTAATTTTAATATTTAAAATATAACAAAAATCATTATTTCATATATTTTAAACTAAAGCAAGAAGGTAAAATCTTCTTAAAGTATCAATATTTTGTCATCTTCTCGTCTTTTGATTAGAGAATACCCTTCTATGAGAAGTGGCACAATACCCACAATATTCCAAGATACCAGCTTTGCCATGGCACATACATTCACATTTATTTCCTGATGAAAATTTTTGTTTCATACATGTACAATATCTTGAGGTCTTATAACAATATGCCAAGATTTGACTTGTAAATTTTGATGATTATATAAAAAAGTCATTATCAATCTAATTGCAAAAAAAAATAAAAATATAACAAATAGTAGCCGTTTAAAAAATATTGTGTTATTTTATGTTTTAACGATTTTTCTCTTACTTTGATATGCTAAAGTGTATTTTCATCTGCCATATAGACAGACAAAAGAAGGAATTGCAAAAAGACATGTCCATCAAGGAAAACTTCCGTCCATTCGGGTACAGTACGATTAGCAGAAGAATAAACAGATTTGATATTAAAATAAAAGATAACAAAAGTAAGGAATTCCATGATAAATCACATCATAATTGTAATGAATAGTACAGGAACTAAGGTTATGAACAGGGTCAGTGGATGAATGAAAAATGAAAAGAAACAAGTAACAAAAATAAAGGATATTTAATAATCCCAGTAGCAGTAGATACAAAAAGAGCAAGAAAATTCTCTCACTTAAAATAAAAGATAACCATATTCATTATACTAAAATGTTACCACAAATGGCAGAAGGTGTTATAATATCAAATAGAAAATAATAAACAAAACTATTATTTGTTGAGGATGGTGCATATACGATGGTAATGATATTTTTAGATGTATATCAGACAATGGAATTTTACCCTGTATTAAAGGTAGAAAGAATGCTGATAGAGTTAGACTAAAAACCACAACATTCTTGAAAATTTTTCTGTCACAACCTAAAAAATGATTACAAAAGATAAAAAGACGTCATTGTAATCTATGGAAAGGGATGGATTGTAGAAACGGTATTTTGTTCTATAAAAAGAACGTTTAATATTGAATATGTGTTTATACTATAGAGTTTGAAAATATTTATATAATAAGATTTTTTTTCATTTTAATTCTCGATTATTCCATAATTAATTTATTTTTTTCATTATAAAAATAAAATGCAAAATATCATAAAGAAAATTTAGAAAACAATACCAAGTTATGTTATGTTTATACTCTAAAAAAATGATTGTATGTAAAAAATTATTATATACAATAATTTTCTGGAATATGAAATTGAAAATAAATCATATTATCAAATATCAAACATTAAATATATGATATTAAATATATGATATAAACCCTGTGGTTTGATTTTGCTATTTTAAACCAAAACAGAGAATAATAAAAGATGTTTTATATATTATAATAAATATATACATTTATTTTAAATTTTATCAAGTTAAACAAAAAGATGAGGCTTTTCAGCAGAAATAGTTTTTTTGTATTCAAGACAACAAATAAACCTTTTTTTTGACCTGTTTGACATTAACTATTCTCTACTAGTGAATAATTTTTATATCGTAGGCATGCTTAATTAAATTAGAAAGTTTTTTGATTCAAAATAGTTATCCTCTAAAAAAATGGCACATAGAAAATATGGAAAAGACAATTATAAAATATGTAAAAGGTCTTCCAGTGGATGCAACTAGATGGGAAATTAGAAAAAATAAAAAATATGGCAAGTTATCCAATATAGTCAGAAATATAAATTATGATATAAAACATGGTGTTACCAATGAACAAGTAATAGAGGTATTTTTAAGAATTCGCAATGAGCCGTTGTTTCTAGATTTACAAAATAACATAGAGGCGATGAACAGACTTGGAGATCTAGAAAGACAATTAAAAAGCGATGAACTTATTGGATAAAAAATATAATACATTTCTCCATCAAATCCCCTCAATTTCTTTTCATCACATCATGGATAAATCAAAATAACATAATACAACGTAACCTACAGAATTTGACCAAACTACTCTTAAATTATAGATATGATACATAATCTATAGTATCAAGATGACTGCACTTGTTACAGTGGTCCACAATCCATCTTTATGTCCTTCTGCAGATTGTGTAATATTTTGTGTTTTGTAAATTTTTTCTGAAAGTCTCCACTGCTCTTCTCTTTGATCCCATGTAAGTGACGAATCATTAGGCAAGCCCAGAGTAGTAGCAAGCATCTCCATGGCCATATCTTCAGCATAATCACCAGCTTTTTGTGCCGTTTCACCGAAAGAATGATGTTCCGATAGATAACCATGACGTGTATCATCCACAGGTCTTGCCAAACCAATAGAAGCGGCAATAAGCCTATTTGGTTCATTAGTGGAAGAGCGAGCCATAACTGCAAAAACAATTTGTCCTGGCATTAAATATTTTCTACCTTCTTGTTTTGATACTATACCATTTAGCAAAAGTACACTAAATAATTCCAGTTATCATACTAAGATTACAACAAAAAAGTCTCTACTGCTAAGAGGTATTTTCGTTGATATGATTATTATTTTATAAATATTAATTTAGCAAACTTATACAAATTGGTATACTTTGCATTGTGGAGGTTTGATACTGGATACAGAAACCAAGTTTAGATCAGCTATATCTGCCTCTCGTAATGCCAACTCAAAGCTTGTGAGATAATCTTTATGAATACCTTTACCTTTTGTTAAAAACATTATTTTTGGGACAAATCATGAAGGATCTATTTTCAGGGGTAATCTATTTTCTACCATTTGTGATATTTACGATATAAATATAATGAACTTATCGATAATTTACTAAATCTTTCATCTATTATATTTAGAAATATCAATAACAACAGCCGATTATAAAAAATATAAATGTAATATTATTTTGCAATAATTACTAAAAATATATAAAACAAATATATGTGTTCTATACATAAAAATATTAATATTTTAAGAATTTTAATAATAATAAAATATTTTTACAATAAACTTTATTTTTTTTGAATTATTAACATTTAATCATTTAACGTTTCCAAAAATAATAATCAATACAAAAAATTATTATTTACAATTTATTAATATTTATTTTATGTTTTTTACATAAATACGATAAATCAATTTAATTATTATATAAATATCTATAATAGTTAAATATTTGTTGATATTTATTTATGTTGACAATAATTGGATAGAGACTATATAAATCGTTTGTTAGAGGATGAGGATAATACTAACAAAGATGGTTCAAATAAATACAAAGATCCTAATCAAAATAACAATATTACAACAGAGAATATATCCATAAATAAAAATCATTTAGATAGTCTTGACCCAAAATTTAAAAACTCTATCGAAGATTTTATAAAAGTGTTAAATGGTCATTTAAATGACGTCCAGCTATCCAAAGAACAGAAAAAACTATTAGAAAAACAAATTGAAGACATGGCCATGGAAATTAAAAAAATCCCGTCTTATAAAAAAATAGAGAGTGATTTATGTACAGATTCTACAAAATCATCTAGTGGATACAATAATCAAGCTATTGAATGCTGTGATAAAGCCCTTGAAATAAATCATATGAGTAATGATGACCATTATAACAAGGGCCTATCGCTGTATTATTTAGGGGACTATAATCAAGCTATTGAATGCTATGATAAAGCCCTTGAAATAAATCCTCAAAACGCTGATGCACATAATAACAAGGGCCTATCGCTGTATTATTTAGGGGACTATAATCAAGCTATTGAATGCTATGATAAAGCCCTTGAAATAAATCCTCAATTCTCATGTGCACATAATAACAAGGGCCTATCGCTGTATTATTTAGGGGACTATAATCAAGCTATTGAATGCTATGATAAAGCCCTTGAAATAAATCCTCAAAACGCTGATAGTTATTATAATAAAGCCCAAGCATTATCAACCATTGAAAAATATGCAGAAGCTATTGAATGCTATGATAAAGCCCTTGAATTAGAGTCAGATAATGTTAACGCGCTTAATAAAAAAGCCTGGTACCTTGTGAATTACTTTCCAACGAGATTAATTGAAGCTTCGGAAACTATTAAAAAAGCCATAGGATTAGATCCGACCAATAATAACATTATGCATACGTATGGATACACATTGGATAAACTAAAGACATATGAAGAAGCAATAGTAGTTTATGAACATATTATAAAACAAAAACCATTATTCTCGAATGTTTGGTATGATTGCGCCAGATCAAAGATAAAACTAAATGATAAAAACATACATAGCTGTATTTACAATCTTCAAAAAGCAATTGATCTGAATCCCGCGTATAAAGAAAAAGCCAAAGATGAAATAGATTTTCAAGACATTAAAAATAATCCTGATTTTAAAAAAATATTAGGATTCTAATCATTTAATTTTAAATTTTTTAAATTTTTTTTTAAAACAATTCCACTATATCTCGCTGTACCGTGCCATCCTCAATCACATCAAAAAGAGATATTAAGCAGATGAAAAAATAATAATGGATCAAAACCTGTCTGTTTTAAATATTTTAAATATTTTTAATATATAATTCAAAATTTCTAATGTTGTGGACAACCAACCAGTATACGTTACCATATTTAAAAATCATTTTTAATATATGAAAAATTATCATTTATTTTAGTTTTATTTTTGTTTTTTAGTAATCTCCTATTCAAAACTAAACTAAAATAAATATTCTTATAAATATATAAAAATAAAAATTATTATGTGGTGTTTACTTTAATTTGGGTTTATTAACATAATTTTATATACTATTGTTTTATCTCTTGTTTAGATTATTGTCATAATTTACACGCTCATTAACTACTACTTCAGTGATAGTTCTTGTTTCTGTGACTGGTTTTTTTCTTATTATTACTTCTTCCTTAACATATGACTGCTTTTTTATTACAGGTTCTTCTCGTTTTAACTGTATTATCAATTCTGTTTTTGATTGGGCAGAATCTTCAATTGAAGGTGAAGGTATTGAGGATGTGGATTCATTCTTTGATGGTATTCTCTCTATGGTTATTTCTTCATGAGTTAATTCTATATCAATTTTTTTTATTTCCTTAACAGGCTCCTTTATTATCTTGACTTTATTTTCGATCAATCTTTTTGAAACTTCAAGGTTTTCACCCATTACTGGAATTTTTGTTTCAAGTTCTTTGGTCATGTCTGAAGATTTGAAGGAAGAATACTCATCGAATTTTAGACCGTCAGTTTCCTTGTACCCGTCAAGATCATCATGTGTCATATTTAGCTTGAGTACAGACCCATCGAAACTTGCTACAGACTTTTTGGGGAGATAATATCGTTTCCTATTTATTATACCTTTTTGGGTTATGATGTGGTTTTTCCCAACTTCTAAAACTTCACCAAGATCCTCTCCATTCAAACCTATTGCCTCTTTTTTTACAATATTATTCCAATCTATATTATCTCCATTATTTTTGGACATATACATTACAATTATCGAATATGGTATTTAATAGATGCACACTAAAAATACAACGTTTTTATAAAATATTATTGAGTGATTCTAAATATTTTAACAAGTTTTTATTTAGTTCTGTTTTATTGCTTAATTTTTAAATTATCTCTTCTTTTGGTGAATTGGGGTGATGTATGATTAATTTTTCCGTCATTAATTCTACGTCTACTTTTTTTGTTTCGGTAACTTCATATTTTCTAATAACAAATTCACCCAATTTTACCTTCCTTTTGTTAATAATTATTTCCTCGCCCCAAATTGTTATAACATTTTCAGACTTTGGATTTTTTTTATCGTGAAATAAAGGTATTGATTTTCCGCTCTCAATACTTTGTTTTTCATTTAATATATTATTATCCGTATTATGATATTTCACTTTTAATGTATCTGCATCTTTGTCTGTATCTGTCTGATTATGTTCTTGATTTTTAGAATGTAAAAAAACATATTTAATTTTATTTATAATTTTGGAAAATATATTGGCAATATCTTTATTATCAAAAGAATCAATTTTTTTACCATCGATGTAAATTTCTTCATAATTTACAGGAATCTCAATTTTTTTTATAGATGAGGTCCACCTTTTCTCTATATTTATTTGTCCCTCCTTTGTACGCTTTGTATAAGAAAATTTTTCTCCTATTAATGGAATTTTTTTTATTATCTCATTACTGTACGAAAAAGGATCATCGTAATTAGCATTGGTAGATTTGTCAATATCAGAGTTTTTTGCCATATAGATTTATAATTGACACTCATTATTTATAATTATTAATAGTACATATAATATAAACAACCACTTGTAATTTTCTCCTTAAAAATTATAATTAATTAAAAATTTTTTATAAAAAAATCCTTGTTAGATATTTTTTTTAAATCATTCTTTTCTTATAACAAAAAGTGAATGTCGAATTGGTGTAGATTTGATTATTATTGGATATTTGGATTCCTCCTGTTCCTCTTCTTTAACTGAAGAAGTTAAATTTATTTTTCCTGATGGATCTTCCTTTATTTTAATCAATTGTAATAATTATACACAAGTATTAATTAATGTTTAAAAATGCTTTTAGAATATTATTTCATTAACCATTTTTAAATAATAATTCATCATATTAAATAATACTATAAAAGTAATGTCTTTTTGTAATATTTGTTTTATCCCTTTCATATATGATGGGGTTTCTCTTACCTAGATCTGGCTCATTGGAATTGTATAATCATCTGACGTATTTATTGAGAATTGTTTGTCGTCCATTGTAAGAGCCTATCCATCTCTGAGCAGTATTTACCAAATGGTTTTCTTAAATTGTTCAGATAATCAAGGATATCTTGTATTGTTAATTGCCTAACAGTTTTTGAATTATTGTAAAAGTTTGATAGCCATGTAATTACTTTTACTCCATCTTCTTTTGTAGCCTTTTTTATGTTAGTCTTAGTTTCTTCAGCATTAATATAATCTGCTATCCTATTTTGCATTTTCAAGATTTTCTTTTGCAGGATTTTTTAAAATAGTGTTAAAGTGTGCTTTAGTACACGTTTTGGGTATAGAATCGGCCTTTCTAACTATTAGATCATATTCTGATTCGTTTTGTTTCGGTTTACATTCTTGCTTATATGACAACCTTGCTTTTCTTCAAGAATCTTTGTTTTTCTCATTTTTAATATTATTGTATAAATTCATAAGAAAGGACCAAGGAGTGGGATTCGAACCCTTGCTTTTCAGACGGGGGTTCTTTTTGGTAAAGCTCATATTTTACGGTCATAAAAAAGGACTTATGCTATCGTGCATACTACGTTTTCCACAGGATGTCCTTACCGAGATTTTTTGTCTACAGGTATAGAAATTAAATGCTTGTTATTTAGGATTGCAGCTAAATCCTCTGTTTTAGAGCCTGACATAAAACATCAGTGTACTTTATATATTATTGTCTTCTGCCGTTTATCCATTTGATCGTCATTTATAAGAACAAGGACTCATCATGCCTATGGAGTATTTCATATCCTTTACTTCTATAGCAGATCCAAAGCCTAAAGAGCATTTCAAATCAATATCTATAGTTATATAGTTGGAATATTCGACTTGATTGTATATGTCACTTAAAGCCAAAATCATGAATATGTGAGCCGAACTTGTAACATTTGGTATAGGACTTGCAATAACCTTTGTAATTGGAACAGCAATAGGAATGGTAGATAATCAACCAGTATTTGCCGCTAACGGCCACAATCACTAAACTCAGTGACCATATAATTTTTCATTTTTTTAACATTTTTATTCTAATCACCAAACGAATTTTACAAGTTCAATTTAGACGGTTGTCCAAAGTATAGTTTACAGAATCCACAATAGCTATGGCTATATACTTGTATTACTAAGTATGTCTTAATATGTCAATAAAAAGCAAAATCATGAACACTATTACAGCACATCCAAAACTTGTAACTTTCGGTATTGGATTAGCAATAACCTTTGTAATTGGAACAGCAATTGGAATGGTGGAGCCACAACAAGCACATGCTGCACATGGCATTGTTGTCGATGGATAACCTGCCAATCGTTATAACTGGTCACTAATCTTTTTTTCAACTATTTTATTTACAAATATGAATCAAAAGTTTCTATGTTTGTCCTATATGATAAAAACCAAAATCCTGGATGTATTAGTGGTTCATCAAAGTTGTCACATTTGGAATTGGTCTTGCAATTATATTTGTAATTGGAACTGCAATAGGAATGGTGGATGACCAAGCGCATACTTCCTTTACTCGTACCAATATCATTAACGATAGCAATTAAGAACAAATGGTCAACGTGGTATAATGTTTTATAGTAGTTATATTGTATTTTGTATTCTCCGCTTGATTATTCATATAAATTTTAATAAAGACATTTAATCCCATATAATAACAAAAAAATAAAATGTTCTACAAAACTTATGTATATCGATATTGATTAATTGCTAATGATTAAATTTAATCAAACCAATAGCAAAATCACTGTAGTAATCACTGCTGTTTTTTTAATTAGCGCAATGATTTTAATTCCCTAGATCTCTTGCATAATTGCTTGCAAACAGCTTTATGACCAATAGTTTCTCATCAACCTGTTCTCTCCTTGCTTTCATACGAGAGGTTATCCAAAAAACCACTGCTTTTCAAATCGTTCACTGGCCTTACAGTAGATGAGTTCGGTGACATTTACAATAAAGAAATAGCAAAAAGATATAACAAAACATAAGAACAAGCGTTTATCATCAAAAAGAAAATCCTATAATTTGTCTATTGGTGCGGGCTGACATTTCAAACTAGACATAAAAGACAGATTTTTAATGTTACTTGTTTGCTATCGTCTTTACAAACCTACACGTTAGCTGGTTTATTGGATTTGGGTCAGAGCAATATCTGCATGATAAATAGTCATAATTTAACATAATGAATTGGAAATATGATCGAACTTTAACTATTTTTAAAAGAATTTAAAGCAGATAATCTCCTTTATTTCTCTTTTACCATTTTATTCTTATAGCAGCATATCGCAATTAATATCCATTTCTTTTGATATTGTTGTTGTAGTATCTATGTCCTCTACAATATTCATTATAAATATTCCAAATATTGCCAAAAAGGTTCGTTAATTGATTATCAGAACAAATAATCCCAATGAATAATATGTATCTATAGTCTTTAATAATGTGTCAAACATGAAATTAGATGCAATTAAGCACAAAAGAAATTGACTGTATACATGCTTTTCTACTTTTATTTTAATGGAATTTAAAACAACTATCGCATTAATTACCACCGGCACAATGGCATTTGATATTATATCTGCTACATCCATACTTTTAACAAAACAGAAGATGCGTTTGTAAAAAAAGGAAATCATCATTGTTATAAATGATGTCATAGTTGCGTAGGATCAGAATATCCTAAAAGAAAAAAATTTACTTTCTTTTTCTTTTTTTTAAAGCACTATAGATGCGTCTTAAAAACCATATCTTAATGAACTATACCAAATAGCATAATTAAACAAACAATTATTTTTGATCTAACGATCTTTTAATAAATGCTTATAGCTAGGCTAATTTTATTATCATCTTATATTCATTTGATTCTTACCAATAGAGAATCGTTTGAAAAGATCTACAAACATGAACAGGATGTAAAGACAAAGGAAAGAATGCTACTTGTTCTCAACGTTGTATATCAAGGCAAGGTACCTGCTCAAGTAGCCAGAGACCTTCATAGAAATAGAACCTGGGTCTGCGTATGGCTAAAAAGATATGATGAAGAAGGTTTAGAAGGGTTAAAGAATAAACCAAGAACAGGTAGACCATCAGAGTTATCAGAAGAAGTTATTTGCAGCATAAAAACAATATTAAAGGAAAGCAATCAGCAGGGTTGGACCACAAAACAGGTGGAAGAGTTAATCTTAAAGAAAAGCGGAATAAAATATCACTATACTCACATATACCATATTCTTCGTAAATGGGGCTTTAAACAGAAGGTTCCAAGAAAAGTACATGTAAACACAACAGCACCCAAGGAAGAGAAAGAGGAATTTAAAAAAAGACAGAACAAATACTTGTGGATGCTCAAAGCCACTACCAACAACAACAACAGCCACAGCAAGAAGAGGAAGACAAAGGCTTTACCCTAGTATCATTGGATGAATCATTCCTTTTCTACGATACTTTGATTAGAAGAGTTTGGATTGATGGAGAGAAAAGACCAGTCGTTAGATTAACAGGTTCGCACAAACATTCATGTCTTTTTGGTGCCATAACCTTGGATGGTAATCAACTATTTAGACAGTATGATAGATTCAACGGAGATACCTTTTTGGATTTCCTCAAGATAATCCACTTTCGGTTTCCAAAATGTTATTTGTTTATGGATAAAGCATCACCTCATTTCAAGTCAAAGAAGGTATTGGCATATTTTGAACAAACAAGGATACTCTTATTCCGGTATATCTTCCAACTACAGCATCACCAAAGTTTATGGTGATGGAAGAAGTATGGAATATGGCCAAACGTGATCTGCTTGTTCTAAGGTGCTATTCATCATTTGAAGAGTTTAAAAACAAAATAGCCATATATTTCAGAATAAAAAGATTCAATTTTAATATGAGAAACTATTTGTTAAGAGATGTTTGGTAACTTATGCTAAATAGTATAACGCGTTTTGCTTTGTGAAAAATAATAATACGGTGATAATTATATGATGTTGCAAGTCAAATCAAAAGGCTCGAAGATTCAAATGATATGAATGTTAATAAAGTAACTAATTAGATATACCAAATTATATACCGATATTGACAATATGTTTATAATACTAGGTGCTTTTTAATGAATCAACTTGATAATTCTAATACTATAGTAATAGCATATTATACTGTGCCAATGAGTTCAAATTCAAGTATACTATAATAAAAATAGATTTTTGTGATTAGTAAGAATATGATTCAATATTTGATAGATAGTGATATACCAATACGATTGTCATGCTTATCTACTTTAGATTGGCCTATGGTTCTATCGTTATGGTATGTATACATCGATGAAAAATTCTATTGCGCTACACAAAATACGGCCAGAATTATAAAATATCTAAAACGTTCATCGAAATGTGGCTTTGAAATTGCAGGAGATCGTTTTCCCTATCGTGGTATTAGAGGCTATGGTAATACATCAATTCTAGAGGATAAAGGTGAAGACATTCTTCATATACTATTACAAAAATATTTCAAGGGACAAGAAACATCAACATTATATAGATTATTACTATCTGAAAAACATCTTCAAAATGAAGTTGCAATTGAAATCACACCCGTGCATATATTTGAATGGGATTTTAAAAAGAGAATGAGTGATTCGGTATAATAATTATGACCATATGAATAGTTTATCTAAAATCCAGTTACCATTTATGGAGCAGTAATAATGCATAACTTTGTAGTTAATAACTTTAAGATTAAAATTGAGATATTGTATTTTCTTTGGGTGCCGAATAATAAATAAACGATGGGTTAATCTCCAAAGTATCTTCAAGAATAAGAAAAAATGATAATTATTATTGTGAACTGTTCCCTATTTAATATACCTAGTAACCCTAATTTAGCCATTTTGCCATAACTACTTCTTACTCCCCTCATCCAAAAGTTCCCTTGCTATATAATATTTGGCCACATATCCCATTAGGGGATACTTGATCAAATACGCAGGGCTAAAATTACAATCATAAAAATAACATCTACATCTCTTTGACCTGCCAAAATTATTTGTCTGGTCATTGTTATATCATGCCTTCTAAACGTTTAGGTACAGCCTCTATCCATCTAAAAATAGTGAGAAATTTCAATGACGAAAGAGATTGATTCTGTAGGATTCAACGAAAAAGAATCGACTTTTCTGAAGGAACAACGATTGGGTCGAATTGCCACTGTCTCTTCATCTATGCAACCTCATGTGGTACCAGTAGCTTTTGAGTTTGATGGAAGATACATTTACTTTGGAGGATGGAACCTTAAAAATAGTCTAAAGTTCAAAAATATAATCCAAAATAACAAAGTAGCTTTTGTGATAGATGATTTGGTCTCGGTCAAACCATGGACACCAAGGGGGATTGAAATTAGAGGAATTGCTGAAATATTACGTGGAAATGACTATGTAAAAATTGTGCCCCTTAAAAAATTAAGCTGGGGACTGCAAATATGAATCTATTCAAATACATATAACCGTAATGACAAGCAGTATTATAACAATACCATATCTATTTTTAGACCTTTATTGTGAAATATAATACACATTTATTTGAAATTCTTTTCTCAATTATTTTGTAAGGCCACTTTGAGTTACCTTTAACAATACGAATCAGCCTTTGGTGGAATACGAATTTTATGTAAATGTTAGATACTATTATGACAATCATATTTACAATATTATAATATTCTAGGTAATTTCATATATTTTAAAACATACTT
Source organism: Candidatus Nitrosocosmicus sp. (assembly GCA_040297625.1). Classification (GTDB taxonomy): domain Archaea; phylum Thermoproteota; class Nitrososphaeria; order Nitrososphaerales; family Nitrososphaeraceae; genus Nitrosocosmicus. The sequence goes on along the minus strand of JBDUES010000005.1, from coordinate 275 downwards.
GTTATTTTTATTTGGTTTTTTTGTTTTACAGTAATTTTTTGTTCATTCTAGCTACGGATGCTAAAATTGGTATCTTATTTTATATGTTGTCTTAAATCTACAACACCGCCGATGAATTTTTATTGGCAATTTATGGTTAGGTTTATATCTGCTTTGTTGCATGATTATTAAAATCTCTGATTTTACTATCTGTTTTGTCTAAATAGATATCATCTTGTTATACAATGATGCTTTCAACATCATTTCCTGTATCATATTTTTCAGTCTAACCGAAT
>JBDUES010000004.1:0-3640 GCA_040297625.1 Candidatus Nitrosocosmicus sp. | reverse complement strand
TGTGTGGTCATACGCTCCAAATACATTTAGTAGCCCGTTTATCTTTTGAGCCTTCTCAACCTTTACCTGTACCGATGACCACGAGGTACCACCATGAGTCTTTGCGGTTATTGGTCCTTTCTCATCTACGTATAAAAGTACAGAATCTGGGGGTGTGCTGTATCTTAGCTGTTCAATATACTTTTTTTCAAAGTGTATTCTGGGTCATTGCTTTTATTTAACAAAATAGTTTTAGATTTTCTCCATTTTATTTTATGTTTTAGAAGGATATTCCTTATTTCTGCATGACTTATTCTATCGACAGTCTTTAGGTCATGCATAAGAAAGCCTGCCAGTACACGTAATGACCATGTAGAGAATCCCAAACCATGAGATCTTGGATTTGATGATGCTATATCAACAATCTTTTTCTCTATATCATTATCAAACTTGTGTTGTTTATGACTGTGCTTTTTTGATGTGATACCATCAATTCCTTTTTCATTGAATCGATGTATCCATTTTCTTATGTTATGATCATGATGATTTGTCATCTTTCTTATTTCAGGGACTGTGTATCCTTCATCTTTAAGTAGTATTATCTTGGCTCTATATCCTGATTCTTTATCTTCAAGCATCATCAGGTGTAAAAGATTCTTTTCATCAGTGGTAAGTATTCTGATGAATGTATCCCTCATAGTATTAGTTAAGAGTGGCAAGCTATAGGTGTTGTGATAGTAAACAAACACAACTATTTTACAAGAAGATATAGCATAGCGTTTACATTGCTGTTAACAGTGCAAGAGTTTGATATTATCTACAATAAAAAGATATCCAAAAAATATACCAAACATGAATTAAAGCGGTTATCTAAAAAAATAAATAGAAAAAGAAAGATTGGTGCTGTTGGCAGGCATTTCAAACTGGATTTAAGAGATAGATTTGTAATGCTTTTGGTCTATTATCGCCTTTACATAACTTACACATTAGCTGGTTTTCTCTTTGATCTGGATAAGCAACATTTGCAGATATATAAAAGATTGAACTATTGTTAAGAGAGTGTATACCAATTCCGCAAAAAACTTACAACAAAATAAAGAGACTAAAAACACTAGAAGAAGTAGAAAAATATTTTCCAGGTCTTAAAGCCTTTATAGATTGTACCGAACAACAAATTCCAAGACCAGTAGATAAGGCTAGAAGAAAGATATTTTATTTCAGGCAAAAAGAAAATACATGGTGTAAAGAATCAAATCATGGTTAACAATCGTGGCTATATCCTTCATAAGGTCACCCATAAGAAAGGAAAAAGGCACGACTATGATGTCTACAAAAAAATCACCCCGTCGATCCCAAAGAGGTTGTTACCGTAGTTGATCTAGGATATCTTGGTATAGAAAAGGATTTTCCAGAACAACTATCAGCACTGCCATGTAAAAAGAAAGAAATCAACAAGAGTTATCCCAAGAAGAAAAAGAGTATTACAAAATTCATTCTACAAAAAAAAGAGAATAGTGATAGAGCATACCATCTGTAGGTTGAAGAAATACAGGATAATCAATGATGTATTTAGAAATAGGTTAAGAAAGTACGATAAAATATCAGACATAGTATCAGGTCTGATAAATTATAGAATGATTAACCGGTCTCGGTAAAAACTGATGCACCATCCATATTGGAAAGTGTAGATTGTTTCTAATTATGCAAGAGATCTAATGCTAACATAGTCATTAATTGCTATAGTGTATTGATAAATCCTCCCATCGGATTCACCTAGCATAGATCAATTTATATAATTTATATAATTTATACAATTTTGACAAAGCATTCTACTACAAATAAAATAATTTAAACACAGTAAAATTGAAGAAACAAATACAATAACTACTGCAAATAATAATTAAAAATTAATCCTTTAGCAGAGTGATCATAATCGGTATTATAGTCCTTAATATCAACCTTTACAAAGTGTGTAACTTATAGATATTAATTGCTTTGTAGATGATTCAATAAATTTTTTTGTTAACGTTTTAATATTATATCGCGAAGTAAATAATCGAATTTAATATGGTTTCCCAAAAATATGGCAAAGTTTTAATATCATCATAATTAGAATTTTTATATTCCTATTAACATTCTAAATAAGATAACACAACCTTGATCATAAATTTTTATTAACTCGTCAAACGGTTTTTTACACATATTTTAAAAGTAATACCAAACGAAGACTTCACAGAATCTTTAATAGAATATTATATAAAATGGATTGAAATAAATTTATCATCTACTACAAAACGCAATTTTCACATAAATTTGATCTTTCATTTGCAATTTATATTTCAATCTCAATATAGAAACAAAAAATTAAAAATCAGACAATAATTATATATTGTAAATTAAAGCAAAAAACATCCATATATAAATAATATCTCATATACATATAATTGTCATGGGTATACTTGGCTACATAATAGGAATAATTGTTTCAACAATAATTATTTACTTTGTTACTAAACTATTTGGAGAAAGAGATGGCATAAAGACAGCCTTTTTTGCTGCAATAATTGGTTCTATAGTATTTATAGTCGTCCACGTTGTTTTAGGAAATGGACTTATAGCTGCTGCGATAGGTGCCATTGGATGGTTGCTTGCATTAAAGTACTTCTATAGTATGAAATGGCTAAAAACAATTGCAGTTGCAGTTATAATCTGGATTGTTGCATCAATAATTGGAACTGTGCTTCCAACAGCAACAGGACCGTTATAAAAAGTCTACCAATCTTTTTGTCATTGCATAATTTATTTTATTTTTATTTGTCTCTTAAAAGTGTAAAAAAATAATAAATAAAAGAAACGCTATATAACAAAAATGATTCTTAAGTATTAATTATTAAAACACATAAAGAATACATTACTCATTATAACAGTGTAACGAAAATAAAGCAGTATAACATATTTCTATTGTAACAACCAAAAACAACAAAAATAAATATTAACTCTATTTCCAGGGTTAAAAAATATAATTACCTCTAAATTCGGTTCTGTCAAGTCGTCGTTGGATACCTTGAATCCGTAGGATTGTCAAAAACGTCGGATGTCTTGAATTTTGTTTATAAAATTACAAAATACTATAAATAGCTATAATGTAAGAGAGTTTATATAAACATTATAATTAGAAAAACCAACTCTTGAAGAACTGAAAGCGACTACTACCCAATCGAATATAGAATGGATTCCTTTAATCTATCCAGATCTAATCTTTGTGATGGTATTAATCAAAATAATATTCCAGAGGTTAGCTTTAAGCTGTTGGATAATATATCAAGAGATAATTTGAATTATGACCGCGCCTCAATTAGATATACCGCTTAACATACGTGTGCTAAACAACTTGTCATAGTAAGTATCATAAAAACACAAAAGCTATCTACTACCATGCATTTATCTATCTCTGCTCTCAATGTCATTGACCAAAGCCAAATTGGTTAATCTGTACAAAAAAGAAAATGATCCAAAGGTTAAGGAAAGACTACTCTGCTTGTTATCAGAGTTCGAGAAGATAGACAAGTTCCTTTTCGCGTTGTAAAACAACTGAATAGAAGCAATCCCTGGGCTTCAGACTGGTTAAAAAGATATGATAAAGAAGGCTTAGAAGGGCTAA
>JBDUES010000003.1:0-6248 GCA_040297625.1 Candidatus Nitrosocosmicus sp. | reverse complement strand
TAATCAAAAGAAATATGACATCAAAACATATCAATCTTATCTATTTTAACAAAAGTAATAGAGTATTGAGCAATCCTTATAATTTGAATTGAGAATTATTAATAATTGAACAACTCAACCATATTTGATTTAATTGTAATAGGAACAGGGACAGCTGGATCTACTGCAGCGGATCGATGCCGTGCTAAAGGATGGAAGGTTGCAATCATAGATTCACTACCGTTTGGTGGAACATGTGCTTTACGTGGATGTGAGCCAAAGAAAGTTCTTGTGGAAGCATCAAAGATAATTGATTCGAATCAAAGACATGAAAACAAAGGCATTAGTAGTTCGGAAGGAATTCATATAAAATGGTCTGATTTGATACATTTTAAAAGAACCTTTACTGAATCTTTTCCAAAGCATAGGGAAGATGGTTACATTAACGCTGGAATTGTTCCATTTCACGGTCATGCTAAATTTATTGGACTGAACAAAGTTAAAGTAGAATATAATGATGGTAGTAGTAAAGGTAATAAAAATAATAATAACAGTAACACCGCTGTTTTAGATGGAAAATATATTTTAATAGCAACAGGTGCAAAACCTATAAATTTGAAAATCCCTGGTTCAGAGAATATCATAACAAGTGACCAGTTCTTAGAGATTGAAAATGATCATCTACCTAAAAAAATTATATTTATAGGTGGTGGATACATATCATTCGAATTTGCACATATTGCTGCCCGTGCTGGATCTAAGGTCACCATTTTACATCATGGTAAACAACCTCTGGAGCACTTTGATCCGGACCTTGTTAATCAATTATTACAAAAGAGTCAAGACATTGGTATCGATGTCAGGTTGCAAACAACAGTCACGAGAATCGATAGATCATCATCATCATCACCAGAATATGATGATGGAAAATTGGTTGTATATTCATCTGATGTTTCTTCTACTTCGAATGATGATGGAGAAATAACATCAGTTAAAGCTGATATGGTTGTAAATGGAGCAGGCAGGATACCAAACATTGAAGGGCTTGATCTGATAAAAGGAGGTATAGATAGTACTGCTAGAGGAATAAAAGTGAATGAATTTCTACAAAGTGTTTCAAATCCTATTGTATATGCAGCAGGTGACGTTGCAGATAGCGGCGGTTCACCATTAACTCCAGTCGCAAGTTATGATGGAAATATCGTAGCAAATAATCTTTTAAATGGAAATACTGATAAAACCAATTATAACGGCTTGTCTAGTGTAGTTTTCACTATTCCATCTCTTGCATCAGTAGGATTACAGGAAAAAAAGGCCAAAGAACAAGGCTTTCGAGTTAAAATTAATCATAAAAATACCTCTAGCTGGTATTCTTCTAGGCGTGTAGGTGAAACTTGTTCTGGCTTTAAGATATTAGTTGAGGAAGACACTGATAAGGTATTGGGTGCTCACATAGTAGGTCCTCATTCTGAAGAAATCATTAACATATTTTCAATAGCTATTCGATTAGGTCTTACTACAAAAGATCTCAATGATCCTTTATTATATGCATATCCAACAAACTCATCAGATATAGTATATATGCTATAGATTCATAGCAATTTCTAAAAAAGATTAAAATCAAATACATTTTATTAAATTAGGTAATACCAACAATTGGTCTGTTCATTTAACGATAAACGTATAGGTTAAATAGGCTCCTTTTTTATGAGATATAAACAACAGAACACCCTCATTCTTCAAAATATATGCAACGATTTAATTTTATTTTTCAGGTTTTTCTTACTAAGAATATCTTAAAAGTTATCACCTGATTTATTATTGCATAATTCTTAACATCTCTGCTCCTACTACATGCCTTATCTAAGTAAGGTTCAAGTTATGATTTCAACAGACCTTTTTAATTAAACTTGTTTGGTTTTTCTAAACTATATATAATAAAACTCATCAATTTAAATAAATTTGGATAAATAAGACAAAAAATTGTTAGGATTGTATATTTGAAATACTAAGAATAGACAATTTTTTCTTAACTTTGCAGAGCCATGTTAACTAAATATCCCTATTAATATCTACCCTATTGACTTCAATTCTAATTGTTGCCATTAATTGATAAAATTTAATTTATGGGATATTACGATCAAGAAAGGTCAAATATGTCGTTATTTTATTCCTAATGCATCTTTAAGATCAATTTCATGATCTTGTTCTTCAGCTATAATCTTCCTTAATTTTTCAGATAAAGCAAATTCACCTGACATTTCTGCTTGACGGATTCTTTCTCTATAATTTATAATAGTATCTTGTTCGGATTTCAAATCAATCTCTAACATAGTTTTTGAATCTTCGGATGTTTCAGCGTCCTTTCCTTTGATTGTCGGTTCTCCTCCAAGGTAGTCAATCTGTCTAGCAACTTCTAATGCATGTGAGAGTTCTTCGGATGCATGTATTTTCAACTGTTCTGCAATATTACCGTACTCTGGGCCTTTTAATGTGGCGCTAAAGACAACATACTGAATGATTGCTTTATATTCTCTAGCAAGATCTTCATTTAGCCCTCGAATAATTTCATCTTTGGTAGAAGACGACGAATTGGATCCAAAGTTAACTGATTGAGAATTAATATTATTTGACATACAATCAGGATTATCAATATGATGACTTATATGTTATACGTTAGAGGAAATTCTGTAAACTTGACAGTTTATCAAATATTAATTCGAATAAAATATTTACTGAAATCTTAATATGTCGTTATTTTATTCAGTTATTCTATCTATCAGATCGGTAAATGATTTAAAAAACATTGATTTTAGGGGTAACCAATCATATGAAAGCAATGGAAAGACATGTTAGCAATAAACTAATGGTAATAAACTGGTTATTCTAATTATGATAGAGATCTGGCTAACTTTAGAAACAAAGTTATAATTGATTTATGCTTTGTTAACAGTTATGTAAACATATAGATACTTTCTACATGTAAACTGTTTATACTCGTTTTGCCTGCATGTTTTTTATTATAATTTACGGTCCAATAGGATACTGCTTTACCTATATCGTGTTCATCTTGAAAAGTAGAATTGTGTATTGCTTGTCGTTGCATCCACATCCATCTTACTTCTATCAGATTTAATTCTGGAGATCGGGTTGGAAGAAATACCAAGTATATCCTTGGATGGTATTTGGATATTGCTATTTTCACCTTGTTTGATTTGTGTATAGATGCATTATCAAGTACCAGAAATATCTGTTTAATACTGTCATCATACTTTTGGTCTACTCTATTTATAAAATCCAAAAACTGTTTCCCTGTTTTCCTCTGATATCCATGTGTCCACATCTGGTTATTTGTATAGTCATAAACACCAAACACGTTTAGTAGTCCATTTATCTTTTGAGCCTTGATACCTTGGACTTGATAGAAGAAGACCAGGATGTACCTCCATATGTTTTTGCTACTATTGGCCCCTTCTCATCTTCGTAGAGCAGGATAGGGTCAGAAGGAAGGTTACTGTATCTTAGATCTTCGATCCTCTTTTTTTCAAATGGTATTCTGGATCCTGGCTATTCCCCAGAGTGATCTTTGTTGACTGTCTACATTTTATTCCATGTTTTAGGAGGATGTTTCTAACCTCGGTATGGCTTATAGAATCTACAAGACTCGCCTCCTAATGAAGATAAATCCTGCTAATACACGTAACGACCATGTAGAAAATGGTAATCCATAATCTTTTCGTGGGTTTTTGGTCACTATCTCACAACAATCTTCTTTTCTATATCATTGGTTATCTTGATTGGCTTGTGCTTGTGTATTTTTGACGTTATTCCATCAATACCTTTTTCATTGAATCTATGTATCCATTTTCTGATGTTGACATCATATGACGGTTATATTAGTCGCTCTTCTTATTTCAGGAACGGTCTATCCATCATCTTTAAGCAGGATAATCTTGGCTCGATATCTCGATTCTTTATCATCAAGCATAATCTCATGTAAACTGTTTCTTTCATTATCCGTAAGTAATCTGAGGAAGGTGTGTGTCCCTCATGATAATATTTTAAAAGAGTAATCTAAAGATATTGTGGTATCTAATCAAGCACTGTTAGTTTACATGAAAGTATAACAGATTATTTACATAACTGTTAAGTAACTATGAAAGTGGCTCTAAAGTTAAGATATTATTTCTTTGTTGTATTAGTCGGCAAATAGATTAAGCCGTTGTTGAACATGCTTTAGTTTACATTTCTTCTTTCTATTGCATGGAAAGTAATCATCAAAGCATTCTATTCTATCTTTGATATACTGCATTGTTCTTTCGATAATACTTTTCTCATAATCCTTACGTAAAAAATGAAGATGATGTTTCAGTTTCAAAAACTGGCAGGCTTGTGGATACCAAGTACCACCATCGATGGAAACTGGATATGAACCATATTCCTCTACTATATCTAACAGAAAACGTTCTGCTACAAACATATTTCTTTCCTTTGATATTATTAATCCTATGAATTCCTCATTTTTAGGTTCTATGGCTATCCAAAGCCAAATGTATTCAGAACAAACAACTTTTATTTGAGTTTCATCTTTTTGAATATACAAGGAATTCAGAAACCTTTATCCTTTTAAAAAATAATCTTTCAGGTTTGTACTTTTGTATCTAATCCTTCCTTATCGCACTATTGACTTTTTTTAACAATTTTTGTATATAGAAATATTGCTTTAGAGGTATTTCTTAAGAGACCGTTAAAATAAAGATGTAAAGAATATACTATATCCTCAAGTTTTGTTTTCTTTCTTATTTGATATATCATAAATGACAAGCAATAGAAAAGTCTATATCTTTTTTCTTAACCATAAATTATTTAGATATTTAATTTATGTTTATATTGTTATATCATCTCGCTGGCTTGAATTCCAAACGTACATTTTATAAAAAAATCACATAAAACGCTATGTCATATACATATAATTTTTTTAAAAAGTGTTTGAATTATATGGTATTTGATAATTTTCTTTTATAAAAAAAATCAAACTTTATATTTTGTTATGTATATAAGTTCTCTATATCAATATTATTAAAAAATATTAATATTAGTATTATGAGATCTATAAAGTTAAGGAAAAAATTCTTTCGATAAATGTTTTAATTGTAAAAGTCAACAAATATTAAATTTGCATAATAAAATTTATTTTTATTTTAACATAATTATCTAATAATACTCTACAAAACCAAATTCATTTGTTTAATAATAACATTTAAAATCCTTAACTTTACAGAGCCCCTGAAAGTTGTTATATACTTATATAGTTTCCATTATTAAATGACGAATATCGAGTCTAGTCTTTTGTCATCTAGATCAAATGAAACACATTTAAAAATATAATAAAGCATAGTTTTAATAACAATTTAATAAAATATCTGTGTTGACTAGTAAAATTTCTAAAATTTTAGTGGGAGTAGATGGATCGGAATCTTCTTTTAATGCCGCAAATTATGCAACTTATCTATCTGCAAAATTCAATTCCGAAATAATTCTTTTATCAATTATTCCTTCCAAAATTCATCATGGCGATTCTTCAGGAGTTTTTGGTATGGTTTCACAATCTTATTTGAATGATTATACAAAAGAAGCCGAAAAATGGTTTAAAGAAATTATCAATAATGTAAAAGATGAAGAAACTTTTGAGATTGACAAAAAAATAAAAACAGATATAATAAATTCACCATTTTCAATTGCTGCAGCAATTTTAAATCACGCAGAAGAAAGAGATGTTGATCTAATAGTAATTGGTAATCGAGGAAATTCAGGACTCAAAAAAATGTTACTGGGTAGTGTAGCATCAGACATAGTTACATATTCATATTGTCCTGTCACAGTAGTTAAATAATGCTTTGTTGCATGATTCAGTAAATCGTTTTTTATTAATGTTTTAGTATTATATGTCCATAATAAATAATCGAGGCATGGTCATAATTCAAATTATCTTTTGATACATGTCATAACAGCTTAAAGCTAACCCCTGGGATATAATTTTGACAAACACTGTCCCAAAGGTTATCTCTTGATAGATTAAAGGAATCCATCCTTTTTAACATTCTGTATATGATATGTTGTATACCATGGCCTATTGCACCACGAAAACGTGGTAGACCTTATGTATATACTCCAACAGTAATTTTAAGATGCTTTATTGTAAGGATATGGTTTAAACTAGATTCCAACAATGTATTACATACTTTTCTTAACATGGACTGCTGTCAGTA
>JBDUES010000002.1:0-4954 GCA_040297625.1 Candidatus Nitrosocosmicus sp. | reverse complement strand
GTATTCCAGTTGTTTATGACATCAAATCCTAGCAAGATTTCACCTCTTCTAACTAGAGATTGGTTGTAAACAGGCCAGTTCATATGATTTGTTGGTTGATGTTAGCTAAATGTATTTGGGAAAGGGGAATCATGCAACAAAGCAGAAGAGAAATGAATATTCTAATATAATTTTTATACTTATCCATATTACAATATGAGTCATATCAAGGATAGGATAGAACTACTGACAATGTTTTCTATATAGGAAGAGTCGCTTACAGGTTGTTGCATTACATACACAAATTGGATTAAAATATACTTGATTCTGAATGATAACGTTCTAATTGAATTGTTGCATGTGTAATTTTAAATTTCTTTTCAAGAATAGAGTTTATTTCCTGCAAAATTACGTGTGATCTGCTTGGGTCAATTATCACAACATGAGCTGATAATGTATGCATACCGGATGTTATAGTCCATATATGCAGATCAAATATCCCAGTTACACCTCTTATCTTTAGTATTGCTTCTTGTACTTCTTCACGAGGTATATTATATGGAGACCCTTGCATCAGTATATGAATAGCCTTCTTAATGATAGACCAGGTTCTTGGAAGCATGAACAATGCTAAACCAATACTGATTATTGGGTCTGCCAGATAGAAGTTAGTAGTTAGCATTATTATACCGGCAGCAAGGACACCTGCAGCTCCTATTGTGTCGCTTAACGTTTCTAAATATGCAGCTTTAACATTCAGACTTTGTTCTTCTTTTTCTTCTTCTTCTTTGTGTTGGTGATGATGATGATGGTGCCCTTCTTTTTCATCACCATCATCCTTTCCTTTTTTTTCTTCGTGGGCGTCGGCGGTATGTTCATGAAGCGCATGGGAGTGTCCACCATCACCACCACTAAGCAACCTCATTCCAATAAAATTGACTACCAATCCAACAGCTGCCGCTATTATTATAGGAAAGCCTTGAATTACTGGCGGCGCAAATATACGCATTAAACCCTCGTATAGGATATATATAGAAAGCAGTATTAGCACTACACTATTTGTAAGTGATGCCAGTATTTCCATTCTAAAGAAGCCATATGTTCTTTCAGGAGTTGGGGGCTTGTGAGTATAGTTGATAGCAAATAGGGCCAAAGCAAGCCCACCTACATCAGCAAGCATATGTCCGGCTTCTGAAAGCAAAGATAAGCTACCAGTTATTAAGACAATAATTACTGCTGAAGCAAGATAACAAGAGGTAAGCAAAAATACAATTTTAAGTCTGTTCGCTTGCTTTGAAGGTTGTTGATTTTTATGTTTATGTGGTATGCCTGTCATTATAATTTCACCAGGTCAATTCTCGATTAAGATTTAACTTGAATTTTTTTACAAACAGGGAATTTCCAAATACTAAAGAGTCACTAATAATCCAACCCAGTGCTGCTAATGCAGGTGTCAGTATAAGAGAATTTGTGACACTATATAGTAACCCTGCAGCTATTGAAATGGCTATAGAATTATAGGTAAAAGATATTGTTAGATTCTGTTTAATTTTTTTCATTGAATATTTTGCTAGTTTAAAAGCAAAAACAATATCAGATAAATCATTTTTCATAAGAATTACATGTCCTGCATTCATTGCAACATCAGTTCCTGAGCTCATTGCAATTCCAATATCCGCCTGTGTTAATGCAGGTGCATCATTAATACCATCACCAACCATTGCTACAGACCTCTTTTCATTTTGCAAATCCTTTATTTTCTCTACTTTTCCTTGAGGTAACACTTGTGAAAAAACATTTTTTATGCCTAATTTTTTGGCAATGGCATTAGCAGTTCTTTCATTATCGCCACTTAAGAGGATTATTTCTTTTTCCATCAATTCAAGTTGCTTAACTATATCTACTGCATTTTCTCTTATGATGTCTGAAACTGCTATTAGTCCTATCATTTTATCTTCTATGAAAACTGCAACTACCGTTTTTCCTTCTAATTCTAATTCAAATATTTTTGATTCTAATTTTTTTGGAATTATAGTAGATTGTAAAAAATAATTATTATTATTGTTTATAGTAGCAATATTATTAGTAGTTGTTCTTGGATTTCCAACAAATATCCGCTTTTGCTGATATTTTGCTACAATTCCTTGTCCTGTTATTGAATTAAATTCGCTGACTGGCAGAGTCGTTATATTTTTTTCATGTGCTTTTTTAACTATAGCTTGTGCTATGGGATGTTCTGATTTAATTTCTGATGATGATGCTAGTTGTAATAGATAAAATTCATCATTTACATCATTAGGAATTATATCTGCAACTTCCGGTTTACCTTTAGTTAAAGTTCCTGTCTTGTCAAAAACTATAGTGTCTATTGATGATAATTTTTCAAGATATTTTCCACCCTTTATTAATATGCCTTGTTTTGCAACCTTGCCAATTCCTAGTGATATTATCATTGGTGTTGCAATTCCTAGTGCACAAGGACAGGACACGATTAGAACCGTGGCAAAAACAGTTATTCCAAATTCAATAGGTGATTGTGCTACTATTAGCCAATAAAGAGAAGAAGAAATGGCAATAGACAAAACCAATGGAATAAAGTATTTTGCACATTTATCTGCAATTCTTTGAATTGATGGCTTATTTTCTCTTGCTTTTCTTACCATTTCAACAATATTTGCTAATACTGTTTGACTGCCAACACTGGTTGCTCTAATATGTAAATATCCATTTTTATTTGTAGTTCCTCCAATAACCTTATCTCCAATTTTTTTATAAACAGGAATGGATTCACCTGTAATCATTGATTCATCTATTGAAGATTCTCCATATACAACAAAGCCATCGGTTGCGAAATTGTCACCGGGTTTTACAATGAAAACATTGTCAATGGCTAAATCATCAATATCAATTGTCTTTTGATTTCCGTCACTTGTAATTATTGTGGCAGTTTTAGGTTTTAATGAAACAAGTCTTTTGATAGATTCCGAAGTAGTTTTTAGAACTTTACTTTCAACATATTCGCCTATTGTAAATATTGTCAACACAGAAGCAGATGCTTCAAAAAATCTTGCATCCTGATTTGTGAATATGGCAATTATGCTGTAAGCATACGCAACAGATGTGCTTATTACAACTAAAGTATCTACAGTAAAGCTTCTTTTTTTCTTTACTGAATTGTAAAAGCGTTTGTAAAATGGTCCCCCTAGCAAGATTTGAACTGGGGTAGCTAAAGATAGCAGAAAATAATCAATAAAAACACCACCTTTTAAAATATCATAATATTGTAATAATTCTATTATTACTAATGGAATTGTTAATGCAAGTCCTATTATTATGAGAATTTTTGCACCATTATTTTGATTCTCTTCTCTTCTCTTCTCTAAATTTGATTTTTCTATTGTAAATTTTATTGATGAAGAGGGAGAGGGTGAAGATAATGACGATGTATCTTGTTCACAACAACATCCACAACTCTCCTCTTTAATTTCATTTATTATTACTTTTGTGTTTTCCTTCTCTTTTTTATTATCTTGTAGAATAATATCTGAAAAATTAAATTTTTTTATCATTTTGGAATTACTCCGTATCCTTCTCATCATATGGCTTTTCAGTATAATTTACACAAAGATATAATCCATTTACAATGTCCGATAGAACAGCATCACTTTCTTCCAATAATTTTGTTACCTTTTTATTATTCAAATTATAAAAAATGTGTTTTCCTTCTCGCCTATTCTTAACTAGACCGCAATCTAATAAACATGCCAAATGATTTGATACATTTGATTGATTATGTTTTGTTTCTTTTACTATTTCCGATGTTGTTTTTTCTCCTCCTCTTAATACCTCCAATATAGAAAGTCTCGTAGAGTCTCCCAACCCTCGGAATAACTTTGCTTTTAGTGATAATTTCTGTAATTGTATGGACATATTATCAATCAATAATATGTTGTTGTAAAAGATACAATTAAAATATTTCTCTTTTTGTTTTTCAACGCTATAAATATTATTAATCAAGTGGTGGAATTATCCAATGCAACCATTGTGGAGCAGACAACCTTCTTATCACAAGCAGTGGAAATATAATTAATGTATTTTGTGAAATTTTGTTTTTATTTTTTAATTAAAAAACTGCTGCTTGTATAAATAAAAGTATTTTATAATCTCCATGTAAAATTACCGCCTGTAAAAGACAGATAGAAATAGCTCTGATAAATCTACTACTCTCATTTATCCCCCAAGGGCACTGACGCATGACAGTTTATTTCACCATGTCATCCCTTATGATTATTCAAATTGGGATCCCTAATATACATAACATTGCTCAACGCTCCAACAAATTAGCATCCTCGATGAAATGACAATGAAATGACGATGAAATGACGATGACGGCAGTTGGAATTGCAGGTGCTACCACCCAATATCGGGGGAGCAGAAGATACATACTCACGCACGCACCAAAATGCAACCCTAATCGGTGTATTATCTTGACTTTTAACGTAGGATAAGATTGCTCATTGGTCGTGAGGCCATTCTTGGTTGCTAGACATGTCCTTGGGATATAGATATCAGTAATAATCGCTTGACACTTCTGCATACCACCATGTTTGATAAATGAAAAGCCTCATATTCTGCAAATCAAAATCCTGACCATAATCTAGGGCTAACGACAGGGTTTTGACCACATTTACCGTCGTCGGTGATGGCGAAGGCGGCGGTACAATATAGGGACAGCAAAACCCTCTGATTTGTCGATGCACAGTGACAGATTTCCTTGAATGGAAATCCCGCGGCTTGCAAAGTCCTACCCGCACATCAACAGAGAGTGTCGAAGCAGTGCACGAATTCTGCTTTGTTGCATGATTATTAAAATTCTATAATCCTATAACATATTTTGTCTAAATAGATATCATCTTGTTATACAATGATGCTTTCAACATCATTTCCTGTATCATATTTTTCAGTCTAACCGAAT
>JBDUES010000001.1:0-4200 GCA_040297625.1 Candidatus Nitrosocosmicus sp. | reverse complement strand
TAGATAGTACATATCCTCTTTTTTAGTGGTTTTCACTTCTAATTTTTAAATGAATATGCAGATTTAATGCTGAGGTCCAGTTATAGTGATATGAATGGCATAATTCTTGATGGTAGACTATCATTCTTTACAAGTTTCAAAATGAACTATTATATCGGTATAAATTCAACTCCGACTATTTAAAATTTGTAACAAGAAGTAATAATTTAGAGAAAATTGGAAAATCAAAAAATATAAAATAGTATAACAATACCTTGAAAAGGACATTATTAATTATATTATTTAAATGATGTTGATTATCAATCGATATGAGCAATACTTCTCAGAATTCAGAAAATGAAAATAATTCAAATAAAGAAAAACAAAAAGTATCACAATATTCTGAAATAATTACAAAACTTGTAGAAAAATTAGTAAGTAAAGATGTATCGGTAACATACACTTTTGATAATTTGGAAATTGATATTCCATCAGCACATGGTCCAGGTGGAAAGGAATTGGGAGGTGCAAAATGGGTGATAGATGGCAAAATAACCATTTCTACAACATCTGCAGCAACGCATAACGACGGTTCTTCTAGCAATTCCTCAAAATATGTAACTGCTTAGGTAGTGTTATTTTTGAATATGAGGTGTAACATTTCATTAGATTTTAACAAAACGCCTCTTTTATCCATGGATTTTAAAGATGAAATAACAATAGACATTAAAGATACATCATTTTATGATTTAATCGAAATAGACCGCAATACAGAAAATAATACATCGAGATTTTGGGATATGATCCATAATGCACGAGATTTTGCTGAAATTCTCAAAAATAATAAATTAACAATAATTTTAAGTATAAAATGAAAAGAAACAATAATTATTGGAGAAAAAGCTAAACCTTCATTTTCACAAATATTAAGTAAAAGTAAAAACATTGAGATAAAAAGTGTTATAGAAACAGCTAAACTTTCAAAAGAAATTTTAGATTAAATCATAAATCTATTTTATTTAATATCCTTTTCTAAAATAATTTTACAAACATCTAAAAAATAGTAGGTTTGAATTATCTTATTAATCATAATTAATCTCTAAAACTGGAATTCATTTGCATAGATAATATTACAACAAGCATATGATTACTTACAGATAAATGTCAAATCCTGACATTTCAATACTGCACAATTTCCATCACACGCTGTAACATAAGCCCTTTCTCATGCTGGTGAAATATATAAATCGATCAAAGTAGAATTCCCGTTTGAAAGACAAAGGTCAAGTCCCACTTCCCGAGTCTTCCCTCAAATTTTATAACAATCATAATAAAAATAAGGAAATAAAGGAAATGCAAATCCTGTTTCAATCCCAGACTTGATAATCCTTTATATCATAAATATCATATTGGCAAAGTATATTCTTTTATGAACACGACATAAGTCAGAATAGTCATTTTTTTTCAAGAGAATTAATACAAATTATAATTATTTATTAGATATATCATAATAATAAATAAAAGCAGTCAATAATCTGATATAATCATAATAAACCAATTTGATAAAATCAGTGATTTAATTGATACATTCGCTTTACATTGGCAATCATTTCAACAATGGCACAAGACTAGAAACAACTTTTTAGTTATTCCCACCGAACCAGTTATTAGTTTTTAGTAACAATATATCTGTTTTACAAACTAAAGACTTGTCTGCAACAATATATGAATTTATAAATTATCTTATCTAATGGAATTTATTGCCAATATCAAATTATAGTGTACTCAAAGCTAAAGCAGTAGATTCACGTTTCGGATCAGTCATAATCCACATTATTCTATAAAGGCTGTTGACAATACAACCAAATACAATATACATAATGTAGGGTATAGATTGTTTCTATTTATGCAAGAGATCTAATAAATAATAGAAGAATATTATAATAGATAGATCGAAAAGAATGGAAGATCTTCTAATTATTCATTTCTACAGGAGTTTGTCTTTATGCTAGACTTCTTTGAAATGGAACGTGTAATTGAAGAACTTGCAAAAGCCTATCCTGCTCAATGTGCAACTACTTGGTTCAAGATAACAAAAAATCACAAACCTTCTCAGGAAGAATATCGTAACAAAGTAGTCGAGTACATGAAACTTTTTGAATATTTGCTAGCCACTTATCCACAAGGCCTTGAAACAGATAATCTCAAAAACCTCGTCAAAAAATCTCTAGCAAGAGAAATAGAAAAGGTGCTTAAAGGAGATAATAACGACGTAGAAAGGCGACATAAACACTATGTGGTTAATTCTCCGTCAGATGATTCAAAAGATACTTTCAAGGAAGTTTCTGAACAACAATATTCAGAGAAATCTGCTACTGCTGTTTTAATAAAAGAAAAAAAAAGTCAAAAAAATAAAGACAATACGACAGCAGGAAAAGAAGAAGAACAACCGCGGGAAAATCGATATGAAAACAACAGCATCATAGTAGACAAACGTCGGCGTAAAAAGAAGTTAATGATGGCATTAGATTAACAACAACACACAGTCACGATATTTCAGGGCTTGCTCTATATACAGCCAGATAACGAATGTCATTAATAGCTCAAGATCACATTTTTGAAGCTTTTGATTTAGTGTGAACTGCATTGAAGCACAATAGCAAATAAAAATGTTTGCGTTGTTGCATGATTCAGTAAATCGTTTTCTGTTAACGTTTTAGTGATAATGAAGCGAGGCAAATAGTCATGATTTAATACGATTTACTAAAAATATGGCATAGTTTTAACTGTTTTTCGAATCATGCAACAAAGCAGTAATAAAGGATGCTAATATAATAATAGATGCGAAGAAAAATTTGTCGGAAAGAGAATTTGAACATTTTATAAAGGGACAATTTAATTTAAAATATTAATCCTTCACAGAAAAATATTATCCCGTATTGGTTTTCATTTAGATTATTTCTATAAATTGCCATTTAAATTAGTGAAATAGAAACAAATTTGTAGATGTTTCCACCGAACCCGATTGAAAATACACACTAATATACACGATTTGGACTACAAAGTATAGTAAATGCAGATAACGAAATTCTCGCCATACCAGAACTTCACTTATGCTTTAAAATCAAAGGATGTTAAAAGACAATATCCTGCAATGCTGTCAAGATTTTTAAATTTTATAGGATAAAAGGCGATTTTAAGGATGAGTAAAAATTTTCCTAATTGGAATGAATTATATAAATTTCAAACAGCAGAATCTATGCCATGGTATTACGGTAACCTGGATACTGATCTAGAGCAGGCATTAAATCAGCTAAAAATCTCAAATGGAAAATTCCTAGACATTGGAACTGGACCCGCAACCCAAGTAATTCAACTTGCTAAAATAGGACTAACTGTGGTAGGATCAGATATATCTGAAAATGCGATTAAAAGAGCAAATAAAATTTATTGGGATAGAAAAGATGCAAGTATTAGATTTATTGTAGATGATATATTAAATTCAAATATCAAAGATAATGAATTTGACTATATCTTTGACCGAGGATGTTTTCATGTCCTTTCAATTGATAAAAGACAAAAATATATTAAAACAATAAAACGAATACTAAAGGAAAACGGCATATTTTTTCTAAAATGTTTTAGTGAAAAAGAACAAGGTGATGATGGACCTTATAGATTTTCAGAAGACAAGATAAAAGAAATATTTGGAAAAGATTTTACAATCGATAGTATAAAGGATACTGTCTATCAAGGTACGCTAAATCCGTTACCTAAAGCATTATTTGTAATAATGAAAAACTAATTAATATATATATTAAATGAAATTATTTTTGATGTTAAATAAGGAAAAGATAAAAGAACGCAGATTTAATTTACAAAGAAATTCGATTTAATCCACCCGTAATTACATTATGTCATTTCCGTACGATTTATAATTTCACATAATACAACAAAAGTATGATAGATGTGCACCATATATATTCTTTCAAATAGCGTCACAAATGTCCTATCCGTCTCTAATTCTTACACTATACTTATTAACATTAATTCGCGGACCTTAATAGATACTTTTTAATATCAAGGTTAAATATCCTTGTCCTATAATATTGAGAAATCATATGTCTAAGCGATTGAAAGTTTGGATAGTAATTTGATAACACGCTGTACTTACCTTGTTTCCAACACTCTTCTACTACAGCATTGAATTCAGGTGAACCA